>JAYKHZ010000057.1:0-7237 GCA_035286165.1 Synechococcus sp.
CTGCTGCGCCGCGGCGAGCAACCCCTGCCCTTCAAAGGGCAGAACATGAGCAACAACGCCTGGGTGGATCAGGCGGGCGGCGAGATGGCCTACTCCCAGGCCCTGCAGGCCTGGGCCGCGGGGCTGGAGCCCTGCTGCGCCATGAACCCGGTGCTGCTCAAACCCCAGGGGGATTCCACCAGTGAGGTGATCCACGGAGGTCGCAGCGTGGGGCAGGCCAGAGCAGAGCATTACTACCAGGAGTGGTTTCAACCAGGCTGGCGCGCCATCCGCCGCGGCCTCGATGACTTACGCGCGGCCCACCCGGGCGGCAGGCTCGTGCTCGAGGGGGCTGGCTCACCGGTGGAGGTGAACCTGCAGCATCGCGATCTCACCAACCTGCGCTTGGCCCAGTACCTGCGGGCCCGCTGCCTCCTGGTGGCCGACATCGAGCGGGGCGGCGTGTTCGCCCAGATCGTGGGCACCCTGCAACTGCTTCGGCCCGTGGAACGGCCCCTGATCGGCGGGCTGCTGATCAATCGCTTCCGCGGTCGCCGCTCCCTGTTTGATGAGGGTGTGGCGTGGCTGCAGCAGCACACGGGGGTGCCGGTGCTGGGGGTGATGCCCTGGCTTGATGAGGTGTTCCCGCCGGAGGATTCCCTCGATCTGCTGGAGCGCCGGCCCCGCAAGGCCAGCGCTGAACTGGAGATCGCCGTGCTGCGCTTGCCCTCGCTCAGCAATTTCTCCGATCTCGATCCACTGGAGGCCGAACCCAGCGTGCGGCTGCGCTGGATTCGCCCTGGCGATCCCTTGGGTCACGCCGACGCGGTGGTGCTGCCCGGCAGCAAACAAACCCTGCGCGATCTGGATGCCCTGACCAGCAGCGGCCTGGGGGAGCAGGTGCAGCAGCACGCCGCCACAGGTGGTGCGGTGTTCGGCATCTGCGGCGGCATGCAGATGCTGGGGGAACAACTGGATGACCCCGATGGCGTGGAAGGGGGCAAGGCAGGCAGCGCCCAGGGGCTGGGGCTGCTGCCCCTGCGCACCTGCTTTGGCGGCAGCAAAGCCCTGCGCCAGCGCCAGGAGATCAGCCACTGGCCCGCCAGCGCAGGCAGCCTGCTGCAGGGATTTGAGCTGCATCGCGGCAGCAGCCAAGCCCATGGCAGCAGCCAACCCCTCTGCCCTGAGGCCCCCGAACTGGGCTGGGTTCAAGGGTCTGTGGCGGGCACCTACCTCCACGGCGTGTTCGACAACGGCCCCTGGCGGCGCCACTGGCTCAACCACTTGCGGCAACGCCGCCAGCTGCCGCCGCTGCCGCTGGATCAACCCCACCACGGCCAGCAGCGCGACCTGCTGCTGGATCGCCTCGCCGATGCCTTTGAGGCCCATGTGAATCTGGAGCCGTTGCTGCAGCCCTGATGCCCTCCCCGCAAGCGATCACAGTGCGCTGGCCCAATGGCCGCAGCTCAGAGGTTCAAGCCGGGGGCGACTGGCTGGTGGAGGCCCGCTCGGCCGGGGTGAGCATCCCCACCGGCTGCCTCGGGGGCAGCTGCGGCGCCTGTGAAATCGAGGTGAATGGCGAGCTGCTGCGGGCCTGCATCAGCAGCGTGCCCAGCGGCAACGCCACGCTCAAGGTGGAGTTCGCCAGCGATCCCCACTGGTGAGGCTCAGGCCTGAATCAAGCCGCCGCCGAGGCACACCTCACCGTCGTAAAACACGGCGGCCTGGCCTGGGGTGATCGAGAACTGGGGCTCGGCAAACTCCAACCGGCAGCGGTGGGGACGCTCCGCGGCCTGATCCGCAGCGGTGGGCTCAAGCGGAATCAACTGGGCCCGTTCAGGGGCACTGCGGTAGCGCACCTGCACCTCCACGGCCATGGGCCCGCTCGGCGCTGGAATCGACACCCAGTTCACCGCCCCCACCACGCAGTCGCTGCGGGCTGCCTCTGCCCGGGGGGCCACCACCACCTGGTTCATGGCGGCATCGAGCCGCACCACATGCAGGGGCTCACTCCAGGCCACCCCCAGCCCTTTGCGCTGACCGATGGTGAAGTGCTCGATCCCATCGTGGGAGCCCACCACGCGGCCATCCCGCAGCACGATCTCCCCAGCCCGTGGCGGCAGATAGGCATCAAGAAACGCCTTCATCGAGCCGTGGTGATCCGCCAGGCAGAGGTCCTGACTTTCCGGTTTCTGGGCCGTGCGCAGGCCATGGCGCTCAGCTTCGGCGCGGGTGTCGCTCTTGGTGAGCTCCCCGAGGGGAAACACCAAACGCCCCAATAACTCCTGGGGCAGGTCGTAGAGGAAATAGCTCTGGTCCTTGCGGCTGTCCAAGCCGCGCAGCAGCTGATGGCACCCGTTGGCACTCAACGCCGCAGGGCGCACCCGGGCGTAGTGGCCGGTGGCGAGGCGCTCGATGCCCCGCTCCTGCTCCGCCCAGCGCAACATCGGCCCGAATTTCACCTCGCGATTGCAGCGCGAGCAGGGCAAGGGGGTGATGCCATCCCCATAGCCCTGAACCAGAAAATCAACGATCTGCTCTTTGAAGTGCTCGCGGAAATCCACCACGTGGTGGGGCACCTGCAGCTGTTCGCAGATGCCAGCGGCATCCACCAATCCCTCAGCGCAGCAAGCCCCCTTGCCGCTCATCAACCAGAGCGTGAGCCCCTCCACCTGCCAACCGGCCTCCACCAGCAGGGCCGCGGTGAGTGAGCTGTCGACACCACCGGAGAGCCCCACCGCCACGCGGTGCTCCCCGGGCCAGGCCTGCAGCCGCTGCAGGGCTTCCGCCCCGGCGGGGGTGGCAGCCACGGAGGCATCAGCGGCAACAGGAATCGTTGAGAAACGGGCCAAACCAACAAAACGACCGGGTTGAAAGGCCGATCGGCACGATCTCTCCATCATGGAACTGCCCCCACCCCGCCCCCCTGTGGTGCAGCCCAGCTGGCCCCAAGCCGATGCCCATCACCTGCTGTTGAGCAGCGCGGCGATGCAGGGTCTGGAAGCCGATCTCTTCGCCAGCGGGCTGCCGGTGGCGGCCTTGATGGAAAAGGCGGGACTTGGCCTGGCGCAGGCGGTGCTGCAGTGGCCGCTGCTGGAACAGCACGGGCTGCTGGTGCTGGTGGGGCCTGGGCACAACGGCGGTGATGGCCTGGTGGTGGCCCGGGAGCTGCACAACCGCGGCATTGCCGTGCAGATCTGGAGCCCCTTCAGCGAGCACAAGCCCCTCACCACCAGCCACCTGCGCCATGCCGAATGGCTGGGGATTCCAAGGCTGCAGCACCCCCCCGATGCCAACGCACCAGCCCTGTGGCTGGATGCCCTCTTCGGCCTGGGGCAACGGCGCCCCCTGCAGGGGGAGGTGGCCCAGGTGCTGCTGCAGCGCAACCAGAGCAACCAGCCGCTGTGGAGCATCGATGCACCCAGTGGCCTCTGCAGCGACAGCGGCCAACCCACCGGGGCCAGCACCGCTCGCTGCAACCGCACCCTGGTGGTGGGTGCCTGGAAACAGGGGCTCTGGCAGGACTGCGCCATGGCCTGGGTGGGGGAGCAGCAGCGCATTGAGCTGCACCTCCCCGCCACTGCACTGGAGCGCTGGGGGGCCGGCGCCACGAGAGGCCTCTGGAGCAGTGATGCAACAGCGACTGGAGCTCCGGATGCAGCAGCCGATCGCGCAGCCAGCAAGCACGGCCGCGGCCGCCTGCGGGTGATCGCCGGCAGCACGGCCTACCCCGGAGCGGCCCGCCTGGCCCTGGAGGGCGCCAGTGCCACGGGCCTGGGCTGGCTGGAAGCGGTGGTGCCACAGCCGATGGATGCACAGCTCTGGCAGGTGCTGCCCCATGTGGTGCTGCAGCCAGACACAGCGCCACTGGAGCGGCTGGATGCCGTGGTGTTTGGCCCAGGGGTGGGGGGCGGCAGCCTGCCCAGCGGCCTGCAGGCCTTCAACGGGCTGCTGCTGCTCGATGCGGATGGGCTCAATCGCCTCGCGGCCACGGGCGAGGCCAGCCAATGGCTGCAGCAGCGCCAGGGCCCCACCTGGCTCACCCCCCACCACGCCGAGTTTCAACGGCTGTTCCCGCACCTGGCTGCAGCCCCACCGCTGCAGGCGGTGGCCGAAGCAGCGCAGCACTGCCGCTGCAGCGTGCTGCTCAAGGGCGCCCACAGCCTGATCGCCTCCGCCGATGGGGCGGTGCATCAAGTGCTGCAAAGCGATTCATGGGCAGCAAGGGCCGGCCTTGGCGATGTGCTGGCGGGCTACAGCGCCGCCATGGGGGCCATGGCCCTGGCCGCGGGCCATGAGCCCAGCAGTGCCGGATTCCACGCCGTTTTCGCCCAGGCGGCACTGCGCCATGCCAGTGCGGGCATGGTCTGCGCTGGGCGGGGCCGCGGCAGCGCTGCACCGCTGGCGGTGGCCCAGCAACTGCAGCAGCTGAGCTGATGCGCCATCAATTCATGGGGAAATCAACACCCCATAACGCTGGAATCAGCGGCGCAACAGGAGCAAATCAAAAGCAATTCGGAACTCTCAGAGAAGACTCAGGCAAGCCCGAAAAAAGCAGCCAAGGCAACAGTTTGTGTCTCGAAATGAATCGATTCAGTGTTAATTATTAAGCCTGAATCACCTTTTGTCTTGATTTCCTACTCGGAATCTAAAAGGTTACTGAAATCACACCTGGATGCCTCAAGCCCGTACGACGCTCAAGCCCTGGAGCGAGGCGGATTCATGAGCGCAACACCAACAGCTGCTGCTGAACAAAGCCGCAAGCGTGGCAGCGACCCAATCAGCTGGTACCTCTCCACCATCGGCCGTGTGCCCCTGCTCACTCCCGCTGAAGAAATCGAGCTGGGCAATCAGGTGCAAACCATGATGGGCCTGATGGAACGGGACGACCCGGAGTCGTACACGCCCAAAGAGAAAAAACTGATCCGCGTGGGCCGTCGCTCCAAGGAGCGCATGATGAAAGCCAACCTGCGCTTGGTGGTGAGCGTTGCCAAGAAATATCAGGGCAAGGGACTGGAACTGCTTGACCTGATTCAGGAGGGCTCCCTGGGCCTGGAGCGGGCTGTGGAGAAATTTGATCCCACCCGTGGTTACAAGTTCTCCACCTATGCCTTCTGGTGGATTCGCCAGAGCATGACCCGGGCCATCGCCTGCCAGTCGCGCACGATCCGCCTGCCGGTGCACCTCAGCGAGCGCCTCGCTGCGGTGCGCAAGGTCACCATGGATCTGGCCCACAAACTGGGGGCCATGCCCAGCCGCAAGGAAATTGCCGCTGAGCTCGATATGGGGCTCGATGAACTCGATGGCCTGCTGCGCCAGGCGCTCACCACCTCCAGCCTCGATGCTCCGATCAGTGGCGAGGAGGGGCGCAGCTTCCTGGGTGAACTGATCGCTGACAGCCGCAACGAGGAGCCCCTCGAGGCGGTGGAGCGGCGCATGCACCACGAGCAGCTGGGCCGCTGGCTCAGCTACCTCACCGACCAGGAGAAGCAGGTGCTGGAACTGCGCTTTGGCCTTGGTGGCGAACAACGCCACACCCTGGCCGAGATCGGTCGCTTGATGGATGTCTCGCGCGAGCGGGTGCGTCAGGTCGAACTCAAGGCGCTACGCAAGTTGCGCCACCTCACCCGCCGCGTGCCCACCCAGCTTTGACCTTGAGGGTTCCCCTCGTTTATCACCCGCGCTACAGCGCTCCTCTCCCCTCAAGCCATCGCTTCCCGATGGCGAAATTCAAGCTCCTGCTCCAGCTCCTTGAGCAGCAGGGGCTGGCCCGCTCTGAGCAGCTCCATACCCCCCTGCCCTGTCCGCGCCGCTGGCTGGAGCTGGTGCATGGGCGCCCCTATCACCAGGCCTTTGCCCGCGGGGAACTGGAGCGCTCAGCCCAACGCCGCATCGGCCTTCCTGCCACCCAACCCCTGGTGCAGCGCACCTGGCTGTCGGTGGGGGGCACCGTGCTCACCGCCCGTTTGGCCCTGCGCCATGGCCTGGCCTGCCATCTGGCTGGCGGCACCCACCACGCCTTCCCAAACCACGGCAGCGGCTTTTGCATTTTCAATGACGTGGCTGTGGCGGCGAAGGTGCTGTTGCAGGAAGAACGTCTGCAACGCCTGATGGTGGTGGATCTCGATGTGCACCAGGGCGATGCCACCGCCCTGATCTTTGCGCAGGAACCCCGAGTGTTCACCTTCTCTGTGCATGGGGCCAGCAACTTTCCCGCCCGCAAACAGCAGAGCGATCTCGATCTTCCCCTGCCTGACGGCACTGAAGATGAGGCCTACCTGGCCACGATCGGTGATCAGCTGCCCGAGCTGTTGGATCAATGGCAGCCCGAGCTGGTGCTCTACAACGCAGGCGTGGATCCCCACCGCGATGATCGCCTCGGCAAGCTGTCGCTCAGCAACAACGGCCTGCTGCAGCGCGATCACCTGGTAATCGATGCCTGTTTACGGCGGGGTATTCCCCTGGCCAGCGTGATCGGCGGTGGCTACGACACCATGGAGCCGCTGGTGCAGCGCCATGGCCTTGTGTTCCGCGCCGCCAGCGATCAAGCCAGGCTGCACGGTCTTTAGCTCAGGGCTTCAGTCTTCCGCCCAGATGTAGCGGGTGAGTTCGCTGGCATCGGGCTCAGGTGCCGCCAGGGCGAACTCCACGGCTTCGCGCACTTCCGCATCGATTTCCTTGTCGATGCTGGCCATCTCATCAGCCGTGAGCAGGCCGCGGTTGAGCATCTCGGCGTGGAAGGCCTTGATCGGATCACGCTCAGCCCAGAAGGCTTTCTCCTCGGGATCGCGCAGCTCATCGGGGTCCGCCAGGGAGTGACCGCGGAAGCGATAAGTCATGCACTCCAGCAGGGTGGGGCCTTCACCCGCGCGGGCCCGCTCAATCGCCCGCTGGGCGGCATCGCGAACGGCCAGCACATCCATGCCATCCACCTCTTCACCGTGCATACCGAAACCGGCCGCCTTGCGCCAGATCTCCACATCACTGGTGGCGCGGTGGTGAGCCATGCCGATGGCCCACTTGTTGTTCTCCACCACGAACAGAATGGGTAGCTTCCACAGCTGCGCCATGTTCAGGCATTCGTAAAACTGGCCGATGTTGCAGGTGCCATCACCGAAAAACGCTGCGGTAACAGCGTTGCTGGAGCTATCGCCGAGGGCATCACGCTTGTAGCGGCTGGTGAACGCGGCACCAAGGGCCACAGGAATGCCTTCACCGATGAAGGCGTAACCGCCAAGCAGATGGTGTTCTTTGGAGA
>JAYKHZ010000058.1:0-15055 GCA_035286165.1 Synechococcus sp.
GCGATTTGCGCATCACCGGCGTGCGCACTTACTTCGGCAGCTGCTACCGGGCTGAAGCTGTGGTGCTCACCACCGGCACATTCCTGGGTGGGCAGATCTGGGTGGGCAATCAATCGATGCCCGCCGGCCGTGCCGGGGAGCAAGCGGCCGAAGGCCTCACCGAAGCACTGCAGGCCCTGGGCTTCAGCACCGAGCGGCTGAAAACAGGCACCCCAGCCCGGGTGGATCGCCGCAGCGTGGCCCTGGCCCAACTGGAGGAACAGCCCAGTGACGCCGCCGATCGCTGGTTCTCCTTTGATCCAGAGGCCTGGGTGAGCGGTGAGCAGATGAGCTGCCACATCACCCGCACCACCGCGGCCACCCACGAACTCATCCGGGAGAATCTGCACCTCACGCCGATCTACGGCGGCTTCATCGACAGCAAGGGTCCCCGCTACTGCCCCTCCATCGAAGACAAGATCGTGCGCTTCGCCGACAAGGAGTCGCACCAGATCTTCCTGGAGCCGGAGGGGCGCGACACCCCGGAGCTCTACATCCAGGGCTTCTCCACCGGCCTGCCGGAGCAATTGCAACTGCAGCTGCTGCGCACCCTCCCCGGCCTGGAACAGTGCGTGATGCTGCGGCCCGCCTACAACGTGGAATACGACTACCTGCCGGCCACCCAGCTGCTCCCCTCGCTGCAAACCAAACGGGTGCAGGGGCTGTTCAGCGCCGGCCAGCTCAATGGCACCACCGGCTATGAGGAAGCAGCGGCCCAGGGCCTGGTGGCTGGGCTCAATGCCGCTCGCCTAATCCAGGGCAAGACGCCGGTGCACTTCCCCCGGGAGGGCAGCTACATCGGCACCTTGATCGACGATCTGGTGACCAAGGATCTGCGTGAGCCCTACCGGGTGCTCACCAGCCGCAGCGAATACCGCCTGGTGCTCCGCGGCGACAATGCCGACCGGCGGCTGACACCCCTGGGCCACGACCTGGGCCTGATCGATGAACGCCGCTGGCAGATTTATCAGCGCAAGCTGGCGGCAATCGAAGCCGAGACACGGCGCCTCGAGAGCGTGCGGCTCAAAGCCAGTGATCCGGCTGCCGCGGCAGTGGTGGAGGAAACCGGTGCGGCGATCAAAGGCTCCATCACCCTGGCCGATCTGCTGCGCCGGCCTGGATTCCATGGCCGTGATCTCGTGCGCCATGGACTTGCCGCGGCCGACTTGCCACTGGATGTGCTGGAAGCCGCCGAAATCGATGTGAAATACAGCGGTTACCTGGCACGCCAAACCCAGCAGATCGAACGGGTGCAACGCCAGGGGGAACGCGCCATTCCGGCCGGCACCGATTTTCAGACCATCGGCACCCTGTCACGGGAAGCGCGCGAACGCCTCTGCGCAGCCCAGCCCCTCAACCTGGGGCAAGCCTCCCGGCTGCCAGGCGTCAGCCCGGCGGACATCACGGCCCTGCTGCTGTGGCTGGAATTGCAGGAGCGCAGCCAAAGCCAAGCCCCCCTCGCCAGCACGGGACGCGATCGATAGCTTGGGGCGTTCGCTTCCAGCCCCCTGAGCCCCACTCCCCTCAGCCAGCTCCAGTCCCGCCATCTGCGCAGCCAGGCCTACTGGGAGCTGCGCGCCGAAGAGGTGATGGATCGGGTGTTCGAACCGGTGGCACCGGTGGTGACCAAGGTTGCTGAAGCCCAGACCGCTGAGGCCCCCGCAACAAGGCAACGGCTCAGCGCACGCCCCCGCACCCTGGTGGCCCTGCTACTGGCCGTGAGCTTGGTGAGCTGCACCGCTGCTGGGGTGGCCCTGCTGCTGTGGCGCCAGTGGCTCAGCGCCCGCCATGACCTGCGCCAGGAACGGCAATTGCAACTGCTGGAACGGCTCGGCCCCTTGCCCAGCCAGGCGCCGCCCAAGGCGGAGCCCCCAGCGGTGGCACCCCTACCGGTGGCAGCGCCGATCCGCGTGGCGCTCCCCGCCGAGCTGCCGCCGCTGGCGCCACTGCCAGCTGCCGCAACCGCGGCAGCAGCTGAGGCCGAACCCCAGGATCTGCCGGAACTGCTGGGGGTGGTGCAGGTGCCGGGGCAGGCGGGATCGGCAATCTTCAACACCAAGGGCGGTTCGGTGAGCAGCGGGGTGGGTGAACCCATCGGCGCCACCGGCTGGCGGCTGGACACACTCGGCAGCGACCAAGTGGACATCAGCCGCAACGGCGTGCGGCGGCAGCTGAGCCTGGGGGGTCGTTAGCGTCGCGACAGGCGGGCAGTATGGATTGAGCCCTGATCCCATCAGCGGTGTGCTGCGGGCATCACCCCAAGTGCTGTGGAGCGATCCAACGCTGCAGGGCTCCCTGCTGCGGGGCCCCTGGCAACTGCTGCTCCTGGGGGATGGCAGCCCCACCCGCCACCTGCAACTGCTCACCGGTGATCCTGTGGCCGTGGACCTCGCCGCCATGGCCGCCGACACCGGACACGACCGCCACACGCCAGCGGAAGTGGGGGAACTGGATACACCCCTGTTGCGGCGACAGGTGTGGCTGAGCTGCAACGGCCAAACGTTGGCCTGGGCCGAGAGCTGGTGGAACCAGCAGCAGGCTGAGCACCATCTCAAGCAACGGGAGCTGCCGATCTGGCGCAGCCTCACCGCCAACCGGGCCGAACTCTTCCGGGAGGTGGATGGCCTGGCGCTGGTGCAGGCCCCCTGGCTGCAAGAGAGGCTGCAGGGGGACGGGCCGTTCTGGAGCAGGCACTACCGCTTTTTCCGCCAAGGTCAACCCCTGACTGTGATCCGCGAAGTGTTCTCTCCAGCCCTGGAGCGGTGGCTGGGGCCAGCGGTTGACACGGAAAATAATGAACTTTTGTTAAAACTGTGCGGGAATGATGCAAAAGCCTGTTGACAGGTTGCGCGCATCGTGCTGGACGTCAGCATGGGATGGCCCGACGGGACGCCCATGGACCATCAACATGTCTGGCTCACCCTGACTGACCTCGGTCGACGCTTTGGCGTTTCAGCGGTGGCCTGCGGCAAGCTGCTCAGCGAGGCTGGCCTGCGCGACCCTCAAGGCCACCCCAATGATGTGGCGATCGATGGCGGTTACGCCTACAGCCGCCCCGATCCCAATGCCCACCATTCACCGCTCTGGCATGAGGAACGCTGCAGCGAGCTTCTGCTTGGGCTGGGGCTCAACGCCGTGGATGATCAGCAGCTGATCCTGCAATGGGCCGATCTGTTGGCGGCCCTGGAGGAGGGATCCCCCTCCATCACCACCTCACCGGCCCAGATGGCTGAGGAGCTCCCCACCCATCTGGTGCCGGCAGTCAATGCTCGGCTGCAACTGCTGGGCTGCGGCTTCCAGGTGAACCAGCTCAAAACAGAGGCACGGGACAGCTCTGATAGCCGTACTGCTGCATCGTGAACGAGCCGTAGTTGTGCACAAAGGGGGTGCCCTCATCGCAGGGGTTGGCCACCTTGATCACCTCCTCCTGCAGCAGCACCGGCTCCTGCGCCAGAGCAATCTCACTCCCACTGGGTTGGGCCACAGGCGTGCTGAGCCCCAGGGCCAATAGGCCAACAACAACAGGTTCCATCGCAGCGCAGCGCCGGGCATCCCCCGCCTAGCCAGGCCTCTCCACCAGGCCTCGGGACTGCAGAGAAAGCTCCGTTTTCAGCCCCCTAGGCTGCAGGCAACGTCAGCAAGCCCCCTCGATGGCCCTGCAACGCCGGCAGTTTCTCCTGCTGCTGGGGGCCGGGGTGAGCAGTTTGGGCCTGGGCCAAGCAGGTCTGAGCCGAACCAGCGCAACACCGAGGCTGCCCTTTCAGCCCCTGCGCACCCCCCTGCCGCTGCCCAGCGATGGGCTCAGTGCAGCCCAGCAGCACCTCGCCTATGGCCAGGTGGAAATCAGCGACCGCCTGGAGTTGCCGGCGGGCTACAGCCAAACCCTGCTCGCCAGCTGGGGCGATCCGGTGGGCGAGGGGCGCTTTGGCTACAACAACGACCATCTCGCCCTGCGCCAGCTGAGCGCTGACACAGCGCTGCTCACGGTCAACTTCGAGTACATCAGCCCCCTGCCCTGGCGCCAGGGCTTTGCAGCCATCAGCGGCCAAGCCTTGCCCTACACCCAGGTGATGCAAGCCTTGGCCAGCAGCAATGGGCGCCTGGATGTGTGGGGCGCCCCCCCCAACAACGAACTCAAAGCAGCCATCCGTGACTTAGCGGGCGCCGCCCTCAGGGATCAGGGGCTGGGGGTGATCCGGCTGCAACGCAGCACCAACGGCCACTGGCGCCGGGAACCGGGCCCCCAGGACCGGCGCATCGATGGACTCAGCGGCCTGCAGCACAGCGAGCAGCTGCTGCGCAGCAGCGGACCGGCCACAGCGGTGTTCCGCCTGAGCCAAAAACGCGGCTACGACGATGGCCTGGGGGATCGCATCATCGGCACCTTCGCCAACTGCTCCGGCGGCAGCACCCCCTGGGGAACAGTGCTGAGCGCCGAGGAGAACTTCCACAGCCAGGTGCCGGAGGCGGTGCATGCCGATGGCAGCGCCTATCCCCCCAGCGCCCGCCCCTTCCGCTGCACCGAACGCAAGCTCTCAGGCCTGGGCAATCCCTTTGGCCTGGCGGGCAACAAGTACGGCTGGATGGTGGAACTCGACCCCAACAACCCCAGTGATCCCGGCACCAAACACACCGCCCTCGGTCGGTTCCGCCATGAAGCGGTGGCGGTGAAGGCCCAGGCCGGAGAACCCCTGGTGCTCTACTCCGGTTGCGACCGCCGCGGCGGCCATCTCTACCGCTTCGTGAGCGACGGCCGCATCGAGGAGCCAACGGATCCAAGCAACAGCCAACTGCTGCATAAGGGCACCCTCTATGGCGCCGTCTTCCGCAGCGATGGCAGCGGCGAATGGCGACCCCTGCGCCCTGACACCCCCGTTGCCCCCCTGCCGGCACCGGTGCTGGTGCCCCACCGCGAACGCAGCCGCGGTGGTTCCGAGCGCCTCAGCAGCGCAGCCGAGCTCAACAGCTACCGCCAGCGCTTTGCCACGCTCGGGGAGCTCTATGCCGGAGAGGGCGACGCCCAGTTGGGCGCCCTGCTGATCGATGCCCACCTGGCGGCCAATGCCGCCGGCATCACCGCCACAGCCCGGCCGGAAGACACGGTGATCGATCCAAGCAGCGGCGATCTGCTGGTGAGCTTCACCTCGGGGGTGCCCGATCGCGATGGCCGGCCAGATCCCAGCATTTTCAAGGGACCACAGGGGCAAACCCCCTGGAACGAGGGCTGGATCATGCGCCTGAGCGATCAGGGACAGCAGCGCTTCCGCTGGCAACTGGTGGCCACCGGTGGCGCACCAGCCAAGGGCGGCCTGGGCTTTGCCAATCCCGACAATCTGGCGGTGGATCCCGGCGGGGCCCTGTGGATGACCACCGACATCGGCACAGGAAGCCAGAACAACCCAGACCACAACGGCGGCAGCTTCGGCAACAACAGCTGCTGGGTGATCCCCACCAGCGGCGCACAGGCCGGTGAAGCCCACTGCTTCGCCAGCGGCCCAACGGAATGCGAACTCACCGGCCTGGCACTCAACGCCAACGGCGACAGCCTGTTTCTAGCGGTGCAGCACCCAGGCGAAGGCCATGGCAGCCGCCAGAACAACGCCACGGCCACACGCACCTTTCACGTGCGCCTCACCAATGGGGAGGTCGTGCAGCAGCAGCGGGTGGTGCCCCTGGGCTCGAACTGGCCCAGCGGCGAGGCCGGAGCGGTGCCGCGGCCATCGGTGGTGGTGATCCAGCGCAGCAATGGAGGGCCACTGCTGGGCTGATTCAGCTCAAGCGCAGGGCTTCCGCCTGCTTGCTGGCCTGATCCAGCAACGCCTTGAGGTGGTCTTCATCGGTGTGACTGAGGTTGGTGCTCAACAAGCGGGCATGGGGCGCATGGCGGCGCAGCTTCTCCACCACCCGATCCACCGTGGCCTCCTTCACCAGCAAGCAGAGGGCAGCAGTGCCGGGTTTGAGGGTTTCACCCACCTCCCGCATGAACCCATCGTTGATGCCCAAATCGGTGAGCGCCCCCGAGGTGGCCCCCACGCCAGCCCCCACAGCGGCCCCCAACAGCGGATTGAGAAACAGCAAACCCACCAGGGAACCCCAGAAACCACCACTCACGGCGCCTGCGGCGGTGAGATTGAGGGCCTGGCGCAGCTCCACCTTGCCTTCGCTGTGGTGCACCACCACCACGGCATCCTCCAAGGCGATCAGATGATCCTGCTGCAGCTCCACCAGCTCACGGCGCACCTCCTCGGCCTCCGCAGGGGCCTCAAACCCCAGCACAATCAGTTGTCCCATCGGTTGATTCCCCAGGCCTGCATCCCGGAGGGTTCGCCGCCAGCGTTAAGACGGCGTAATCAGCGTGCCGAACGGCGCCGGCTCGAGCGGGGCAACGGCCGCCGGGGGGTGCGCTCAGCGGCCTGCGGTGGCGGGCTGTTGAGCGGATCCTGCGGGGCAGGGCGTGCGGGTTCGCTGCGTTGCCAGCGGGGCAGGTTGAACAGCTCGTCATCGGGCCATTCATCGTCGCCATCGCTCCAGCCCCGCACCGGCTCGCTGGGACGCGGCATGCGGCGCGAGATGGCCTCCAACGGTCGCCGCCGCCGCGGACCACCGGCCACATCGCTCACCAGCTCGCGTCCGATCTCACGGCCGCGGTCGATCCAACCCTCGATGCGCTCCTCCAGGCCCCCATCGAAGAAGCGGTCCACCATCAGCGCTCACGCAGTGCGGCCAGCCTAGGAAGCCGTGACCGCAAGACCGCTTCACGCCGCATCCCCACCCAGCTGATCACCCAGCCGCTCACCACCAGACCAGCGAAAAACTCAGCCATGGTTGACCTGCTGCTGACGCTCAAAGCGCAGGCTGAAACGCCCATCCCAACGCCCGCCGTTGTGGCGCTCGCAGCAACGGCGACAAGCCAAGCCCTCACGGCGGTGGCGATAGGGGGAGCTCAGACCGCAGGCAGGACAGACCGCCAACCAGGGCACCGCTGCAGCTGGCAGAGGGTAGCGGTGGCGCAGGCTCACCTCAAACTGCTGCTGCGAGGCATTGATGCAGGCCATACGGCGGCGGAAGTGGGGACCATGCACCTCCTTCACCTGCAACACGCGATCCACCCAGGCATGAATCATTTCGTGGCACAGGGTGCTCAAGGTGGCCACCCGCGGCAAGGGCACCAGCAAAGGACGTGACAACACGATTTCACTCAAACCCGGTCCGCGCCGGTACAAGCCGGCCGTGCGGGTCATGCGCCCATCGCTCCAGCGCAGCTTCAACTCCGGCTGCACCAGCTGGGCCAGGGCACCATCAAAGTGCTCCCGGTCCAACCGGTGGAACAGCGGCGGCAGCGGATCGAGGGGCATGGTCAGGATTGTCCGACCGATCCGGGCCTTCGTCCTGCAGACTCGTGCCAGCCCGCGCGATGCCCGCTTCTGCCCATGGATCTGGATTGGTCACTGGTTCGCGGCCTCGGCTCCAAGCTGCTGCTGGCTGGTGCCGGGGCACTGTTGCTCTATTGGACCGTCAGTGCCGTTCGCCTGGTAATCAGCGCTAGGGGAATCAATCCGCTGATCAAGCAGTTCTTCACCAAGGTGGCCTCCGGTCAGGTGGATGCGGCTTACCTGCTCACCACCAAGAGCTATCGCCAGCACGTGAACCGTCAGCAGTTCATCCGCTTTCTGGCGGGCCTGAAGCTCAACAAGTACCGCAACCTGCGCTCCGGCCGCCCCCGCATCCAGGAGGGGCAGATCATGCTGACCGTGAAACTCAAGAGCGAAGGCGGCGAGGAGCTGCCGCTGGATTTCACCTTCGTGAAGGTGGAAGAGGACTGGCGCGTGGAGCGCATCGCCCCGGTGAGCAACTGACCCTGCCGTGACCAGCTCCACAGCTGCAGCAGAGCGGGCCAGGGAACTGCGCGCTCTGCTCAATCGCGCTGCCCATGCCTACTACGTGCTCGATGCCCCCGAGCTGGCAGACGCGGTGTACGACCGCCTGTACCGCGAGCTGCTGGACCTGGAGCAGGCTGATCCAACCCTGATCAGCAGCGACAGCCCCACCCAGCGCGTGGGGGGAGCACCGGCCCAGGGGTTCCGCAGCGTTGATCACCGCATTGGCCTGCTCAGCCTCGACAACGCCTTCAACGGCGAGGAGCTGCAGGCGTTTGATGAACGCCTGGCGCGCCAGCTGGAGGAACCAAGCGAACAGCAACGGGCCTACGTCTGCGAACTCAAGATCGATGGCAACGCCCTCGCCCTGAGTTACGAGCACGGCGTTCTGGTGCAGGCGGCCACCCGCGGCGACGGCCGCCGGGGCGAGGAGATCACCGCCAACGTGCGCACGATTCAGGCTGTGCCGCTGCGGTTGCAGCTGGAGCATCCCCCCGCCTGGGTGGAGGTGCGTGGCGAGGCGTTCATCCCCGATGACACCTTCGCCGCCATCAATGCCGAGCGGGAAGCCCGCGGCGAAGCCCTATTTGCCAATCCCCGCAATGCCTGCGCCGGCACCCTGCGCCAGCTGGATCCCAAGGTGGTGGCCGCCAGGCGCCTCGATTTCTTCGCTTACACCGCGCATCTCTCTGGCGATGCAACCGAACCCTCAAGCCAGTCAGAGGCGCTGCAATGGCTGGCCCAGGCCGGCTTTCGCGTGAATCCTCACCAGGAGCAGTGCCAGGGGGTGGCTGGGGTGCTCAATTTTTTCCAGCACTGGGATAGCGCCCGCCATCAGCTGCCCTATGCCACCGATGGGGTGGTGGTGAAGCTCGATGCCCTCGAGGGCCAACGGCTCGCTGGCTTCACCCAGAAGGCACCACGCTGGGCCATCGCCCTCAAATACGCCGCAGAAGAAGCCCCCACCCGGCTGCTGCGCCTGATGACCCAGGTGGGACGCACCGGTGCCATCACACCCGTGGCGGAATTTGAGCCGGTGGCCCTGGCCGGCACCAGCGTGAGCCGCGCCACGCTGCACAACGCCGATCGCCTGCAGGAACTGGATCTGCACGCAGGCGACACCGTGGTGGTGCGCAAAGCCGGGGAGATCATTCCCGAGGTGGTGCGGGTGCTCAGCGAACTGCGCCCGGCCGGTGCTCAACGGCTGGAACTGCCCGACCGCTGCCCTGAGTGCAACTCCACGGTGGTGCGGGAAGCCGGCGAAGCAGTCACACGCTGCGTGAACAGCAGCTGCCCCGCCATCCTGCGCGGCGCCCTGCGCCACTGGGTGAGCAGGGATGCGATGGATGTCGATGGCCTGGGCAGCAAGCTGATTGAACAGCTGGTGGATCGTGGCCTGGTGGGCTCGATCGCCGACCTCTACCGCCTCGATGCCGCCCTGCTGGCCAGCCTTGAGCGCATGGGCGAACAATCGGCCAACAATTTGATCCAGGCCCTGGAGCGCTCACGCCAGCGGCCCTGGCACCGCCTGCTCTATGCCCTGGGCATTCACCATGTGGGCAGTGTTAACGCCAAAACCCTGGCGGCAGCATTCCCCAGCTGGCAGCAGCTGAAAGCGGCTGATGGCGACGCCCTGCATGGGCTCTATGGCATCGGGTCGGAGATCAGCCAATCCCTGCAGCAGTGGCGCAGCACCGAGGCCAACCAGGCGCTGATGGCCGAATTGGCGGAGCTGCAGTTGCCACTGCAGGCCGATCCCAACAGCGGCAGCAGCGATGGCCCCGGGCCACTCACGGGCAAAACCCTCGTGCTGACTGGCACCCTGCCCAACCTCAGCCGCAGCGCTGCCCAGGGTTTGATCGAAGCGGCGGGCGGCAAGGTCACCAGCTCCGTGAGCAAGAAAACCAGCTACGTGGTGGCCGGGGCTGAGGCCGGCAGCAAGCTAGAGAAAGCGATCAAGCTGGGCATCAGCGTGATCGATGAAACAACACTTCTAGAATTCACACAAAGCCAATAAATAACAGTCCCCAAAACCCTCTCACCGCCAACGACACCCTCCAACCCAATCAATAGACTTATTCGGAAATTTTTATCAAGTACTGCTGATATGCATAAGGGATATTCATGATTTTTACCTTACGCATAAATAAATTGCTAAACGCATCAATCGCGGGCTTAGGGCAGCGCAACAAGTCAACGCCTCCAGGAAGCCTCTCACTCCACAAATAGTCATCAAAAGCAAGTACACCCCCAACCCTTAACAACTGAAACGAGAGGACAGCATCGACAAGCACATCAGGAGCTTGGTGCGAACCATCAATATAAACAAAATCAAAATAGCCACTCAAACCCTCTGCGATCAGCTTAGACAATTCAATTGCACTTAAACCCTTACGGACTCGCAAAGTGGGGCGACACAAAGCCCGATCAGACGCCAATTGCAAATTAACATGAAAACGAGATTCAACTGCAGCCATATCAATCCCAGCCGATGCATGCTCAATCCCACCAGACCAAGTATCCAAACAAAAGATTTCAAGCTGTAATTCACAACTTAACGAATCAATCAAAAAACATGCACTTGCCCCCTCATAAGAGCCAATCTCAAGAATCCGTGCTGGCCTCAAGCGAGGAATTAAATCCTTCCAGACGGGGAGCGCATTTTGCTCAAACCAATTATTTGTGAACTGACGAGTCTTGCGACACTCTGTAACTACAAGAGCCATGCAACAATCACAACCTCAATATTTTTTATAGATAGCCTCAACATGAACCCTACTACAGCAGCTTAACCTTCTCTACATAAGAGCAACGCAAACGGCTCGCCAGGGCAACCAAGCCAAGATCATCAGACCCGCAAATCCAAGCCAACCTTCTCCATAGCCCACCAAGCAAGCCAGACAGCAATCAGCTTCTAGTCCCAAACGGGCAATACCGACGAAGAGAAAGAAATAACTAAGCAGCCGGCTTAAAGAGTCACATGCTGATACCACTCACTTAGTGGGCCAGTAGCAGCAGTGCGCAACTTCAATATTTTCTCCCCACAATCCGTTTCTCTCCTCTCACTGGATGCTGCCCTTCAGCCCAGCGGGCACTCGATCGTCACGAAAACTGAGAGAAAGCTCCTAGAAGAAATGCCAGGCGCCATGGCCGTTTACATCGCCCTGAACCAAAGCCTGAAGGAAAAATGTGCCGCCTACCTACCATTCTGCCGATCACAAATGGGGCAGGACCTTCTGGTTCTGGCATTAAGTAATCCCAAAAGCAAGGGATTCTTCGTGGAATTTGGCGGCTGCGATGGAAGCACCCTCAGCAATACTCACATACTGGAAAAACAACTTGGCTGGAATGGCATCATTGCTGAACCAGCCACTGTGTGGCACGAGAAATTGCAACACAATCGAACCTGCCACATTGATCACCGCTGCGTCTTCAGCCAATCAGGGCTCTCACTCCCCTTCCTCGAAACAAGCGGCACCAACCATCACAACAGCTCACCAGAGCTCTCAGGCCTCAGTGCTTACGCTCAGGGCGACTGGGCCTCGAAGCTACGCCAACAGAACAGCCGCCAGTACAACGTCACAACAGTGTCGCTCAACGACCTGCTCGATGAACACAATGCCCCTTCAGAAATTGACTACATTTCAGTCGACACAGAAGGCAGCGAACTGGCCATTCTTGAAGCTTTTGACTTCCAAAAAAGGACAGTAAAGCTATTCACCATTGAGCACAACTATCAAGAGCAGCAACGCCAGCAGATCCACGAGCTGATGAGCAGCCACAACTACGAGCGCGTTCTGCCAGAGATCTCCCTCTGGGACGACTGGTATGCCCTCAGGAGCTAGGAGGCTGCGCCAACGGTAAGCAGATCGTGAAGCAACTTCCCTCGCCCACCGTTGAGCTCACGCTGATCGATCCACCCATGCCCTGAACAAGCATCTTCACGATCGAAAGCCCCAACCCCGAGCTGCTCTCACCACGCCTGAGCACCACGCCAGCCGCCCGCTGGAAGCGCTCAAAGATCAACCCCAGCTGATCCTCAGCAATCCCTTGCCCCTGATCACGCACACTCACCTCCACCCCATCCGGCTGAGGCCGAACCAACAGGCGGATCTCACTGTTCTCAGGGGAATACTTCACGGCGTTGCCGATCAGATTTCCCAGGCACTGCACCATGCGATCGGCATCCCCTACAGCCCAGAGCGATTCAGTGGATTCAAACTCAGCCTCCAGGGGGTTGGCATAGGCCTCACGGGCCAGGCGCAAGGCGTCCTGACAACTGGCGATCACATCAAACGGCTGTCGCAGAATCCGCAGCTGGTTGTTGTCAGCACGGCTTAGATCGAGCAAATCACTCAGCATGCGATTCAGGCGCAGCACCTCGCGATTCGCCACCGTGAGCGCCTCGCGGAACTGAGGCTTGAGCTGGGGTTCCCGGTTCAACACGGTTTGAATGAATCCGGAAATCACCGTCATCGGCGTGCGGAACTCATGGGAAATCGTTGAAGCAAACTGCTTCTGATTCAACGCCGCAACATTGAGGCGCTCCACCATGCGGTTGAACTCCATCAGGATCGGCTGAAACTCCTGCGGCCGATCCAGTGTGCTCAAGGCAGCCACATCCAAGCGATTCAGCTCAACCTCAGACAGCTCCGCTTGAATCTGACGCACTGGATTGAAGATAATCCGCAATGACACCAAAAATGCAAGCACAAGCAGCAACATCAAAACCAACTCTGACCACAACTTGATCCACACCAATGCACGCACCACCGGCATGATGTAAATGGGCCGGATATAAACGTAATAACCGGTTTCTTCCCCGCCCGGCAGCTTGACTGCCTGCACGGCCACAGCACGACGCGCATCAGCCTCATCCATCATGAAACCAGCCGGGCTATTAATCGCCTGAGCGGCGTACAGGTTGAGGCGAGCATCGTTGTAATAAAGGCTTGCCCCAACGCTGGCCTGCAAACCCGCTGAACCCACAATCACAGCGGCTTTGCCCTGGGCAAACTCCAACCCACTGAGCCAGCTGCGATAGTTCTGGAGACTGCAACAGTCAATCGCCTGCTGCGCACTCAAGCGATCCAAACGGTCTGACACCCTTGCGTAGGAATGCACGATTTCCCTGGCAAGGGTTGTTCGCAAGTAGCCATGCATGAAGTGATGGCGCAACCGCGATGTCACCATCGTGCTCACCAACGACTGCAACAGCGTCAGCGACAAGCTGATCCAGAACAGACGCCGTGCAATCGACCAGCGGCGATCACCACGCAGCCGCTGCAGCAGAGGGAGGCTTGCCATCACCAACTCTCACAGGTTGGCAAGCCATTGGGCTGCGCCAGCAAACGTTCAATCCGCTGATTCATCGCGTCGGGAAAGGCTGGCGATGGGTGCTCAAAACCGGTGTATCCCCAGCTGGCGAGCACCTCTTTCTCCCCTGGCGTGAAGGTATCAAGAGCAAGCAATGCCTCACGCACCCGCTCAAGCTTCAAGCGCTGCTCAGGATCCAGTGCGCCAAGTCTGGTGACGATGTAATCGTTGCGATGGGGCTCACTCATCCACGCCACCACCACATCCTTGCGCAGTTCTGATGCCACATTCTGCAGTGGATCTCCGTTGAAACTGGCAATAAAAGCAAAATCAAGGGTGCCATCAGCCACCTGAACCGGCAAGTTGGTTTGCACGGGTTCGTGCCAACAAACGTCAATCGACTTCAGCGACACACCATGCTTCTGCATGGCCAACAAGGGCTGCAGATAGGACGCACCGGAATCGCGACTGCCAAAGCCAATGCGTCGGCCAGCCAGCAAGACCAAGGCATGCTGTTTCTCCAGCTGAGCCAACTCAGGCGTACGGCGCTTGTTCGCCAGCATCACCAGGCGAAATGAAGGTTTCTGAACCAATAACGGTTGTGCTTCCGGCGCAGCCTGCATCAGCTGATAACCACCAAATGCACCAACGGTGATCAAATCCACCAGGCCGCGCTTCAGCAGCTCATGACTGTGGGCGTAATTGATCGCTGGCACATACTCCACCGTGAGCCCGGTGGCCTTTTTGAGATAAGCGGTCACCACTTCCATGCGGCGACTGATGACGGTTTGAGATTCGTAGGGCTCCTCGGTGATCCGCAGATCCGCTCGGCCTTTCAGGCGAGGTGGCAAGGCCAACGATGCCTCCTGGGGAGGCGACGACTGACAGCCCGCCGCGACCAGAGCAAGCAGCACCAGGGCGCATCGACATGTGGCGCGCACAACCAACGCCCCAAAAGCAAGCTGAACGGGCTCAGCCTAAGGAGCCCAGCGGATCATTCTCAAACCAGTGAGGGTCCCTACAGTTCAGCCAGGTCACTGGGTGCGGCATGGCTGAAGGCGCGATCAATATTCTCGTTGCCGACGATGAAGCCAACATCGTGATGCTGCTCGACATGGAGCTGCAGGCCGAGGGCTACAACACCATCTGCTGCAGCGATGGGGCCCAGGCCCTGGCCCAGATCCGCGAAGAACAGCCAGCCCTGGCGCTGCTGGACTGGAACATGCCGCTGATCACCGGCCTGGATGTGTGTCGGCGCCTGCGGGACACGGGCAATCGCCTACCGGTGATCATGATCACGGCCCGCGATGAGATGGATGACCGCATCGCCGCCCTGGAGGTGGGCGCGGATGATTTCATCGCCAAGCCCTTCAACATTCGCGAGGTGCTGGCGCGGGTGAAAGCCCTGCTGCGTCGCAGCAGCAGCAGCAGCAGCCCCGATCAGCTGAGCTTCGGGGAGCTTCAACTCAATGGCCCGGAACGGCGCTGCAGCTACGCGGGCACGGAATTGGAACTCACCGTGCGTGAATTCGACCTGTTGGAATGTTTTCTGCGCAATCCACGCCAGGCCCTCAGCCGCACCCAGTTGATTGAACAAGTTTGGGGTGACGATTACTTCGGCGACGACAACGTCGTCGATGTGTATGTGCGCTATTTGCGCCGCAAACTCGAAGACATCAAACCCGGCCGCATCATTCAGACCATCCGCGGCATCGGCTTTGCCTTACGCATCGACGAGTGAGTCAGCCCAAGCCCGCCGCCATCACCCTCAAAAAAAGCTGAGCAACTGAGCGCCAACTCCATCCCATCGCCACACTCGGTGA
>JAYKHZ010000059.1:0-14891 GCA_035286165.1 Synechococcus sp.
CAACTACGGGGCCGAGCCAGCTATCTCGATGGCATGGGAACCAAGGAAAGCCTCACCACAACGGCCAGCAGCATGGGCCGCTTCAGGCTCAGCGCTGATCAAAGCAATCACGCTGGTGAGCCACTGACTGGCTCAACTTTAACAATCAACCCTGTAGTCAACATCAACGGCTCAGACTCATTGGAGTATTCATGGCAATACCTCAGCAGAACGCAAAGCAAAGCACTCAATGCCTTTGAGCTGGCAAGAGAAGAAGTTGCGCTCAACTTCAACATTAGCGGTGATGCCATTACAGGCACCGTGATGATGGGGACTCTGTTCGATCAAGCTGTTCATACCAATGATCTCTACAGCAACAAGATCAATATCTTCGACACCGCGCACGGAGTTTTGTTTGAGCCAAGCACCATAGGAGGGGCACTCAATCGAGTTCTCGCTAGCGAGAACAATGCTCCGTACTACCTGCCAACGTATAAAACAATTGCTGCTGCACGGGGCCTCCCAGCCAGTTCGGGGACAGCGATGCACATGGAGTTAGGCGGCTTTGAGCTTTACCTCAGCGAAGCAGGCGAGCCCATTGAACTGCTGTCATTTGATTCAGCAGGCAATCTCACTGGCTCAGAAGAACTCACAGGAGCAGCGCTTCTGAATGCCGAACGGGAGCTCAAGATCAACTTGGATGACAGCGTAGATTTTTATGGTGCAACGATCAACAGCAAAGCATTCAACAAAGACCTGATTACGCCATCCAGCTCTCAGCGAGTCAACGCCTACACATCCAGCATCGGCCTGATTTTATCTGGCCAACAATTAAGCGAAAATTCAACCGTAGAAAGCAACGCAATTCCCACGCCAAACGATATCATCTTACTTTCAAGCAATAATGCTGGGCATAACCTAGCGAGCAATCAAACGATTCGAGATGCTCGCTGGAGTTTTGATTCTTCAAACGCCAAAATCTATGAACTTTATCTAGAAGGTCCTAGCAACAGCTTTGAAAAAGCAGTATTTAACAACAAAGGTGCACTTCAATCATCAGAGAGCCTCTCAAATACTGCTCTGTTGCATGCGGAGCTTGAACTGCAGCTTGATCTTGATGGAGACGGCACCACGGCAGGCAGGAGCAGCGGCACAGCACTATTAAACAAAAACAGCCAAACACCACCCCATGCATTCACTGGAGCTCTGAATGCCTACACCTTTGGCAATGAAAGCTTGGGGAATGGCATAGTCCTCAGCTCAGAACAGCTGAACCAAGGAGAGGAAATTGGCAAAAGAACAATTAGCCACAGCCAGCAGCTGATTACGCTTTCGGATCACAACAAAAACTATGAACTCCCGGGAGATAAAGAAGTTGCTGCGGCACGCACACTATTTTCAAATGCTCTTGATCCCGCAAACCCCGCTGAGAAACAAGTTGATGGCTATGAGCTCTACCTGCGAAGCACAAGCGATGACAGCATCAGCAAGGCAACATTTAATGCCGATGGCGGCCTCACCTCAACCACACCGCTAGCAGATGCTGCCCTCATTCATGCGGAGCTTGAGCTGAAACTTGATCTCGATAATAACGGCGTAATTGCGGCAAAAGTCGCCAATGAGATCCTCAATAAGAACAATCAGCCAGCACCCTATCCAACTGCAGAAACACTGAATGTCTATACATCAAGCATCGATAATGGCCTCATTCTTTCTACAAATCGGCTGAATCCAGATGACAACATTGGAGCTCTCGGCACCAGCACCACAGAACAACTCATCAATCTCTCTGCAAACAACCAGGGCTTCATCCTGCCAGATCAAGCCACGATCAAACTGGCACGTACCCAATTTGCCAATGGCTCTGGCGCACCCGCTGATACCAGTGTTGAAGGCTACGAACTTTTTGTCACCACGACCCCCAACAGCATCGAGCGATTCTCATTTGATGCCAATGGAATTTTCACTGGCAGTGAGCTACTTAAAGGCCCAGAGCTGATCAACACGGAGCGTGAACTTCGATTCGATCTGAATAACGATGGAATTACATCCATTCAAATAGGCGAGCAATTGCTCAACAAAACAATCCCGCCCCACACCTACACAGGTGCACTCAATGTTTACAACTCTGAATCTGGGATCATTCTCACTAGCAGTACTACGCTCACCGATACTGCCCATAGCTGGTCAAACTCTGCAGATCAACTCGTTGTAGTCTCCAAAGACGGCAAAGGCTTCCAGCTACCCAAGTTCAGCTCCATCAAAGCAGCAAGGGCACTTTATGCGGATGGCACAACCACTCCATCACCAAGCACACCAGCGATTGGCTATGAGCTGTTCCTCGAGGATTGGCAAGGAGCAATTAACAAATATAGCCTCAATGCTGATGGTGAAGTTCTAATCGAGGAGGAGTGGAAAGCCATCAATACGACTGATGCAGTGGATGGTGATCACACCTACACCCTCACCGATGCTGATCTCGGCCATAAAATCCGCGGAATCATCACATCAACCGGCGGCAGCGGTGATGAATTGATTGAAACCACCAATCCACTCGATCGCGTAAGCTTTCAGCTTGCGCTCAACGGCTACGCCAACATCGGTGAACTTATTGAGATTGATGCCAGCTCAATTCCAGCCAATACCGAAGTCCTTGATGCTGGCTTTGAGCAGCAATGGCCGGCAGGCACCCATGTTCTACGGCTAGACGACTTCACCTGGAAGTATTCAGATGGTAACTATGTCATCAGCTATCGCGGAGAAGAACTGCAGCAAGCAATCAATGGAGGCATGCAAGGAAGCAACTGGTATCCATCGCATGAATACACTAACCCAGCAAGCATAACCCTCAAACTTGCAAGCGAAGAAATTACCATACAGCTAGAAACATATAACTTTACACCAGGTGATCAGACTGGTGGCTTCGACAAAATGAACTTGGGGACGGAAATTGACCCCTTATCCGTGGCCAATCACCAGGCCATTTACGTTGAACCAAACATTATTATCCGGCCTGAGCCTCTCGCAAAACCACTCCCCCTGGTTTTCAAAGAGAATCCAAGTATAGCCATTGAGACCACAGGTTTTTTGGCTCTTCCCTTCAGCGGATCAGACCCTAGAGAGATAAAAACTTTTGAACGTAACTCAAACCTACGCGCATTCATTGAAGTCTTAGATCCTAATAATGATTCACTGCTTGTGCGATCAGAGCCAGTCACGATTGGCGGCATTCTCACAGACACAGGCAGCTCAGGCTCAGGCAAGCACCCTCCTGCCATTTATACGCCAAACAATGAGCCCCAGGGCAGATTAAAGCTTATTGGCACAGCAAAGAAAGGGGAAAGCATCCACCTGGATGATTCCAGCATCAGCGATGAAGATGCCATCACAACGCCACTGACATACAGCTGGCAGGTGTTTAACAGCAGCACGCAACGCTGGGATCAGCTTGGCACCAATGATGCAAAAGATGAAAATCTCACCCTCACCTCAGCATTAGTTGGCTCTCAGATGCGCGGCCATGCCACCTACACCGATGGCAATGGCCGAGAAGAAGTTGTTGTTTCAGATTCCTTCTTTGTTCAGCCTGGCCCCGAGACACAAAAGATCTCAACAGCACGGCAATCCATTCCCTATCTTCCAGGATCACCAATATCCATTCCGCTTCAGTACAACACAACGACAAATAACAGCTCACTCCATGGGCTAACAATTAACCTGCACTACGATTCAAAAGTATTAACACCTGCAGGCGACGCAGCCAGCAATCACGGAGTGAATGATTTAACATTCAACAGCATAAGCTCAACAGGCAACAAGGCTATTGTTTTCGCTGTATCCCAAGAGGCCGATGAGAGCAATAGCGATTTAGACAGCAATACAGACGCAAAACTCATCCTCAGCTGGTTCTCTAGCGATGCCGAGTTCAGTGGCTCTGAGCTGCCAAAAAGCCTGGCCAACCTCTTGTTTAACACCACATCTGGGGCAACAGTGGATTCCATCACAGGATCAACAATCAATGTGACAAGCTCCCCCTTTGATCGGCCACAAAACACCAGCTTCTCAGCGGATCCCATCCATTTGATGCCCACACCATTCTCATTGGATGTGGATGGAGACGGGAAGGCGAGTCTTTACACCGATGGAATCATGATCATTCGCCGTTTAATTGGCTTGGAAACATGCACAACAGGCTTTGGCAAAGAATTTTTCAATGCAAACAATCGCCACTCCGCCGAGCAGGTGGATGCGCTACTGGATCAAGCCTACGAAACCGGGAAATTTGATATCGACCGCAGCGGCAATACAAGCCTCTATACCGATGGAATTATGCTTATTCGCTATCTGATCAGCCCTGGACTGATTGATCAATCCAATGAGCTCATTGCAGACAATTCAGAGTTCAAAGACAACACAACACAACTTAAGGATGCTCTCAACACGCTAAATCCTTCACTTGGCAGCTAAACGAGACTCCAACCCAATTCCTCGCCCGCATGGAATGGCACCAGCTCATCGCTGGCAGCCACGCCCGGCCCTCCCAACCGTTGGGGCACCTGCTGGGGGCTGCGCTCCAGCGTGATGGTGGCGTCATTCACGGGCAAGCCGTAGAAGCGCGGTCCATTGAGGCTGGCGAAGGCCTCAAAGCGATCGAGGGCTTCCTCCTGCTCAAACACCGTGGCGTAACTCTCCAAGGCCACCGGGGCGTTGTAAATGCCAGCACAGCCACAACTGGTTTCCTTGCCCGAGCGGGGATGGGGGGCTGAATCGGTGCCGAGGAAAAAGCACTCCTTGCCACTGGTGGCCGCACGGCGCAACGCCAGCCGGTGCTTTTCCCGTTTAGCCACCGGCAGGCAATAGAAATCACTGCGCAATCCGCCCAGGAACATGGCGTTGCGGTTGATGTGCAGGTGATGGGGCGTGATGGTGGCCGCCAGGCGCCCATTGGCTTCCCCTGCCACATACTGCGCCGCCTGCTCGGTGGTGATGTGCTCAAGCACCACCCGCAGCTGCGGAAAACGGGCACGCAGGGGAATCAGGTGCCGCTCGATGAACACCGCCTCACGATCAAACACATCCACATCGGGATCGGTGACCTCCCCATGGATCAGCAGCGGTAGATCAATCGCTTCCATGCGCTCCAAAACGGCGCTGATGCGGCTCAGATCACTCACCCCAGCGGCTGAATTGGTGGTGGCATTGGCTGGGTAGAGCTTGGCGGCCGTGAACACCCCCTCCCGTTGCCCCTGCTCCAGCTCATCGGGGCTGATCGAATCGGTGAGATAGGCCGTCATCAAGGGGGTAAAGCCCATGCCCTGGGGAAGCGCTGCATGGATGCGCTCGCGGTACTCGCGCGCCGCGGCCACGGTGGTGATCGGCGGGCGCAGGTTGGGCATCACGATGGCCCGGGCGAACTGCCGTGATGTGGCAGGCAGCACCCGTTGCAGCATCGCGCCATCACGCAGATGCAGATGCCAGTCGTCTGGACGGCGCAGCACCAGCTGATTCGGCTTCTGCACAAGCCCCCTTCATCCAACGTTCATCATGCTCTCGGCCAAGGCCAGCTGCTGCGGCAGACACACCTGCTCCAGGTCGTAACGCTCCACCGCTGTGGCGCGCGCCTGATCGCGCAGGTGCTGGTAGCTACCGCGGTTCTCGAGCACCTCGGCCAGCTGGGCGGCCAAGGCTTCGGCATCGAAGAAATCACACAGCAGGCCATTCACCCCGGGGGTGATCACCTCCTCCACCGGCGGTGTGGCCGAGCCCAGCACGAGGGCACCGCAGCTCATCGCCTCGAGCATGCTCCAGCTCAACACGAAGGGGTAGGTGAGATACACATGGCAGGCCGACACCTGAAACAGGTTGTGCAGCACGCCATGGGGTACGCGCCCCACGAAGTGCACCCTTGAGGAATCGAGCTGATCCCCCACCTCCTTGAGCAGCTGCTGCTTCCAACTGCCACCGCCCTTGGGGGGGGCGCCATAGCTCACCTCCTCACCACCCACCACGATCACGTGGCAGTGGGGACGCAGGCGCTGCAGCAGCGGCAGGGTGCGCATGAAGGTGTGAAAGCCGCGATAGGGCTCGAGGTTGCGCGCCACAAAGGTGACCAGCTCATCACCCAACTGGAAACAGTGATTGCCCCGCTGCAGTGTGACCGTGGCCTCCGGGTTGGGCTTGATCGCTGTGGTGTCGATGCCTTCATGGATCACCTGAACGCGATCGCGAAATTCAGCCGGTGCCGTTGAGGCCTGCCATTGGGTGGGAGCCACCGCGCAATCCAGTTCATGGAACGCCTGCAGCTGGGGCGCGCGGCGCAGCCGCAGCCGCGCCCGCCGCGGCCACTGCTGATCCTCAAATTCAGGGTCAAAGCCGTAATCCCCACCTTCGAGCTGATACACGAACTCGAGCTGGTGCCACACCGGCACAGCGGGAAACACATCCTTGATCGCCATCAGCTCCCCCCAACCCGGGTGGCCGATCACCAGATCAGGTGCAAAGCCCTGCTTCTGCAGAGCCACGGCCTGCCGGGCCACCGCATCAGCCCTTAAACACTTGGTGTGAAAGTCGCGCGCCCAGGGGTGAATGGCTTCCGCAGGCGGTGGCTTGGGCAAGCCGTAGCGGTGCAGGCTGATGTCCGCCAGGCCGGGAGCCTGAGGGGCAGCGATCGCCTCACAGCGATGGCCCAGGGCCTGCAGCCGGGGAGCCAGATGGCGGAACTGGCCAGGAAAATTCTGATGAATAAAAAGAATGGAGCCCGGCACCGCGGTGGCGCTGCTGCATGGGTTTTAGACGCCCCCAGCCGGGACGCAAGCATTCAGGCCACTGAGATACGGTCACAGCGCTGCTGTTGAACCCCGCCCGTGAGCCGATCAGAACCGTCTCTCGCTGCGCAATGGCTGCGCCATCCGCAGCGTGATCTGCTCTCGGGTCTGGTGGTGGCCTTCGCCATGATCCCGGAGGCGATCGCCTTCTCCGGCATCGCCGGGGTGGATCCCCAGGTGGGTTTGTTTGGGGCCTTCTGCCTGTCGCTGACGATCGCCCTGGTGGGCGGCCGCATGGCCATGATCACCTCAGCCACAGGGTCCACCGCTCTGTTGATGACCGGGCTGGTGGCCAGCGGCAATGCCCGCGGTGAAGGGCTGGGGCTGTCGTATCTGCTGGTGGCGGGTCTGCTCACCGGCGTGTTCCAGATCCTCTGGGGCTATCTGCGCCTGGCCTATCAGATGCGCTTTGTTCCCCAGGGGGTGCTGAGCGGCTTTGTGAACGCCCTGGCGCTCCTGATCTTTCAGGCCCAGCTGCCCCAGCTCGGCCTCAACCTGCACTTTGGTGAAACCCCGGCGGAAGGCCATGGAGCCCTGATGCTGCCCCATGGGGGCCAGCTACCGATTGTGTGGGGGCTGGTGGCCCTCGGCCTGCTGATCATTTACGGCCTGCCAAAGCTCACCAAGGTGGTGCCATCGCAATTGGTGGCGATCGTGGTGCTCACCGCCATCAGCATGGCGTTCGGCTTTGAGATCCCCACGGTGCAGAGCCTGGGCGAACTGCCCTCGGGCCTGCCCAGCTTCCAGATGCCCTTCGGCGCTCTTGCTGATGGCCGCGTGCCCTTCAACCTCGACACCCTGGGCCTGGTGCTGCCCACCGCCCTGGCGATCTCGCTGGTGGGCCTGATGGAAACCTTCCTCACCCAGGACATCCTCGACGAGCGCACCGACAGCAACTCCGACAAGAACGTGGAAGCCCGCGGTCAGGGCATCGCCAACATCGTGTCGTCACTGTTTGGCGGCATGGCGGGCTGCGCCCTGGTGGGTCAGTCGGTGATGAACATCGACAACGGCGGTCGCACGCGCCTCTCCACCTTCTTCTCAGGCGTCAGCCTGCTGGCCATGATCCTGCTGGCGCGCCCCTGGCTGGAGCAGATCCCCATGGCCGCCTTGGTGGCGGTGATGATCTCAATCGCCATCAGCACCGCCGATATCGCTGGCCTGCGCAACCTGGCCCGTATCCCCAAGAGCGACACCTCGGTGATGCTGATGACCTTCGCGGTCACCATGCTCACCACTCCCCACAACCTGGCTTTGGGGGTGCTGGCCGGGGTGGCCCTCGCCGGAATCCTGTTCAGCCGCAAGGTGGCCAAGGTGATCCGAGTGGAAAGCGAAGACATCGGCCCGGAATCCCGCCGTTACGTGGTCACCGGCCAGCTGTTCTTTGTGAGCAAGGTGTATTTCCTGCAGGGCTTTGATGTGCACGAGCATCCGGCCAACATCACGATCGATATGTCGGCCGCCCACATCTGGGATCAGAGCGGTGTGGGAGCTCTCAACCAACTGATTCGCAAGCTGCGGCTGGGGGGATCCAGCGTTGAGGTGGAAGGCCTGAACAAAGAAAGCCTGGATCTGTTCGAGCGCATCGGCCATGAGCAGCCCTCCCACTGAGGCGCTGCGGCGGCTGAACCCACGGCAACGGTTCCTGCTGGGCACCGCCGTGTTCACCGGCGTGGCCCTGGCGCTGCAGCTCTGGCGGATCTACTGCCTCACCGCCACCTACGACCAGGGCCTGTTCCTGCAGGAGATCTGGAGCGCCTTGGGGGGCCGCCCCTTTGAAAGCACGCTGGCCTCGGAGCTCTCCTCCCCGGTGCTGCTGGAGAAAACTGCGCTGCCCACCCTGGGCTATTTCCACATCGGCCAGCACTTCACCCCCCTGCTGCTGCTGTGGGTGCCGCTGGTGGCGCTGCTGGGGCCTTGGAGCCTGCCCTTGATTCAGGTGGGTCTGATCAGCGCCGGGGGCTGGGTGCTATTTGAGCTGGCCCGCTGTGATCTCGATGAACGCATCGCCTGCTGGATTGGACTGAGCTACTTCGCCAGCGGCACCGTGATCGGTCCCAGCCTGGAAAACTTTCACGACCTCTGCGCCGTGCCCCTGCTGGTGTTCAGCCTGCTGTTGGGCATCCGCCGCGGTAACCGCTGGCTCTATGGCATCACGGCGCTGCTGCTGCCGCTGGTGCGCGAAGACGTTGGCCTGCTGGCCTTCAGCATCGGGCTGTGGATGCTGCTGCGCCGGCCCCGCTGGCGCTGGGCCGGACTGGGCCTGTGCCTCTATGCCACCGCGGCGGTGGTGCTGATCACCAACACCGTGCAACCCCTGTTCGGCACCGAGGTGTCCGATCGCTTGCTCAGTGCCCGCTTTGGCCATTTCCTCAGCGACCAGGGGGGCACCGGCTCCACCTTGGATCTGCTCCAGGCCATGGTGCGCCAGCCCCTGCTACTGCTGCAGGAACTGGTCACCCCGGTGGGGCCCACCCTGCGACTGCTGGTGACGCTGTGGCTGCCACTGGCCTTCCTGCCGGCGGTGGGCATTGATGCCTGGCTGCTGATGGCCGTTCCTTTGTTTCTGGCCCTGGCGGCTCAGGGGGTCACCGCCATGGCGGTGCATCTGCGCTTCATGCTCTACCTGGTGCCCGGGGTCTATGCCGGCGCGGTGATCTGGTGGAGCACTCGCCAGCAGCTGTTCGAGCAGCGCTGGTTGCGGCGGCTGTGGCAGAGCTGCGCCCTGGTGGCTCTCGTGTTCGCCCTGATCGCCAACCCGCACCACAGCCTTTCGGCCGTGCTGCCCGACAGCATCAACCCCTGGGTGTATGTGCCCCCATGGCAGCAATTGGCGCGGGGGCACAACAGCCGCCAACTGCTGAAGATCATCCCCACGGGCGCCAGCGTGTCGGCGGAAACCCAGCTGGTTCCAGTGCTGGCTGAACGGCGGGTGCTGCTGCGCTTCCCCTTCAACACCCGCTACACCGATGAACAGGACCAGGTGCACAGCGTGGACTGGATTGCCCTGCAGCCACGCTTCAAAGCGACCTATGCCCCAGCGTTCCGCCGCCAGGCCAATACCCTCGCCTTGAGCATGGCCAAAAGCCGCCAGCTGCTGCAGCAAGGGGAGTACCGCATCGCCCGCTGCGGCCCCAGCGGGATCCTGCTGCAACGCATCACAGGCGCGGAGTCAGAAGCGATGGATCCAGCCCTGCAGCAATGCCTCAATCAGGAATTTCAGCGGGCCGAGCAGGTGCTCGCGCAGCGGCGGCGGCCATGAGCACCAACCCCGCTGAACTGTGGGTGGTAGCGGCCTGCTTCAACGAAGCGGCCGGCATTACCCGCTTCATGGAAACGGTGCTGGCCCAGGCGGATGTGGACCGGCTGCTGCTGGTGGACGACGGATCCAGCGACGCCAGCGTCAGCACGATCCGCAGCTGGATGGAGCGCCATCCCCAGGCGCCGGTGGCCCTGGTGGAGCTGACGCGCAATTTCGGCAAGGAGGCAGCGATGCTGGCGGGGCTGGACCAAGCCCTTGGCCAATGCGCTGCGGTGGTTCAGATCGATTCAGATCTGCAGCATCCACCGGAACTGATCGCGCAGATGGTGCAGCACTGGCGCAACGGTGCCGAGATGGTGACGGCCGTGCGCGATGAACGGGATCAGGAATCCCGCCTGAAAATCGTCAGTGCCAGCGGCTTCTATCGCCTCTTCAACCGTCTGGTGGATTCCATCCAGCTCACCGATGGGGCCGGTGACTACCGCTTGCTTACAGCACCGGTGGTGAGCGCGCTCACCCAGCTGCGGGAAAACGATCGCTTCTCCAAAGGCCTCTACCCCTGGACCGGGTTTCGCAGCGTGTACATCCCGTACCAGCGGCCGCCCCGCAGCAGCGGCAACTCCTCCTGGAATCCACGCCGGCTGTGGCTCTATGCCCTCGATGGCATCTTCAGCTTCTCGGTGCTGCCGCTCAAGTTCTGGACCCTGCTGGGGCTTGCCATCTCATTGCTGAGCCTGATCTACGCCTTCTATGAACTCAGCATGACCCTGCTGTTCGGCATCGACGTGCCGGGCTGGACCACCCTGGTGGTGGCGATCTTCTTTCTTGGGGGGGTGCAGCTGATCGGCATCGGCATCCTGGGGGAATACGTGGGCCGCATCTATATGGAAAGCAAACGCCGCCCGGCTTACTTCGTGCGCTGCATCCACTCGGCTCCTGATTCCAGAGCCTGAGCCTCCCGCTGCCGCCAACTGGAGCGATAAAACCTCTGCGATTGCGCAAAGCCAGCGAGCTCGGTGTCATTCGCAAGAGGCAGCGCCGGATGCAACAGCACCAGGGCCGGTTGCTGCGGTGTATCCAGCTGATGGGCCCGCAGGCTGCGCAGGCTGGCCTGCACGGCAGCTGTGCCCATGCGCCCGGTGCAGAGCACCCCGGCAAACCAACGGTTGGTGGCGATCCCCCACCGCACCAAGCTCGGGGCCTGCCAATGGCTGAGGCCAACCAGCAACAACCACTTCAACCAACCGGCCCCCAGAACCACCGCCCCCCACTCCTTGAGCGGCAACCCCGCAGGCCACGGCTCGCGCACGGTGCGGATCCAATGGATTGAATGCCCAGCGCTGCTGGCCAGCAGCTGCCGCCACACCACGGGCATCAGATGCACATGCTGATGGCCATCGATCTGCAGTGGCCTGTGGGGCCAGAGTTCAGCAAAGCGTTGCAGCTGGGCGTCGATCTCAAGGGCCAGTTGCTGCCGCTGCCGCCGTAGCGCTGGCCAATCCAGGCGCCGCGGCCAGAAGGACAACAGCAGCAGGCGGGCGATACCAAGCTGCAAGGCACCGCGTGAATTGAGCAGAGCTGGGACCCTGGCGGGATCAGCCAGGGGTGGCCCCTCGGTGAGCACCAGATGCAAGACCAGATTGAGCTGGGGCCGCTGCGCCAACCCCGCGATCGCCTCCGGCAGCGCCGCACCATTGAGCATCACGCTGGTGCCCTGCAGCAACCCCTGATCAGCCAGGGCAAACACCGCGCGATTCACCGCACGGCACAGACCGAGATCATCCGCATGAAAGCCGAGGGCCGTGGCCGGCAGAGCATCGCTGCAGCGCAATCGGCGCACCTGCTCGGCTGCTAACCACCACACCAGAGCATTCACTGCGGTGGGGGTGAACACCAGCAGAGCCAAGCCCAGGGGATGACGCGCCAACTGCGGCAGCAACTGGGGCAAGCCAAGGGTGAGGCTGAGATTGATCAGCACCTGCAACAGCAACCAGCGGCGCGGGAAGCGTTCACCTGCCGTCTGGGGCCGGAAGGTGAGCAGGGCATGCATCACATAACCCCACAACGAAGCCGCCAGATAGCCGCTGAGGTTGGCCCATGGCAATGGCAGCCCCAGCCGGGGCAGCAGCAGCAGCACCAACAGGTGGATCAGGGCCGCGGCACCACCCACCAGGCCATAACGCATCAGTGTCTGCAGCAAGGCCACCGCAACCCCCTTCAGCAGCAGCTAGTCACACTGCCACGATCAATGCAAACTGGCTCCACCAGATCCAGGCATGCCGCTCTGATGCCCCAACTCCAGTCCTTGCTCCCCGGCGCAGCGGCGATCCTGCTCTCACCAGCGGTGGCCATTGCAGGGCCAACGGCCAGCAATCCCCTGGCCCAACCTCTCACCAAAGAGGATCTGCAACCCACCTACCTGGCCATCATTGAGTGCGCGCGCCGCAATGAGGAACCCGGTTGCATGGCCGCCCGCAATCTCGCCGATCAATTGCTGGATCGCCCCTATGTGACCTCAATCTGCAAAGACATAGCCTTTGAGATCACACGCAAAGCCAAAACCGCAAGCAAGAACAGCTTTGATCGCAAAGAACTGCTGGTCAACAAAGCCAATGACATCGTGTTTCTCTGTCAGGCCCGGGAAGATCCCAAGCCTGTGAGCAACACCCTGGGGGATGGAATTAAGGAGCGCTGAGCTTCAGAAAGCGCTTGGAAACCACATCCATTTCTGAAAGGGGCACAACACCGCCAACGATGAAGTCTTCCGCCAGGGTGCAGAGCGGTTCGCGCCGCCCCGTGGCCTCGCAGCTGTCGTACACCGACACCATGGCGTTCATCAACTTGCCCTGAAGGCAGGTTTCATCACCGGTGCGCCCCAGCACCGCCTCGGCTGCACGACGGCCCACACCCACCGCTTCCGGCCAGCTGGGCTCCTGCACAGCGGAGGCCATGCCGCCCTGCAGGGCAAGGGCCCCAAGCGCAGCCATCAGCAGTGTGCGGCCCATCAGATCGATCCACATCTGGAGTCAAGTTAGGGAGAAAATCGCTTTAAGTTGGGGCGCGTTTTCGGCATCCGGTGACGATCTCCTCCCCCAGCGCCGAGCTATCCGTACAGCAGATCCAGCTGGCTGAAGCTTTTCAGGACCAGAAGCCCGGCACCTCGGGGCTGCGCAAGAGCAGCCGCAAGTTTGAAGAGCCCCACTATCTCGAAAGCTTTCTTGAAGCGGTGTTCCGCACCCTGCCTGGGGTGGCGGGCGGCACCCTGGTGGTGGGGGGTGACGGCCGCTACGGCAACCGCCGGGCCATCGGTGTGATCGCCAGGATGGCCGCGGCCCATGGCCTCAAGCATCTGGTGCTCACTAGCGGAGGGATCCTGTCCACCCCTGCCGCCTCCCATCTGATTCGCCAACGGGAGGCGATCGGCGGCATCATCCTCTCTGCCAGCCACAACCCCGGTGGTCCGGAGGGTGATTTCGGCGTGAAGGTGAACGGTGCCAACGGCGGACCGGCACCGGAATCACTCACCAATGCGATCTACGCCTGCAGCCAAACGCTGGATGGCTACCGCATTTGCGAGGCGGCGGCTCCCGATCTCGATCAGTGCGGCATCCAGCAGCTGGGGGCCATGCAGATCGAAGTGATCGATGGGGTGGATGACTACGTCGCCTTGATGCAGAAGCTGTTCGACTTCGATCAGATCCGCGATCTGCTCCAGAACGACTTCCCGATCGCCTTTGATGCGATGCACGCGGTGACCGGCCCTTACGCCAAGCGCCTGCTGGAGGGGCTGCTGGGGGCCGAAGCGGGCAGCGTGCGCAATGCCGAACCGCTGGAGGATTTCGGCGGCGGCCACCCCGACCCCAACCTCACCTACGCCCACGATCTGGCGGAACTGCTGATGCAGGGGGATGCCTACCGCTTCGGGGCGGCCTGCGATGGCGATGGCGATCGCAACATGATTCTGGGCACCCGCTGCTTTGTGAACCCCAGCGACAGCCTGGCGGTGCTCACCGCCAATGCCACGTTGGTGCCCGGTTATGCCAACGGCCTGGCGGGGGTGGCCCGCTCGATGCCCACCAGCGCCGCCGCTGATGTGGTGGCCAAACAGCTGGGCATCCCCTGCTTTGAAACCCCCACAGGGTGGAAGTTCTTCGGCAACCTGCTCGACGCGGGTCGCATCACCCTTTGCGGTGAGGAGAGCTTCGGCACCGGCAGCGACCACATCCGCGAGAAGGATGGTCTCTGGGCAGTGCTGTTCTGGCTCAACATCCTGGCCCGCAGACGGGAGCCGGTGGCCACGATCATGGCGGAGCACTGGAGCCGTTTCGGCCGCCACTACTACTCACGCCACGATTACGAAGCCATCGCCAGCGAAGCGGCCCATGGCCTCTACAACCGGGTTCAGGGGATGCTGCCGGAGCTGGTGGGCCAAAGCTTCGCCGGGCGCACGATCAGCACTGCCGACAACTTCGCCTACAGCGACCCAGTGGATGGCTCCCTCACCGAAGGGCAGGGTCTGCGCCTGCTGCTCGATGACGGCAGCCGGGTTGTCCTGCGCCTCTCCGGCACCGGCACCCAGGGCGCCACGCTGCGGGTGTACCTCGAGAGCTATGTGCCCCCCAGCGGTGATCTCAACCAGGATCCCCAAGAAGCCCTGGCTGACCTGATCGATGCCATCGATGCACTCGCTGAGATCAAGCAGCGCACCGGCATGGAGCGCCCCACCGTGATCACCTGATCACGGCCAGCAGCGCTTCAGCAACGCCCAGCCCCAGAGCTCACTCCAGCGGAGGTGAGTCCTGGGGCCTTGTTGTGCGGGCCACCAG
>JAYKHZ010000060.1:0-2546 GCA_035286165.1 Synechococcus sp.
GCCTGCAGGATTTCAGGCACCCCCATCCCAGTTTTGGCCGAGCAGGGGATGGCCTTGCTGCAATCCAGGCCGATGATCGCCTCCACCTCTTCCTTAATGCGATCGGGATCGGCGCCCGGAAGATCGATCTTGTTGAGCACCGGAATGATCTCGAGATCGTTCTCCAACGCCAGATACACATTGGCGAGGGTTTGAGCCTCCACACCCTGGCTCGCATCCACCACCAGCAGGGCTCCTTCGCAAGCCTGCAGCGAGCGACTCACCTCATAGGAGAAGTCGACGTGGCCGGGGGTGTCGATCAGGTTGAGCACGTACTCCTCCCCATCCGCTGCCTTGTAGTTCATGCGGGCGGCCTGGAGTTTGATGGTGATGCCCCGTTCCCGCTCCAGATCCATGTTGTCCAGGAACTGGTCCTGCATGTCACGGTTCGCCACCGTGCCCGTGTCCTGCAACAAGCGATCGGCCAGGGTCGATTTGCCGTGGTCGATGTGGGCAATGATGCAGAAATTGCGGATCCGTGAGACGGGGGCGTCGGTCATGCGATTGGCGGAGTCCCGGCTCGGGCGAATTGAGTCAGTCAAGCGATCCTAGGGAGCAGCCACCAGCCCCCCGTGCCATCCCCCAGTCCCTGGCTGCTGCTGCTGTTGGCGGTGAGCGCCGAAATCGTGGGCACCTCCTGCCTCAAGCTTACCCAGGGCTTCAGCCGGCCCCTACCCACGCTTGTAGTGCTGGGGGCCTATGCGATCGCGTTTCTGTTGCTGTCCCGCGTGGTGGAAACCATCCCCTTGGGGGTCACCTACGCCCTCTGGAGCGGCATCGGCATCGTGGCAATCGTGTTGGTGGGGCTGTTGGTCTACCGCCAGGTGCCCACCACAGCCCAGCTGCTGGGCATCGGCCTGATCACGGCCGGGGTGATCACCGTGAATCTGGGCGGGCAGATCAAGGGGTAAGCCCCAACACCGCATTACTGCGCTGGCGGGTGGCCATCAACAAGTCAGCATCGCCGTTGAGGTCGTGTCCGTAGCTGGGCAGCAATCGGCTCAGACGCGACCGCCAGGCCTCGCTGACCAGCTGCTGCGGGAAACAGCGCTCGAGCACTTCGAGCATGATCGTGACGGCCGTGCTGGCCCCAGGTGATGCACCAAGCAACGCCGCCAAGGAGCCATCACTGGCGGCCACCACTTCAGTGCCCATCTGCAGCTTGCCGCCCTCTTTGGTGCGCTTGATGATCTGCACCCGCTGACCAGCCACCGAGAGGCTCCAATCTTCAGCGCGGGCGGTGGGCAGAAAGACCTTGAGGGCCGCCAACCGATCGGCGGAGCTCTGACGCAACTGGTTCACCAGATAGGTGACCAGATCGAAATTGCTCACCCCCACCTGAAGCATGGGCAGGAGGTTGCCCACCCGCACTGACGCGGGCAGATCCAGCAGCGATCCCTGCTTCAAAAACTTGCTGCTGAAGCCGGCGTAGGGACCAAACAACAACGAGCGCTTGCCATCGATCCAGCGGGTGTCGAGATGGGGCACCGACATGGGTGGCGCCCCCACCTTGGCTTTGCCGTACACCTTGGCGTGATGGTGATCCGCCAGCTCCGGGTCGTTGCAGACCAGCCACTGGCCACTCACAGGGAAACCGGCGTAGTCGGCGGCCTCCTGGATGCCAGAGCGCTGCAGCAACGGCAGGGCGCCGCCCCCGGCCCCGAGGAACACGAAAGGAGTTTCCACCTGGCGGCGTCCGGAAGGCCCCCGCAGCTCCAGCAGCCAATTGCCCTCAGCCATGGCCGCATCGCGGCGGCGGGTGAGATCGCTAATGCTGGTGCCATAGAGAAGTTCCAAAGCGCCACTGGCCTGGAGCGGAGCCAGATAGGCGCGGGTAAGCGTGCCAAAATCAACGTCCGTCCCGCGGGCGATGCGGGTAGCCGCCACCGGCTCTCGCCCCTGACGGCCCGCCATCACAAGGGGCATCCAGGCCGCCAATTCGCCAGGATCCTCGCTCCACTCCATGGAGGAAAACGCAGGTAGGCCGCTGAGCTGCTGATGGCGCTGGCGCAGGAACCGGATGTCGGCCTCACCCCACACCGCACTGAGATGGGGCACCTGATGCACAAAAGCCGCTGGATCCAAACGGCCCTGCTCCGCCAATGACGCCCACAGCTCCAGGCTGCGTTCAAAGGATGCATTGATGGAGAGGGCCTTGGCGGTAGCCACCGTGCCGTCGGGCTGCTGGGGGGTGTAATTCAGCTCACAATTGGCCGCATGGCCGGTGCCGGCATTGTTCACCGCAGCACTGCTCTCCAACGCCGCACCCTCCAGGCGCTCCACCAGCAACAGGCGCAGGTCCGGATCCAGCTCGTGCAGCAGGGTGGCCAGGGTGGCGCTCATGATCCCTGCACCCACCAGCACAACGTCGTAGCGGTTCAAGGCGGCGCTGAGGCTGTGATCAGGCTATGGGTCGGCCGGAACGGCGCCTTTCTAGGCTGGCTTCATTCCACAAGGTCACTGCCCGCCATGAGCACTGAAACGCTGCCTCTCACCAGCGAAAACGT
>JAYKHZ010000061.1:0-5794 GCA_035286165.1 Synechococcus sp.
CTTGGCGGCTCACCACGGTGAGGCTGTGGCCGGCCGCCTGGAGCATGGGCACCAGCTCACGGCCCACACAGCCGGTGCACCCCAGCAGCAGCAAACGCATCACACTCTCGCCATCCGGGGCGGACCCTAGCTCTGCTGCACCAGGCGCAGCCGCCGCGCAAAGGGCACCAGCAGCGAGCCCTGCAGCAGCAGCCCCAGCAGCACCACCCCCAAGGCCAGGGGGGGCATGTGCTGGCCCCAACCAGGGCCGATCGTTGGGTGGGCCGCCGCCCCAATCGCCAGGGCGATTGGCACCGCCCCCCGCAAACCGCAGAAACCCACAAACAACTGCTCCTGGGGCGTGAAGGCACCCTGCAGCAGGGGCACCACCGCCACCAACCGCATCAGCTGCATCAACACAAACAGCAGCAGCGTCCAGGGCAGCACCAACAACACATCCACGGGATCCACCACCAACCCCATGCAGAGGAACAGCAGCAGTTCCGCCAGCTTGAGGTAACTGCCAGTGGCCTGCTCCAGATCCAGCCGCTGCTCCTGCATCTCCGGGCTGTTGCCAATCACCAGCCCAGCGATGAAGGCCGCCAGCAGATCACTGCCCCCCAGCAGCCGAGTGCTGCCCAACAGCAAAAAAATCACAGCCAAGGCCAGCACCGCCCGGTGCTGCTGCTCCTGGTGGTGCAAAGCATCGGAGCGCTGCTCCAGCAGCCGCGCCGCCACCGATCCCACCAGGGTGCCGATGATGGCCCCAAGGCCGAATTGCCGAATCACCTGGGTGAGCAAACGGGGGGCCTCCTGCAGCCACTCCGCCCCAGGGCCCGTGGCCGAGGGATCCAGCGCGGGAGCCTGGAGTGCTCCGGCGGCGAGCACCAACCCCAGCTGGGCCAGCACCACCGCCACCGGATCGTTGATGCCCGACTCACACTCGAGCAAATCCAACAGGCGCTTGGGCAGGCGCGCCGCCACCGGCCGCAGGGTCGCCAGGGTGGCTGAGGCATCGGTGCTGCACACCATGGCACCAATGAACAACGCTGGCCCCCAGCCGGGGGACACCGAAGTGAGGCTCTCCACCGGCAGGGCGTGGATCACCAGCATCAACAGCCAGGCGGTGATCAGCGAACCAATCAGCGCCAAACGCAGCCCTGGGCGCAGCACACCGCGGAACTCACGCCAGTTCGTGCCCAGTCCGGCATGAAACAGCACCACCCCCACCGCCACCTGGGCCACATCGGCGGCATTGGCGAGGCTCAGCAGCGGTGGTGTTTCCCCCGGCAGGGCGCTGAGGTTGTTGTCGGCCAGCAGCCCGAGCAGCAGCACCAGCACCACCCCGGGCAGCTTGAGGCGATCGCTGATGCGATCGAGGTAGGTGGCCGCGATCAAGAGCACGCCAAACACCAGCAGATAGCTGGCCAAGGCTTCAGGCATGGGGCGAAGCACGCGGGCTGTCCCTTTAGCCTGGCGCCATCTGAAGGAATGGCCATGGCGGATGCCATCAAAAAAGGCAGCCTGATCCGCGTGAACCGTGAGGCCTACATCGACAGCCTGGAGGCCAAGGCCAGTGCCGGCGACCCGCCCGCCTATCTGCTGGAAGGGCCCGGCGAAGTGCTGGCCATCAAGGGCGACTTCGCCCAATTGCGCTTCCGCCAGCCCGTGCCTGATATCTGGCTGCGCACCGATCAGCTGGAGGCCTACGCCGGCAGCTGAGCCTGCAGGCGCCGGCGCCGGAGGCTCGCCTCCCGCAACATCTCGCGGCCATCGCGCAGGTAATCATCCACATAGCCGGCGGTGTAGCGCTCCAGCTCCACCACGGCATCCTGCACTTCAGCCAACAGGTGATACACGCTGAGGCCAAAGCCCTGGGCGGTGTTGGGGCACACCATCGAGCGATAGAGCGCCTCAGCTTTCTCCAGCTTCTGCTGGCTGCGCTCGAGGTAAGCGCAGAAGTCATCCATCAAGGCGTCGTCATAGGGATCGGCGGAGAGGGCCTTGAGCTGGGCGGCAAAGGGATCCAGCACCTGGCCCAGCAGCCGATCCATGGGGCCATACACCTGCAGCAACCATTGCTCCAGATCCGCATCAGCGGCGGCACTGCGCCGCCGTGATGGGGATGCCGCATGGGCGCTGGCCGTGCCCCGGGCCGCCCGCTGACCACGCCCCGCATCAAAGCGTTGGCGCGCCTCGGCATCACCCAACACCTCCCAGGCGGCATTGATGGCCAGGATGCGCTCTGGATCCACACCACCGGCTTCCGCCGTGTCGGGGTGGTGCTGCTTCACCAGGGCCCGGTAGGCCGATTTGATCTCTGCTGCCGATGCCCCCGGGGCCACACCGAGCACCCGGTAGGGATCGGCTGCCATCAGGCCTGCAATTCGGTGAACATCGGCGTGCTGAGGTAGCGCTCGCCAAAGCTGGCCAGCACCACCACGATCAACTTGCCGGCCATCTCAGGGCGCTGGCCCAGGCGCAGGGCCGCCACCACCGCAGCGCCGCTGCTGATGCCGCAGAGCAAGCCCTCTTCCCGGGCCAGACGCCGCCCCATCACCATGGCTTCGGTGTCATCCACCTGGAGCACCTCATCGATCAATGAGGCGTGATAGTTCTCAGGCACAAACCCGGCACCGATGCCCTGAATGCGGTGGGGGCCGGGGGAGCCGCCGCTCAGCACGGGGCTGGAGGTGGGCTCCACCGCATAGGCCTGGAAGCTGGATTTGCGCTGCTTCAGCAGCTCCGCGCAGCCGGTGATGGTGCCGCCGGTGCCCACCCCGGCCACCAGGGCATCGATGCGGCCATCGGTATCCGCCCAGAGCTCTTCAGCGGTGGTGGCCACGTGAATGGCGGGATTGGCGGTGTTGGAGAACTGCTGCAGCAAATAGGCATTGGGCAGTTCAGCCGCCAGCTCACGGGCCCGGTTGATGGCCCCCTTCATGCCCTCTGAACCTGGGGTGAGCTCCAATTCAGCGCCATAGGCCCGCAGCATGGCGCGGCGCTCCTGGCTCATGGTGTCGGGCATGATCAGGATCAGCCGATAACCACTGGCGGCGGCCACCATGGCCAGGGCGATGCCGGTGTTACCGCTGGTGGGCTCCACCAGCACGGTGCGCTCAGGGCTGATGCGCCCAGCCGCTTCGGCATCACGGATCATCGCCACACCGATGCGGTCTTTCACCGAGGCGGTGGGGTTGAAACTCTCCAGCTTGGCCACGATCTCGGCCACGCAACCGGCCTCCTGCGGCAGCCGGTTGAGCCGCACCAATGGGGTGTGGCCCACAAGGGTGGTGATATCAGGAGCAATGGCCATTGCGCGGCAGCAGGTCAGCTGTGGGCTCCATTGTGACCATCAACGCGTTGCACCAGCAGCTGCAGGCGCTGGCGAATCTGCTCGATCGGCCCCGCCCAATCACCAAGCTTGCTCTGGCGGAACAATTCCACCGAGCCGTACCAGGGCATTCGAGAGCCTTCGATGCCGTAGCGCCACTCCGGAGCCATGGGCAACAGCACCCAGGCGGGGGTGCCGCTGGCCCCAGCGATGTGCAGAGCGGTTTGCTGCACGGTGATCACCAGGTCCAGAGCCTGGGTGAGTGCAGCGGTGGCCAACAGATCCTCGGTGATGCCGGCGAAATGATGAATACCAATGCCATGGCTTTCCTGTAATTGCGCCAGCTCAGCGGCGCTGTGGCGGTATTGAAGATTCACCCAATGCACCCCTGGCTGCTGCAGCACAGGGAGCAGTTGGGGCAGCTCAAGCGAGCGGCGCTGGTGTTGCTGCATGGCGCCACCACCACGCCAGGCCACACCAATCTTGAGCCCAGAACCCAGCGCCTCCAGCTGCTGGCGCCAGTGCTGCAGATCTGCATTGGGCACCTGAAGATAGGGGGTACCAGGGCAATGCTCGGGGCTGGGGCGATAGAAGCGGCCCAGGCTGCCGATGCCATAACAGGAATCAGCCGCTTCAAAACAGGCGGCATCGATGGCGGAAACCACCTCTATGTGGGGGAAAGAGGCCTGCAGCAAGGGCACCAGGCGCGGCTCCGCGATCACGCGCACCGAAGCCGCCTGCTGCTGCAGATCAGGCAGCATCGAAGCCAGCATCACGGCATCGCCAAAACCCTGCTCGCTGAACACCACCACATGGCGGCCAGCAGGGGAGAGATCACTGGCCTTGGGCGCAAAACCCGGCGCTAAGAAGCTTCTGGCAAACGAGCACTGAAAACGCTGCTCATAGAGGGGCCAAGCTTCAGTCCAGCGGCCCAGACGCAGCAGTTCAATGGCCAGGTGGTAAGCCAGATCAGGGGCTGTGGGGCATTCGCGATAACGCTGCTCCAAAAGGGCAGCGCTCTGCTGGTGCTCACCGGCCCGGCTGGCCAGCTGAGCCAGCAGCTCCAGCACCTGGCCCGGCTGGGGCTGATCCTCCAGGCAATCGCGCGCCTCCCCATCGCGATTGAGGTTGATCAGGCACTGGGCCTCCAACAACGGCAGTGCCAACGGCGGAACGCTTAACCGCGCTGCAGCGCCCCATTGGCGCAAGGCTTCGAGATCACCCGTGGCCGCCAAAAACTGCAACCACTGATGGGCCAAAGCGCCGGCACACCCGAACCGAGCCACCGCCTGCTCAAGCACCTGCCGGGCCTGCTCAAGCAGCAGTTTGCGCTCAAGCAACTTGGCCAACCGCAGCTGCAGACGGCGTGAAGCCGGCCATTGGGCGCCCAGCTGCTCAAGCTGCTGCAGGTGCTGGGGCTGCCAGGTGGCCGCTAGCAGCTCCAACTGCAGGATGGCCTGCTCTTCATCGGGCGGGGCCAGTGCAGCGGCCCGCTCCAGGCAGAACTGGGCCCGCTCCAGCTCACCAAGCTGCAGATTCACCTCCACCAAGGCCAAGCCAAGGCGATAGGGATCCACATCGGGATGCTGCTGCAAAGCCAACAAGGCCTCTTCCGCTTCAGGGGCCTGACCCAACTGGGCCAGGCAACGGGCCTGCAGCAACTGCAGCCGCGGTTGCTGGACCAAGGGCTGCAGCACAGGTGCCTGTAGCAACTGCCAAGCGGTGCCCCACTGGGCCTGATCCAGCAGAGCCTCCACCGCCTCAAGCTGCAGCTCAGCGGAGGTGGGATCCAACAGTTGAGCTTCAGCAAAGGCACTGAAACCCAACTCAGGTTGGCCGAGGCCGCGATGGGCTCGAGCCAGTAAAAACCAAAGTTCAGGATCACGCTGGGCCGCCAAATCCAGCGGTTCGAGAAACTCCAGCAGCTCAGCCCAGTGTTGTTGAGCAAAGCATTGCTGCAACTGAAGCCGCTGCACTTGGTTCAAAGCAGGCATCAGCGAATGAAGGTTTAAGCGAGGTGATTTAGCCAGAAAAGCACAAAAAAAGCCCCTCCATTTGGAGGGGCTTGCAGTGTGTGTGAGAAGAAGTGTGTGAGGAGAAAGAAAGGGCGTGAAGCCTGAGATCAGAACTTGAACTCGGTCTTCACAACACCACCCCAAACGTCGCCGTTGGAGCCGCTGACCTTGACCTGGCCATAGCGACCGGTCTTCTCAGCATTCTGGCCAGAGATCCAGAACACACCAGGGGTCACGCTGATGTTGTCAGACACCTGGAACTGGTACCAGGTTTCCAGAGCGATGGGCATGCTCTGATCCTTACCCCAGCCGGAATCGTTGCTGCCCACGGTGGGCACACCACCGATGGCGAAACCAGCCTTGTTGCCCTGCAGGAAGACGTCCTTGAAGTTCAGGCCGATCATCCAGCTGTTCATCGTGGCCTTGTCGCCAGCGTTGGCCATGTTGATGCCCAGCACGCTGCTGT
>JAYKHZ010000062.1:0-3099 GCA_035286165.1 Synechococcus sp.
GCCCGCACCAACGTGCACTTTGTGAGCGTGCAGGCACCTGATCGGCTCACCGTGCGGGTGTGGGAACGGGGCGCGGGGCCAACCCTGGCCTGCGGCACCGGAGCCTGCGCCACCCTGGTGGCCACCCACCTGCGTGGGGCCTGCGAGCGGCGCGCCACGGTGGAACTGCCTGGTGGACCACTGGAGATCCACTGGGATGAGCAGAACCACCTGCAGATGGCTGGTCCAGCGGTGTTCGTGTTCAGCGGCACTGTGCCGGTTGCAGCCGATTACCCCGGCAGCAGCGATGCCACCGCGATCAGCCCTGACGTGGCAGCAGCCAGCAGCAACGCCAGCATCGAGTGCGCCACAGCCTGCGCCGAGGGCTGCCAGCGGCCCGACGACTGCCCCAGCGCAGCAGCCCGTGCCCAGGCTCTTGCACTGCTGGATCAGGTGTCACTGGATGAACTGGTGAATCTGGCCAATGCTTCGGTGGAGGAGCGCACCCGTCGCCGCATTGGCTTCTGATCCGCTGCTCTATCTCGATGCCTGCGCCGCCGTTCCCCCCGATCCAGGGGTGCTGGCGCGCATGCTGGAGCAACAACAGCGCTGCTGGGCCAATCCATCCAGCGTGCATCCCGCCGGCATCGTCGCCGCTGAGTTGCTGGAGCGCAGCAGGCAAACACTGCTGGATCTAATGGGCTGCCCCACGGGGCAGGTGATCTTCACCTCCGGTGGCACCGAAGCCGACAACCTTGCGCTGCTGGGAACGGCGGGCATGCTCTCCCCAGGACGGCTGTTGCTCTCACCGCTCGAGCATCCGGCGGTGTCAGCCGCCGCGCAACGGCTACGCCAGCAGGGCTGGGAGGTGGTCACCCTGGCCGTTGATTCGAGCGGCCTGATTGATCTAGAGCAGCTGGAGCCGTTGTTGCAGCCGCCCACGAAGCTGGTGAGCATCGCCTGGGCCAGTTCTGATCTGGGCACGCTGCAGCCCATGGAACGGATCGGCGAGCTCTGCCGCGCGGCGGGGGTGGTGCTGCATAGCGATGCGGTGCAGGTGCTGGGCCAGCTGCCGCTCAAGCGGCTGCAGCCACTGCCGGTGGATCTGCTCAGCCTCAGTGCCCACAAGTTCCAAGGGCCCAGGGGCATCGGTGCCCTGGTGCTGCGGGAGCCACGACCCCTGCAGGCCCAGCTGGTGGGCGGGGGGCAAGAGGGAGGACTGCGATCGGGCACTGAAAGCCCCTGGCTGGCATCAGCCCTGGTGGATGCCCTACAGCTGCGGGAGCAGCAGCAACCAGCGTTGGAACAGCGCCTGCGGGCCCTGCGGCAAGGATTGCAACAGGAGCTGCTGCAACGTTCGGGGCTGCAGCTCAGTGGGGCCCAGGAGGAGGGGCAACGGCTGCCCCACCACCTCAGTGTGCTGCTGGCCACAGCGGATGGGGTGCCCCGCTCCGGGCGGGCGGCCGTGCGGGCCCTGGCCCGCCTTGGCCTGGCGGTGAGCAGTGGTTCGGCTTGCAGCAGTGGGCGCGATCAAGCCAGCCAGGCCCTTCTGGCCCTCGGACTTGATGACCGCTGGGCCCGCAGTGGCCTGCGCCTGAGCCTGGGCCCCTGGCACACCAGCAGCGCTCTCGCTGATGTGGCTGATTTGCTGGAATCAGTGCTGCCCACCCTGCCGCCAGCGGCTTGCCCATGAGCCTTCCCGCCGATCTCGTCGCCGCTGAAGCGCAGTTGCTTGAAGCCCTTGAAGCGGCACTCGGCACTGATGCCAAGGGTCGCTGGACCACCGAACTGCGTTTTGAGGGGCTGCGGGTGGCCCCGGTCGCCCTGCGGCTGCAGCGCCGCCTCGATCGCCCCGGTCGCCGCGCCCAGCTGCTGTTTGCCGATGCTGGAGCCACGGCCCTGGCCAAGCGTGATGCCCCCGACCAAGCGGATGCCATCAGCAGCCTGGCCGATTGGGGCAGCCGCAGCGATGCCCCCGACACCGTGCTGCTGGCGGTGACCCCTGGTCCGCCGGATTACGAGGAGGTGCAAACGGTGTGCGAAGCCCATCCAGGCCCCGTGGTTCTCGTCAACGGACGGTTGGAGGATGCCGCGGTGGGCATCGGCAGTGTGGCCCGTGAACGGCGCAAGGGCTTTGTGGCGCAATGGCGCAGCGCCTACACCCTGCAGCCCCTCTCGGGTGCAGCCCTGCGGCACGCGCACCCCGGCGATTGGGAGCTGTACCGCCTCGATGCCGACGGCTACCGCCCAGCAGCCCAGTTCGAACAACGCCCCGCCCCTGAAGAGCTGGATGAGGCCCTGCTGGATGGCTCCAAAGCTGGGTTAAAAGCTGTGGACCGCTTTGTGCGGGAACTCAATGGCTGAGCAGCCCAGCTGAGGGCAGATCTGGCCAGTCGAACTAAAATTAACGAACTAGAAAACCAGCTCACCGCCGATGGCTGAACCGCAACGCTCTGTTCCTCGGCGGTTCAGCTGGGTGGACGCCGGCGCCGCAGCTGCGGTGGTGTTGGCCACAGCCGGGATGATCTGGAGCCCCAAGCTCAGCGGAGCTGTGGCCCGTGCCACAGGCGGGGTGAAGCCAGTGCTGGTCACCGTTGATGTGAAACACGTGCCGTCGGTGGATCCCGCCGGTTTGCTGCAGCAGATCCAGGACGATGGCCGCACCAGCCTGGTGATCCGCAACCAACCCCATGGCTCAGTGAAGGTGGAGAGTGCCGAACTGCTGGAGCGCAGGGTGGCGTTGATGGGGGCCGATGGGCAGGTGGCGGTGGTGCCTGATCCCAACAACAGCAGCTTCAGCACCTTCGATGCACGTCTGCAGTTGCAGGGTGAGGGGCGCCTCACCTCCGGTGGTGTGGTGCTCGGCAATCAGGCGCTGAAGATCGGATCGCCCGTAGAGCTGGAGGGTCCCCTCTACCGGGTGAAGGGCCAGGTGAGCGACATCCGCATGGAGGGCAACTGAACATGAAAGCCACCCTTTTGCAGCGCCCACTCCTGCTGGCCCTGGCCCTGCTGCCCCTGGGCAGCGCCGCCGCTGGCTTTGCCGCCGGATTGGAGGATCTGCTCAACGAGATGGAGCAGAACTCTCTGCAGAGCAGCGGTGCTGAACCCCAGAGCACT
>JAYKHZ010000063.1:0-10878 GCA_035286165.1 Synechococcus sp.
GAAGGCGATTTGGTGCGGGTGCAGCGGGTTGGCGGTAACGCCCAGTACATCCGCCCCCTGCGAGGTGGAGATCCTTACAAAAAGAATCTCTGGACCTTGGTGTTTGGCCTGAGTGGACAAGAGGCGGTCACCATGAATGGCTTGGGTGAAGCACGCGCCTACGGCGCGGCCCCATTCCGTAATGCAGGCAAGCGGAACATCCAGACTGGGCGCTGGGCTGCAACACCTGAATCCATTATCTGCCTTGCCTACAACTGCGCCAACAGCAACCAGTTGGTTGGTGGCCGTGTCGCGATTTCATACAACGCCCTCGATAACAACAAAAATCCCCGCTCCGGCACTTTTTTCACTGCTGGTTCCGAGCAGTATGTGAGTGTTGGTCAGAACTCCCCCACGTTTAACCGTCAGCGTTTTTCAGCTACCCACTTCATCCCTGTCAATTTCATCAATTTCTACAAGGGGTGTCGCCCCAAGAAAGGTGAGGCTGAGGATTGCCCCCAGGCCATCGCGTTCCAATTCACCGCTGGCAATGTGACCGGTCAGTTGCCTCCCTACGAGGCCTTCTGCCTTGGCGGTAACAACTCGGTTCGGGGCTTCAGTGATTGCGATCTGGGCGTTGGCCGCAGCTACGTGGAGGCCACGATTGAGTACCGCTTCCCGATTTTCAAGATCATCAGCGGTGAAGTGTTCATCGATGCAGGTTCAGCCCTGGGTAGTCAGGGTGCGGTGCCCGGCCGGCCTGGTGAACTGCTGCTTAAGCCGGGCCAGGGTTTCTCCGTTGGTACTGGTGTGATTCTCACCACCCCTGTGGGCCCCCTGCGCTTGGAGGTGGCCAGTCGCGATTGGACTGGCGAATATCGTTTCAATGTGGGCGTGGGCTTCAAGTTCTGAGCGTGAACTGGTCTTCTGATTACAGCCGCTGCCTTGGTTTGGCTGCTCCAGTGGAGCGCCAGGGCATCGGTTTGCATTCGGGCCAGGAGTGCCGTGTGCGCCTGGCTCCGGGCAGCCAACCTGGCTTCCGTGTGGGGTTTCTGGATCAGCCCGATCAGCCTCCTGTGCTGCTGCAGCCCAATCAGGTGCGCGACACCCGGCTCTGCACAGCCCTGGACGTGAATGGCCGTCCCCTGGCCACGGTTGAGCATTTGCTGTCAGCCCTGCTGGGCACGGGCCTCACCCAGGCGGAACTCTGGCTGGATGGCCACGAAGTGCCATTGCTCGATGGGTCGGCGCTCCCTTGGGTGGAGGCGATTGCGGAGGCCGGACTGGTGGATCTGGGGCCCCGCACTCCCCTGCAAACGCTTGAAGCCCCCATCACCCTGCAGCACGGTGCTGGATTTGTGCTGGCTCTGCCCAGTGATCGGCTGCTGGTGAGCGCCGCCATTGAGTTTCCCCAGCCCGCCATTGGCCGTCAGTTGTTCAGCCTTGAGCTCACCCCTGAGACTTATGTGCGGGAGATTGCTCCTGCCCGCACCTTTGGTTTCCGCGATCAGGTGGAGCAGCTGCGCGCCGCCGGCTTGATTCAAGGCGGAGCACTCGACAATGCCCTGGTGTGCGACCACGATCGCTGGCTGAATCCGCCCCTGCGCTTTGCCGATGAGCCGGTGCGTCACAAGCTCCTTGATCTGATCGGTGATCTCGCCCTCACCGGTCTGCCGCGGGCGCAGCTCATGGCTTTCCGCGGCTCCCATAACCTCCACACTCAGTTGGCCGCAGCGCTTGCGGCCTCTCCGTCCTGCCTGACGGCCTCCCCTGAACGTCAGGAGTTTTCCCGAGCCGCCTGAATGACCAGCTCCTCCGCCCCTCTGCTCACGAGCGAGCAGATCATGAATCTGCTGCCCCATCGCTATCCCTTCGCGCTGGTGGATCGGGTGGTGGAGCATGAGCCCGGTAAGCGTGCCGTGGGTCTCAAGAACGTGACCCTCAATGAACCCCAGTTCCAGGGGCATTTCCCCGATCGGCCGCTGATGCCCGGTGTCTTGATCGTGGAAGCCATGGCCCAGGTGGGTGGCTTGATCGTGACCCAGATGCCCGATCTTCCCAAGGGACTGTTCGTTTTTGCCGGGATTGATGGGGTGCGCTTCCGCCGCCCTGTGGTGCCCGGTGATCAGCTGCGCATCACCTGTGAGCTGCTGAGCCTCAAGCGTCAGCGCTTTGGCAAGGTGCATGCGGAAGCCACCGTGGATGGGGCACTGGTGTGTTCCGGTGATCTCATGTTCTCCTTGGTGGACTGATCATGAGTGCTGCAGCGATGGTGGCCCAGATCCATCCCACGGCCCTGGTGGACTCCGCCGCCCAGATCGCCGATGGCGTGACTATCGGCCCTTACGCGGTGATCGGTCCCGAGGTGCGGATCGGCTCCGGGACCCGCATTGGTCCCCATGCGGTTCTTGATGGCCGTGTGACCCTCGGTTCTGACAACCATGTGTTCGCTGGGGCTTGCATTGGCCTTGAGCCCCAGGACCTCAAATACACCGGTGACAGCACCGAGGTGGTGATCGGTGATCGCAATCGCATTCGCGAGTACGTGACGATCAACCGTGCCACCGCAGGTGACGAGCGCACGGTGCTGGGCGATGACAACCTGCTGATGGCCTACAGCCATCTGGGCCATAACTGTGAACTGGGCAATCGCATCGTGATCGCCAATGGGGTGGCGGTGGCTGGTCATGTCCACATCGCCGATCGCGCTGTGATCGGAGGCGTGCTGGGCATCCACCAGTTCGTGCACATCGGCACGATGGCGATGGTGGGCGGCATGAGCCGCATTGACCGCGATGTTCCCCCTTTCACCATGGTGGAGGGCCATCCCGGCCGCTTGCGGGGACTGAATCGCTTGGGTCTTAAGCGCAGCGGTCTGGCCGATCAGGACGGTGGTGCCGTGCAGCGTGAACTGCAGCAGCTCTGGAAGCTGCTCTACCGCAGTGGCTTGCCCCTCAGTTCAGCCCTGAGCCAGGCCACCGAGCTCGCCAGTACTGACGCTGGACTGGAGCTGGTGCGTTTTCTTGAGGCCAGCTGCGGTCCTGATCGCCGTGGTCCGCTTCCTGCTCAGCGGCCGTGACCCATCTGCTGATCAGCACCGGTGAGGTATCCGGGGATCTGCAGGGCAGCCTGCTGGTTAGGGCCCTGTTGGAGGAGGCCCAGCAGCGTGGGCTCCCCTTGCGCATCAGCGCCCTGGGGGGGCCGCGGATGCAACAGGCTGGAGCTGAGCTGTTGGCGGATACCGCCCCCCTGGGGGCCATTGGGTTGTGGGAGGCGGTGCCCTTGGTGCTGCCCACCTTGAAGTTGCAGCGTCAGGCGCGGCGTTGGCTGGCGCAACATCCCCCCGATGGGGTGGTGTTGATCGATTACGTGGGTGGTAACACCCCCCTGGGCCGCCGGGTGAAGCGCGAGCATCCAGAGGTGCCGGTGCTCTATTACATCGCCCCCCAGGAGTGGGCTTTCCGCATGGGCAAGGGGGGCACCACCCGGTTGATCGAGTTCTGCGATCGCATCCTGGCGATCTTCCCGGAGGAAGCGCGTTTCTACCGCGCTCAGGGCGCCGAGGTGGAGTGGGTGGGCCATCCCCTGCTCGACACCCTCACCGATTTGCCTTCCCGCACTGCGGCGCGGGCTGCCCTGGGGCTCGATCAAGAGGATCCATTGCTGTTGTTGCTGCCCGCCTCGCGCCAGCAGGAGCTGCGCTGGCTGTTGCCCCCGATGGCGGAAGCGGCGGCGCGGCTGCAGCAGCTGGTGCCTGGCTTGAAGGTGGTGCTTGCGGCGGCCCAGCCTGGGTTTGAGCAGCCGTTGCAGCAGGCCGTGGAGGCGGCTGGACTGCAGGCCACCGTGCTGGATGCCGCCAGCGCTGATGCCCAGCGGGCCCAGCTCTGCGCTGCAGCCAATCTGGCCTTGACCAAATCAGGCACGGTGAACCTGGAGTTGGCCTTGCGGGGGGTCCCCCAGGTGGTGGGGTATCGGGTGAGCCGTCTCACGGCCTGGATTGCCAAGAACCTCCTGCGTTTCCAGGTGGATCACATCTCCCCGGTGAATCTGGTGCTTAATGAGCGCCTGCTGCCGGAATTGCTGCAGGACGAATTGAGCGTGGATGCGTTGGTGCAGCAGGCCCTGCCGCTGTTGCAGGATCCCGCAGCACGGCAGCGGGTGGATGACGGTTACCGTCGCCTGCGTGCTGCCCTGGGTGAGACCGGGGTCACCCGTCGTGCCGCCCGCTTGATTCTTGATGCCCTTCCCCCCACGGCTGCCTGAGCTGGGTTTGCGCTGGCTGCTGCTTCCAGTGCTGGTGTTGTTGCTGGGTCAACAACCTTTGGCCCTCGCGGCTACCCCCCAGGAAGCCGTGTTCGCCGGTGGCTGCTTCTGGTGTTTGGAGCACGATCTCGAAGGGCTCGAGGGCGTGCTGGATGCTGAGAGTGGTTATTCCGGCGGGCAAACCGCTAATCCCAGCTACCGCCAGGTGAGTGCCGGTGGCACTGGCCATGCGGAGAGTGTGCGGGTGCGCTTCGATCCGGAGCGCATCAGCTATCCCACCTTGTTGCGCGCCTTCTGGCGCAACGTGGACCCCACCGATGCTGGGGGCCAATTCTGTGATCGTGGCAGCTCCTACCGGCCGGTGATCTTCACCGCAGGGGCTGAGCAGGAGCAGCAGGCTCAAGCCAGCGCCCGTGCTGCTCAACAGGAGCTTGGCTCGGAGCAACCCTTGCAGGTGGCCATCCAGCCGTTGAAGCGCTTCTGGCCTGCTGAGGGTTACCACCAGGATTACGCCGAGCGCAATGCCATCACCTACCGCTATTACCGCTGGCGGTGTGGCCGCGATGCCCGACTCGATGCGGTGTGGGGCGAACGGGCCCGCAGTGCAAAGGTGTGGTTCTCCCCCACTGCAACTTGAGCCAACACGGGCTAGGTTGCGTCTATGGATGAGCTAGATGGGATGTATTTGTTGACCATACGGGAGGGTTTGGCAACCCGCTATATCGGCCCGTACGAGTCGCCCAAGCACGCTGCCGATGATCTGGACCGTTTGCTGGAAAGCTGTGATGACCGTGCCCGCTGGCAGATCCATGAGCTGCAATCACCTGCAGCCCTGAATGACAGGAGCCCCGAAGCTGAAGCTGTGGTGGCCTAGGGCTAGCGCTTGGGATAACCGCGTAACAGGCCACTTTCAATCATCAAGCCCACGCCGGCATTGATGCAGATCAAGCTGAGGGTGCCGATCCAGAACCAGGGTTTGGGTGCATCGGCTGCCCTGCGCACCACGGCTTCACCGAACAAACACAGGCCCAGCGGGAGCAGCAGGATGCCCCCCTGGGCCCTGAGATACCAGCTCCACTTGGGTCGGATCCTGGGGAATCGGGGCATCCATTGGCAGGCACTGGACTCAACCTACGCCGCAGCGCAGCGGCGCAATTTGCGCAGAGCGTTTTGCTCCAGCTGCCTGGTGCGTTCGCGGCTGATGCCGAACTGCTCAGCCAACTGCTTCAGCGGCATGGCGGCCTGGCTGCCGTGGCGTTGTTGCAGCACCACGGTTTCCCGCTCATTGAGACCAGCCCGTTGCACGAGCCCCTGAAGTTGCTCATGGCGTAGGTCGTCTTCCAGCTGCTCCATGGGGCTGGTGCGGGCATCCTCCAGCAGATCGATCAGGCTGCCGTTGTCGGCATCAGCGGCCAGGGGGGTGTCGAGGCTGCAACCGCGGCTCAGTCGCTGGGCCCGTTCCAGTTCCAGCAGTTGGCTTTCACTTTCACCCAAGGCCTCCGCCAGTTCCTGGCGGTTGGGCTGGCGTCCCAGCTCCTGGCTGAGGCGTTGGCTGGCGCTGCGCAGCTTGCTGAGCCGCTCGCTGATGCGGAAGGGCAGCCGCACGGTGGGGGTCTGTTGGGTGAGGGCCCGTTGCAGGGCCTGCTTGATCCACCAATAGGCGTAGGTGCTGAAGCGATAGCCCGTGCTGGGGTCGTATTTCTCAGCCGCGCGTTGCAGGCCGATGGACCCCTCCTGCACCAGGTCCTCCAGGGCCAGGCCCCGCAGTCGTTGCTTCTTGGCCAGGTGCACCACCAGGCGCAGATTGGCCTGCACCATGCGGCTGCGCGCCCTCAGCCCCTGGCGCTTCACGCTGGCTGGAGCTTGCTCGGGGCCATCGGGGTGGTCTTGCCAGGCGCGGATCTGGCGCCCAAGGCTCACTTCTTCCGCGGGGCTCAGCAGGGCAACCTTGCCGATGCCATCCAGCATCCACCCCACGCAATCGTTGTTTGTGTGCTTGGCCATCGCTGGCCTCGTTCAACTGCACCAACGCTGACTCCGGCAGCTGATGCGGGGCAGCGGGGAGAACCGGCCGTGCGGGTTCGGGTCTCCTCAGCTGAGGCCGTCAGGTCTCGGCATGCCAGAGACGGCACGCGTCACTGAAGGCCTCAGGGAAGGCCTGGTTGGCGAGATCGACGCTGAGTTGCTGGCGCAAATGCGCGTTGGGAATCACCCCCGCGAGGATCGACTCGGCATCGTGCTGAAAGCGTTTCCACTCATCCAACGCCACCTGGCAAGCGCGGCCCACATCCCCATCCCATTGGCCGGGCTGGGTGTCCTCGAACCAGAAAGCGCTGTGGTCGGAACCAGTGGGCTGGAACACGCTAGGTAGCTCAGCGAGAGGGCTACTCCTGGCTTAACCCTTCCTTCGCTTCTGCGGCAACGTTCAGGCACCACTCCACCAGGGTGCGAACGCCATAGCCGGTGGCTCCAGCTGGATCCTGCCCTCGCCCCTTCTCACTCCACACAGGACCGGCGATATCGATGTGGGCCCAGGGGATCTCAGCGTTGACGAACTCCTGCAGGAAGAGGGCCGCTGTGATGGATCCACCAGGGCGGGGGCCGGTGTTCTTCATGTCGGCAAAGCCACTCTTGAGCCCCTGCTTGTAGGAGCGCTGCAGGGGCATCCGCCAGAGCTCTTCTCCGGCCCGTTTGGCCGCCGCATCCAGTTCGCCGGCCAGGGCATCACTGGGGCTCCAGCATCCGGCGATCTCATCACCGAGGGCGATCACGCAGGCGCCGGTGAGGGTGGCCAGATCCACGATGGCATCAGGTTCCAGGCCGCAGGCATACACCAGGGCATCGGCCAGGGTGAGCCGCCCTTCGGCATCGGTGTTGTTGATCTCGATCGTTTTGCCGTTGGAGGCGGTGATGATGGCCCCGGGGTGGATGGCTTCAGCGCTCACCATGTTTTCGGTGGTGGCACTGATCACGTGGATCTCAACGCCGGCTGGACGCAGCTGGGCCAGGGTGCGGGCTGCGCCCAGCACGGCGCCACAGCCGCCCATGTCGAACTTCATCATGTCGATCTGGGCCGGCCCCACCTTGAGGTTGTACCCGCCGGAGTCGAAGGTGAGCCCCTTACCGATCAGCACCAGGCGGCGCTGCACGGGCCCCTCCGGACGGATCACCAGATGCAGGAAGCGGGGGGGAATGCTGGCTCCCTGGGCTACGGCGAGATAAGCCCCCATGCCCCGTTCGCGGCAGGCGGCTTCATCAAGCACGGTCAGTTCGCAGTTGAAGTCGTCGGCAAGGCTGCGGGCGGTGCTCTCCAGGCTCAGGGAGTTCACCACATTGGGGGGGGCTCCCACCAGTTCGCGGGCCAGTTCCACGCCGGCGCAGATGGCTTCGTGTTGGGGGATGTGCTCCTGCAGCGTTTCGTTGAAGCCCTGCAGCCAGAGTTCGGCTGGATCACCGTTGGCTTCTGTTTCGCTGCGGAAGCGCAGGTCCTGGAACAGCGCCAGGCGGCTGGCCTGCACCACGGCTCCGAGGGCCTGGGCGGGGGCAAAGCCCTCCAACGGCAATGACACACCCAGGCGATCCAGGTGCCAGCCGCGGCTGGCTTGCACCAGCTTGGCGCTGCTGCGGCGCAGGGCTTGGCTGTCGAAGTCTTCAGCAGCACCCAGGCCGCTGATCAGCAACAGCTTGGGGTTGCCCTCCGGCAGGGTGAGGCTCACCAGCTCCCCCTGTTTGGCGCTGAACTGGCGCTGGTTGAGCAGGCTGATCACGCCGCTGGCCTGGTTGGGAAGCACCCCCTCGAGTTGGCTCTCCCAGCTTCCGGAAAACAACCCAATGGCGAGGCCGTCACAGCCGAGATCCGCCAGTGGAGCGGAGCTGCAGCGGAAGTTCATGACGACCGAATCCAAGGGTTGCGCGATCGTACCGGGAGTGTTGCCTCAGCGCTGTTGATTCTGAAACGGGGTCTGCCAGCGCTGCCGACATTCCTTGTTGAACGGGGGTAGCCAGTGGCGGATCTGCTGCTGCTCCAGCCGGCGCCGCTGACGGGTGTCGCTGGGGGCATCGCACCAGAAACGGATGCTGAATTGGGGCCGCTGCTGGCAGCGCACCAGGGTTTCGCCGTAGGCGGCCAGGTAATCCTTGCAATCGTGGGCCCCTTTCCAGCGCCGATCCGCCTGGATCGTTTCGCCCAGGTAGAGCAGCAGCTCGCTCCCCTGGCCAAGGCTGTGGTCGAAGACGAAATAGAGAGCGGCTCCCTGGTTGGGAGGCTCCGGCCAGCGCCAGAACTGCAAATGCTGGGGCGGCAGGCTCAGGGGGTCGGGCACCTCAGGCAGGGCAGACGCGGTGGCGCCGCTGAAGAGGCTGGTCTGGCCAGGGCTGTGCTGCTGGCGCTGCTGCTGCTGGTACTGCAGCACCCGCTGTTGCCAGGCCAGTAGCCCCTCGGCATCCAGCTCCAGTTCCGGTTCCAGCGCGGGGCTGCCAGGGGTGGTGAACAGATCGATCTGACGCATGGACTCAGGCGGTGCGTGGCAATTCCGGAGTGCTGCGTTGGCGGCGCTGAATCGGTTCAAAGCTGGTGCGCCCGATCAGGCTTTCCACCACCTCCGGTGGCAGCACCAGCCGCTCCTGCAGATCGGCTAGATCGCGAAAGGGGGCCTTGCGCCGTTCGCTGCGCAGCCGCTGCCGCCGGGCTTCGCTGAGGCCCAGCTCCTGCAGTTGGGCATCGGTGGCCCGGTTGAGATCCAGGGGAGGTTGCTCCACCACAGGGGGTTCGCTGTACCAGCGAAACAGCAGATGGGGCCGCCAGCGCTCCAGTTGCTGGCTGCTCAGATTCAGCAGCCGGGCCAGATCCTCAGGGCCACTGAGCTGCACCCCGCCCCGTTGCAGCCGCACCAGCAGTTCGGCCTGATCATTGCTGCACCCCGGCAGCAACAACCAGTCGCCCGCGCTGGCGCGGTTCACATCGATGCGCCAGCTGGGGGGCTCAGCATCTGGGGTTGGCACCTCAGCTGGGGGCCTGGGGGCATCAGGGGGCAGATCCCCCATGAACTGCAGCACCCGGCGGGCCATTGGGTCGAGCCAGTGGCGGGATCGGGGCATCAGATCAGCAACGGCACCACTCAGCCAGTATCCGGTCGGGCATCCGCCCTGGCCAGAGGCTGAGGGCCGCCCAAAATGGCGGTTGTGCGCGATTGCCCATGGGGTTCTTCGAGTCCGACATCGTTCAGGACGAGGCCAAGCGCCTGTTTGGTGACTATCAGTCGCTGATGCAGCTCGGTGGTGAATACGGCAAGTTCGACCGGGAAGGGAAGAAGTTGTTCATTGAGCGCATGGAGGAGCTCATGGACCGCTACCGCGTGTTCATGAAGCGCTTTGAGCTCTCCGAAGACTTCCAGGCCAAGCTCACGGTGGAACAGCTGCGCACCCAGCTCAGCCAGTTCGGCATCACGCCTGAGCAGATGTTTGAGCAGATGAATCACACGCTCGAGCGCATGAAAGTGCAGCTTGATGCTGAGTCCTGAAGCGCCTGCTTACGATCCCTGCCTCAGCGCGGGGGTGGTTCATGGTGCAGATTGATGGTCCGGCCTGGTTGCGCCGCGGGGTGGTGGACCTGTTCCCTGCTGGTGCCGCCGATGACGCCGACCAGAGCCTGAGTGCACGATTGGCTGCCGCTGAGCGCGAGGGGCGACCGCTGCGGGTCAAGCTCGGCATCGATCCCACCGGCAGTGACATCCACCTGGGTCACAGCATTCTGTTTCGCAAGTTGCGGGCGTTTCAGGATGCTGGCCACACAGCGGTGCTCATCATTGGTGACTTCACCGCGCGCATCGGTGATCCCACCGGTAAGAGCGCCACGCGGGTGCAGTTGAGCAAGGAGGAGGTGGAAGCCAATGCCACCACCTATCTCAAGCAGTTGGGCCAGGACCAGCCCAAGGAGCAGGCCCTGCTGGATTTTGAAACCCCTGGTCGCCTCGAGGTGCGCCGCAACAGTGAATGGCTGGAATCCCTGGATCTGCCCCAGGTGATCAACCTGCTGGGCACAGCCACCGTGGGCCAGATGCTGGCCAAAGACGATTTTTCTAAGCGCTACAGCAGCGGCACGCCGATTGCCTTGCACGAGTTCCTGTACCCGCTGCTGCAGGGCTACGACTCGGTGGCTGTGGATGCCGATGTGGAGCTGGGCGGCACCGATCAGAAATTCAACGTGGCCATGGGGCGCGATCTGCAGCGCCATTTCGGCCAACGCACCCAGTTCGGCATGTTGCTGCCGATCCTGGTGGGGCTTGATGGTGTTCAGAAGATGAGCAAGAGCCTCGGCAACACCGTGGGCCTGGAGGAAGATCCGCTCTCGATGTACTCCAAGCTCGAGAAGGTGGGTGATGCGGCGATCAACGACTACGTGACGCTGCTCACCGATCTGGATCTGGAGACCTTGCCGGAGAACCCGCGGGAGAAGCAAAAAGCGATGGCCCTGGCGGTGACCACCAGCCGCCATGGTGCCAAGGCGGCCGCCAAGGCCCAGGCCGATGCCGCCCAGCTGGTGGGTGGTGGTGGTGATGCCGGTGCTGATGTGCCCGAGGCGTCGCTGGCGGAGGTGAACTTCCCGGCCAAGGCCTTTTATCTGCTCAGTGCAGTTGG
>JAYKHZ010000064.1:0-6291 GCA_035286165.1 Synechococcus sp.
GGAGCCCGAGGATGTCCACGGCCTCGCCCCCCACCGGCAGGAGGCCCAGCAATTGGCTGTCGCTCCCGAACACCTGCACCGGTCCCTGTTCGCTCTGCAAGGCCAGAAGCACCGGTGCGCTGCCATCAGGTCGGGTGGGTAGCACCAGCCCCCACACCTGATCGCCCAGCTCCGGGAAGGTTTGCAACGGCAGCTGCAACAGGGGGCTCTGGCCAAATTGCAGCGTGACAGCGGCCAGGGCCCAATCCGCCTGATACACGGTGATGCCGCGGTGCCGTAGCGGATGGTTCACGCTCACGCTGGCCGGTTGTGGCTCGCCATCGGCCCCATCGACCAGCAGCAATTGGGAGGTGAACTGCTCTGGCCGCCCGGCGGGATCCCGTTCGATCACGAACTGCTCCAAACGCAATTCCAGCTGGGTGTCCCCCTGGGGATTGAGCAGCTCCAGGGATCGCCCAGGCGCTAAATAGCGCTCCAGCCGCTGGCCGCCGAAGGCTCCGATCACGGCACCCACCATGAACACGATCAGGCCGGCGTGCACCAGCAGCGGCCCCACCCGTCCGATCAGACCGCGGCGGGCAGCGAGGCGATCCTGCTGTCGCTGCACAGCCCAGCCCTGTTGCTGCAATTGCGCTTCCAATTGGCTCAGGGCCTGCTGCGGGTGAGGTGTCTCCAGACTGGTGGCTACCGCCAGCTTGCTGAGCTGGCGCGGCTGCTCGTAATCGATCCAGCGAAGCGCCGCCTGCAGCGCTGGCCACTGGCGCCGGATGCTGCAGAGCAGCAGTGCCAGCCCGAGCCAGGCCAGCAGAACCAGGAACCAAGTGCTGGTGTACAAGTGATTGAGCTGCAACCACAGCAGCTGGCGGCCATCAATGAGCCCCAGCCAGGGGGCTGCGTTGTAGCGATCGAGATAGAACCCCGCTGCTTCACCTTGGGGAATGGCTGTGCCAACACCGCTGCAGAGGGCGATCAGCAACAGCAGCACGATGGCCACCCGCAAATCCGAGAGCCAGGCGGCCAGTTTCAAAACCATTGTGTTCATGAGAGCCGCGACACCAGGCTCAATCCCCCCACCATCACCAGCACGGCGCCGCTGATCGGTGGGATCCAGCGGCTCACTGCCCGTAGGGCAAGGAGGCGCGGCAGGGCCGCGGCAAGGCTGCCAGCAAGCAGGAGCGGCAGCACTTGCCCAGCACCAAAGCAGGCCAACAGGATGACCCCCAACAGCGGTTGTCCGCTGGCTGCAATCCAGGCCAGCAGCACCGCCAGCACGGGTGTGGTGCAGGGGGAGGCGGCCAACCCGAATGCCAGGCCGGCGGCCGCAGGCCCCAGGCCAGCGGGGACCCAGCGACGCCAGCGCTCGGGATCGGGACCAGCGGGGAGGCGCAGGGGCATCAAGCCCAGCAGGTTGAGCCCCATCAGCACGGCCAGCACCGCCACCGCCAGGCTGAGGGCTTCAGGGGTTTGGCCATAGAGGCGCCCCAGCAGGGCGCTGGCACTGCCGAGCAACACCAGGGCAGAGACCACACCGGCGCAGAATCCAGCACTGCGTCGCCAGGCTGGACCTTCGCCAAAACCAGCCAGATAGGCCAGGCTCACCGGCAGGATCGAGAGGCTGCAGGGGCCCAGGCTGGTGAGCAAGCCACCGCCGAACACCAGCAGCAGCGTCAGCGGCGTGGGCTTCTCCAGGCCGCTGCGCAGGAGTTGCTCACTGGCCTGGGCCAGCTCGGCAAGTGAGAACGGGACCATCATCGGGGGCAGCCTATCGAGCAGATGGGCTGCTCCACGGCGCCTGTTGGAGATAGGTGGCGACTGGCAGGGGCTGCAGTTGTTCGTAGCCCTCGGGCAACCACAGATCCCCATCCGGGGAGGCGTAGTGGATCTGCCATTGGTGGAATTGATCGAAGCGGCGTGGGTCCTCCCGCATCAGTGCGGCGTAGGTCTGCACCGCGCGCACGTAATTCCAGCTGTTGTTGTAGCCCCAGATGGCCTGGGGCAGATTCTCTGGTCCACCCCGGCGCACCAGGTAGCGGGCTGCTGCTGCGATGGCATCAGCGGGCTCATCGATGGATCCGGCGCCAATGCCAGGTTCATTCCAGGTGCTGGGTAGGAATTGCATCGGCCCGCGGGCGCCGGCCACCGAGAGCCCCTGGAGTCGGCCCATGCCGGTTTCCACCAGGTTGATCGCCGCCAGGGTGGCCCAGTCGATTCCGGTTTGGCGTTCCGCTTCCTTGTAGTGGTTCAGCAGCTCAGCGGCTGGCCGTGGCGCCACGATTCTCCAGGCGGGGAGCTGGGCCGGGGCCGGGCGGTTGCGGTGCATCGCCAGAAATTCCCTCCGCGCTTGCACCTGCTGTTTGGCAGCCGAGCGCTGGCCGGGGCTGAGTTGCTGCAAAACGGCAGCGTCCCAGTCGCTGTGGTGCGACCAGCGCCGGTAGAGCACCTGCTGGCGATGGGCCAGGGCTGGAAAGCCTGGATCACTGGGATCCATGCCGTTCAACGCTGTTTCCACCTGCTGCAGCTGCTCACCTAGGGCAATGGCTGTGGTCGGCACCCGGGGGTAGGCCATGCCGTTGGGGGCTTTGACCCCCACAGCCGTCGCCCATGGCGGCGCTGTTTCCTGGGCCGTGGCGTTGGAGGTGGGAGCCTGGCCGGCGCCGCAGGCGCTCAGGACGACAACGGCTGCGAGGACAGCGAGAGGGGTTCGGTGGATTCGAGCGAGCATCGAACGAGCAATCCGGCAGTGAAGAGGCTGGCCAGCAAGGAATTACCGCCGTAGCTCACCAGCGGTAGCGGCAATCCTGTGGTGGGCATCGCGCCGCTGGCAACGGCGATGTTCATTATCGACTGACCAACCAACAGGGCGGTGCAACCAATGGCGACCAGGCGCAGCTGGTTGCCCCGTGCCCGCAGGGCCACCCGCAATCCCATCAGCGCGAAGACCAGCAGAAACAGCAGCAGCATCATTGAACCGATGAAGCCGAATTCCTCAGCGAAGACCGCAAAGATGAAGTCGGTGGTTTGAATCGGCAGGTACATCAGCTTCTGGGTGCTGAGGCCATAGCCGCTGCCGCTGATCCCGCCTGAACCGATCGCCAGCAGGCTTTGCACCAGCTGATACCCATGACCCATGGGGTCCTGCCAGGGATCGAGAAAGGAGGTCACCCGCATCCGCTGGTAGTCATTGATCAAGATGCTCAAGGTGCCGGCCACAGCCCCGAGTCCGGCGGTTCCAACAAGCCAGTGCAGCGGCAGGCCTGAGGCGAGGGCAATCATCCAGAGCAGCAACCCGGTGAGGGCCGCCGTGCTCAGGTTGGGTTGCTTGAGAATCAACAGGATCAAGCCGGCGAACACGGCCAGCCACAACACCCGCTGCTCAAAACCAAGGCGCCGCCATTGGGCAAACAGCATGGCGCCTTGCAGCACCACAAAGGGCTTGATCAGTTCGGTGGGTTGCAGCTGAATCGGGCCCAGAACCAACCAACGGCTGGCGCCGTTCACGGTGGTGCCCATCACCAAGGTGAGGGCGACCAGGACAATCCCCACCAACAGGGCTGGTGCCGCCAGGCGCAGCCAGCGTTTGATGGAGCTGCGGATCACCAGCAGAAAGAGCCCCCAGCCAGCCACCATCCAGATCAGCTGGCGTTTGATGGTGTAAAGGGCATCGCCCATTTCCCGCTCCGAAACCCACCAGCTGGCGGAGCTCAGCACCAGCAAGCCAAACAGGCTCCAGGTGATCACCAGGCCGAGCAGGAGCCTGGTTTCTGCAGGCCAGAGACTGAGGGGCAGCGGCAGAAATCCTGGTTGGGGCTGGCTGCTGGCCCGGGCCATAAAGAGGACATCGCAATGCCTTATTCACGCGCCCGGACTGCCCTCTTGCTGCAATGCAGGGACAAAAAAAAGCCCGGCTTGCGCCGGGCCTCAGGATTCAAGTGGACAGATCAGTTACCAACGTTGGTCTGAAGACGACCAGTTGCAAGTTCAACCTTGATGATCTTTCCGCCCTGTTTCATGATTCGCTGCTGTTCAGCAAACCAGCTGTCGTAGGGAACCCACTTGGTGAAGTAGGTGTTTTGAATTTCCCGCTGTGTACGGATCTTTTCCGGACTGGGAATGCAAGCCGTGACTTTGAAGAGACGCATGGGGCTCCTTAAATAGAAGGGAGATCCGCGCTCAGTTGCCGAGACCGGAGCAGATGTAATCGAAGTAAACAGCCATTTCCTTGCCGGCATCAGGGCCAACGAGGGCAGCAGTTGCTTCCTTCATGGATTGGATGGCCTGAACAGTTGCGCCGATGGGCACACCCAGGGAGTTGTAGGTCTCCTTGAGACCGTTCAACACACGCTCATCCAGGATGGATGTGTCACCAGCCAGCATGGCGTAGGTGGAATAGCGCAGGTAGTAATCCATGTCGCGGATGCAGGCTGCATAGCGACGGGTGGTGTACATGTTGCCGCCAGGACGGGTGATGTCGCTGTAAAGCAAAGCTTTGGCGACAGCGTCACGGATGATGGCAGAGGCGTTGGCGCTGATGGTGGCAGCGGCACGCACGCGCAGCTCGCCACTGGCGAAGTACTGCTCGAGGCGGCTCATCGAGCCCGTATCCAGGTAGAGACCCTGAACGTCGAACTGATTGATGACGTTGGTGATCGCGTCTTGCATGGAATCCTGAGGTGATGGTGATTTGAGCGTTCGGGCCTCAGGAGAGAGCGCCGATCACATAATCGAAGTAGAAGCCAGCTTCCTCAGCGTCTTGGCCGGTCAGCAGGCCCATGGCGGCGTTTTTCATTTCACGCACAGCCAAAGCCATGGCTTCGAGATTTGTGCCGAGAGCCTTGTACATCTCTTTGGCACCAATCACGCCGATCTCTTCGATCGGGGTGACATCACCGGCGACCACGCCGTAAGTCACCAGGCGAAGGTAGTAATCCATGTCACGAAGACAGGTGGCTGTCATCTCCTCGCCATAGGCGTTGCCGCCGGGGGAGACGACGTCGGGTCGACGTTGAAACAACGCGCCACCAGCCTGCTTCACAATCCGCTCGCGACCTTCGGCCAGGACCTGGGCCACGCGGAGACGGCGCTGACCGCCACTCGCGAAAGCCTTGATCTGGTCGAGTTCGCCAGGGCTGAGATAGCGGGCTTCGGCGTCCGCGTTGATGATCGAGTTGGAGACGATGCTCATGCAGTTCTGCCTCGAAGCAAGCGGTCGCCTGAGAGGAGACCGGATCCTGTGGTTAGTGGGGTGCTATCGGCAAAGGCCGATCGCGTGACCAGTGTGACTGATCGCCTGGGTATTCTGTGGCAGAAGCCCGGGATCGCCGGTGGCCCGGTAACAGTTCTTCACGGCGGCAATATTTCCCAGATCCCTTGTCTGGCAATCGGTCTCGGCGGAGTTATTGATAACAATTCGCAGAGCGCTTTATTAAGTGCTTTGCTTCAATTATTTGCTCTAATGGTTATTCTCAAGCCCTTTTCTTTTGCTTAAGTCCTCTACTCATTTTTTGCGACAAGTCAATAAAAAACCCCGCCTCGGGCGGGGTTGAAGGTTGTGGCCACTCCACTGCTGGGTGGTTGAGCTAGGACTTAAATCGCCCCTTTGCGCGGTGGGGTGATTCCAGCGTTGCCTTTGGCGAGAGCAGCCGTGCGGTTGAGACTTTGCAGAGGCACTCCAGGCTGCGTGTTGAGCCCGATCATGTACGGCACTGTTGAGGCGCCGAAATTGTTCAGGTAAGCCTCCGATTCCACCACAGCTGCAGTGGCTTCTGCCTGACCTGACTGTGCGCGCTTGATCAGAAATTCACTGATCTCGTGCGGCCGTGGTGCCCGACCGAGCACGTTGAGGTGCACTGCCGTTGCGGCGCGAAGTGGTGCCAGGCCGTGGAGGCTGTCTTGATAGAGCGGGCTTGCGGCAACAAGCGCCACGAAGTCAACAACCTTGATCGTGCCGTAACGCAGTTGCGACTCTGCATCGATCAGCCGTTCGGCCTCGAAGGGAACGCGGTTCAGCAGTTGTCGATACACCGCTTGAATCACGTCTTGAAGTTCGGATTCGCTGGCGCCCTCCACCAGAGTGAGAGGCACATTCCGCTGAGTATTCTTGCCAAGCGCTTCAGGCTGTGTGCCCTTCAGCAGGCGGGTCATGGCTGCAGCACTACTGCTGGCGGCCGCTTCGCCAACCACTCGGCTGGGAACGTTGAGGTTGAATCCGCCCGCTTCGCGTTTGAAGCTGCGGCCTGGGCCTGGTTGACGCAGGCTGGTGGGGCCGAAGCTGCTGGGCTTGCGTGGTGAGAG
>JAYKHZ010000065.1:0-6335 GCA_035286165.1 Synechococcus sp.
TCCAGCTGACGCGATGGCGGCCCAAAGGCGATGTAGATGCCAAAGCCGGTCAGGCCGAATAACGCAACGAGCACCGCAATGGCGACCGAGAGGGCTGGAGAGGTGCTTTCCATCAAGACTCCCAACAGGGGCCGCCGACATAGCGGTTCGGGGCCATTACAGTAACGGCTCATTTCATCGCCGGAGAGGTTTCACCCGATGGCTCAACGCACCCGCCTGGGGGACCTGCTGCGTCCGCTGAACTCCGAGTACGGCAAGGTTGTTCCTGGCTGGGGCACCACCCCCGTGATGGGCGTGTTCATGGCCCTGTTCCTGGTCTTCCTGCTCGTGATCCTGCAGCTGTACAACCGTTCACTGCTGCTGGACGGCATCACCGTGAACTGGAACGGTCTGGGCTGATCCATGAACGTGTTCGGGGTTGGACTGCCCGAAATGGCGGTGATCGCGGTCATCGCCTTGCTGGTGTTCGGTCCGAAGAAATTGCCTGAGCTGGGGCGCACCCTCGGGCGCAGTCTCAAAGGATTTCAGGCGGCTTCTTCCGAGTTCGAGCGTGAATTCCGCAAGGCGGTTGATGTCAGCGAGCTGCCAGCCGGCGAGGCATCATCAACCGCGTTGAACCGCTCTGATCTGTCTGAGGATGACCCAGCTGAACCTGCTGGTCGGGCTGGGTAACCCTGGCAGTAAATACGAAGGCACGCGCCACAACGTGGGCTTCATGGTGCTGGATCGCCTCGCCGATTCAGCCCATGGAGCCTTTCGTGCGAATGGCAAATTGCACGGTGATCTGGCCGATATCGGCCAAGGCGAGCAAAGGCTGCGGCTGCTCAAACCTCAGACCTACATGAATGACAGCGGTCGTTCGATTCGGGCCGCCATCGATTGGTTCGGCTGGACTTCAGAGCAGGTACTGGTCATCGTGGATGACATGGATCTCCCCCTGGGCCGCCTGCGTCTGCGCGCCCAGGGCAGTGCCGGTGGCCACAACGGCTTGCGCAGCACCATCGCCCATCTCGGTGGAGAGGCCTTTCCGCGCCTGCGCATCGGCATTGGTGCCCCTGGCAGCTCACCCCAGGAGCGGCGCGAGCGCACGGTGGGGCATGTCCTGGGCCCCTTCAGCAAAGCGGAGGAACCCGTGTTGGAGCAGGTGCTTCAGGAGGTGGAGCACGGCATCGGACTGATCCAGCGCCTCGGGATTGAGCGGGCCGGCAACCGCATCAATGGCTTCAGGCCGGAGCTCTGAGATGGCCCGCCTGCCTGCCACCACAGCCCATCTGCGCGTGCTGCAACAGAGCTTCTCCCAGAAGATGCTGGAAGGGGAAGTGGCGGCTGGTGGCTTCCGCTGGGAATTCCGTTGGCACTTCGATCGCGGTGAGCTGGTGGTGGAGCCCTCCCTCGGCCGTGCCCTGATTCAAGACGCCCTGCTGCGCTTCCTGGTGAAGAGCGATTACCAGCTCGAAGCCGGTGGCGATTACGTGTTCACCGTGCGCGCCGCCTTTTAAGCCATCGCCTGCAAGCGACGGCCCAGGTACCGCTCCAGCAGCACAAGCGCCGCCAGATCATCCACCGGGCGCGGCGGCAGACGTAACCCCACCGGCAGCAAACGGCGCCAACCCCGCGGCGGGTAGAGCTGCCAATAACGCTCCCGAGCCTCCAGGGTGCTGGCGTACTCCGGCTGGAGCTGCAGCTGCAGGTTGGGGTCCAGCCCCTGGATGCAGTCCTGCCAGGCGGAACTACTGGTGCCATCGCCGAGCACCAGCCCCTGCACCCCACCGGATTCAAGCCAGTGCTGCAGCCAATCCCAGCATTCACGGGGACTGCAGATCAACAGATCCGTGATCCGCTCCGCCTTGGGATCACTGCGCACCAGACCGCATTTATGGCGGCCAGGATCCAGCGCAATCCAACGACCCGCATGCGCTGCACTCATGAGCTCACCAGATTGCTGGCTTTGAGCTCCACCCACACCGGATCAGCAGTGTCACTGTCGCGGGCCGCCAACAACTCCAAAACCACGGGCTCAGAACCGGATCGATTGAGCAGCTCCTGAGCCAGAGCGGCAAAGGCCGCACGGTTGACCTGCAGATCAGGGGCCAGCGAGCCTCTGCGCCGCATTTCGGTGCGGGCTGCAGCGAGCAGCAACTGCAGCCGCCCATCCACCTGCTCAGCGAGCCGCTCCCCTGGTTCCAGGGTCACACTCGCGAGCACCTCACCACTGCGAATCACCTGGCGGCTGGGGCGCACATCGGCGTAGGCCAGCACGCGCTTCTCACCCCGCAGCACATTGCCAGCCGAAAGGATGCTCACCACCCAGGGGCCGCCCCTGCTCAGGGCACTCTCCACCTTGCTCACCTCACTGCGGGGAATCAGCAACAACTGACGCTCAGGAGCCATGCCGGGCAGCACCTGCTGATAGGCCCGCAGATTGGCCTGGCGCAATACATCCTCAGTGGCCTGGCGTGCCAGGCCTGGCTGCGGAATCGACACCTTGGCCATCGTCAGCGGCTGGCCAGTGCCAAGCACCACATCACCGCTGCGCAACGCCAGCACATTGCTCTCCAGCTGGCGCAGTTCCTCCTGACCACGGGCGGTGCGCTGCTGCAATTGCCGCAATTCCTGATCCCGGGCCTTCACCTCAACACCCAGTCGGTCCCGCTCGGCCTGCAGCTCCCGCCGCCGCTGTTCCAACGTTTTGAGCTGCGCAGAGGCGGTTTGACGTTCCTGGCGCGCCTGGGCCAGTTCCTGCTGATTGGCATTGAGCTGATTAAGGCTCAGCTGCAGCGACTGCCGCGACACCCGCAGCTTGCGCTCCAGCTGATCGAGCTGGAACAGACCCACCCTGAGGCGCTCACTCACCGCCACCATCAAGCCCAGGGTGAGGGCACTGATCAAGCTGCCGGTGAACACCGTGATCACAACGGCCGTTTTCTTCGGCCGCAACTTGAACAGGCTCAAGCGAGCCTTGCCGATTTTGCTGCCCAAGCGATCGCCCAGGGTGGAGAGAACCCCCCCGAGCACCAGCACGGCCAAAATCAGCAGCCAGCCGGTCACCGCTGAGCGTCAACAGCAGGGCTCAGTATCGCCGAGGCTGATCGCACCACCGGCGGCAGCGGTCAGCTGAAGCGCTTGGCCAGGGCCAGGGGATCAAACACGGTGATGCGCTTGCGATCGATTTCCAGCAGGCCAGCGCTGCGCAGGTCGCCCAGCAATCGCGTGATGGTGACCCGGGTTGAGCCGATGGCTTCAGCAATCGACTGGTGCGACAACTTCAGATCGATGGTGATGCCCTGGCTGCCGGGCACACCGAAATCGCGGCACAGCACCAACAGGAAACTCACCAGCCGCGATGACATGTCGCGGTGGGTCAAGGTTTCGATCATGGCCTCGGTCTGCAGGATGCGTGAGGAGAGGCCCTGCAGCAGCAACAGGCCCACACGGGCGTCCGCCTCAATGGCTTGGCGCACGGAATTGGCCGGAGCACTGACCATGTCCACCCGGGTGAAGGCCACCGAGTGATAGAAGCGGTCGGAGCGCTGGCCAGTGAGCAGCGAGAGCACCCCGAAGATGCTGTTCTCGCGCAGCAGCGCAACTGTGATCTCTTCCCCCGACTCGTACACCCGGGAGAGACGAACCGCCCCGCGCCGCAGCAGGTACACCCGTTCAGCGGGATCACCCGGGAAAAAAATTGTTTTACCGCGCTCGACAGATTCAGCCGTACTGCCAGCCAGGCCCCGGATCACATCAACAAGGGTGGGTTGCGCGGCAGCAGTAGGGGTGACGCCGACCATTAGGTAATCCGACCTGGTTTGTGGAAATTACGAACGCACCCTGCAACCCCCTGTAGCAACAAACACCATCGCCGCCAGTCCCGCCCGTTGCTAGTACAGGCATTCACACCACCTGTGGTGTGAAAAAGTTGTTAGTCGGCGCTTGGCCGCTACATTCAGATGTGTCCACCCCGTGCAGGCCTCCATGCTCAGCCCTGTTGCTGAACGCCATCACCGGCCTGCAGCAGCGCCACTTCGGCTGCTGGTGCGTGAGCCGGAGGGGCTGCTGCAGGTGCACACAGCCAGCTTTCGCGGCAGCTTTGCCAGCGTCTTCAGCGAAGCGCTGCGCACCGCAGGCCTCGGCAGCCGCGTGCTGATCAGCCAATTCCTGCGTGGTGGTGTGGAGCAGGGAGCCCATCGCCCCGTGCAGATGTGTGGCCGGCTCACCTGGCTGCGCCCAGCCGTGGAAGGCTGCCTCCAGGGAACAGTGGATGCAACGGAACGCCAAGCCGTTCAGGAGCTTTGGCAGGAAACCCAGCGCGTATTGCTCGAAGGTGGCGCTGATCTGGTGGTGTTGGATGAACTGGGCTTGGCCCTGGCCTACGGCCTGCTGGATGAAACCGAAGTGCTCTCCAGCCTTGATCAGCGCCCCGCCCGCATGGATGTGATCGTGACTGGTCCCGCCATGCCCGAAGGCTTGATGGATATGGCCGATCAGGTGACCGAACTGCGCCGCGACCGATGCTGAAAAACGACCGCTGGATCAACGAACAGGCCGCTCAAGGCTTGCTCGAGCCCTTCCAGCCCAAGCTGGTGCGTCACCTTGACCCCGACAATCGCACCGCACCGGTGCTGAGCTTCGGCTGCTCCTCCTACGGCTACGACCTGCGGCTCTCACCCAAGGAATTTCTCGTGTTCCGCCATGTGCCGGGCACGGTGATGAACCCCAAGCGCTTCAATCCGGCCAACCTGGAGCCTGTAGAGCTCCACCACGACGAAGACGGCAGCTATTTCATCCTGCCGGCCCATTCCTACGGGCTTGGTGTGGCACTGGAGAAGATGAAGGTGCCGGGGAACATCACCGTGATCTGCCTTGGCAAGAGCACCTACGCGCGGCTCGGCATCATCGTGAACACCACCCCCGCTGAAGCGGGCTGGGAAGGTCATCTCACCCTGGAATTCAGCAACAGCTCCGGAGCTGATTGCCGCATCTACGCCAACGAGGGCATCTGCCAGCTGCTGTTTTTTGAAGGCGACCCCTGCGACACCACCTATCAAGACCGGGCCGGCAAATACCAGCACCAGCCGGAGCGCGTCACCCTGGCCCGCATCTGATCCAAGGGCTCAAGGCGCCAGACGCGCCTTATGCAAACGGGTTTTCTCGTACCAAGCCGCAATCTCCGGGGCCCAGCCCAGCATGTGGGGCCACATCAGATCGCAGAGCCGGCGAATCTCCTCTTGGGCATCCAGCTTGGCGCGCAGATCCATGAAATGCAGAAACGCCCGCAGGCTGAAACTCACCACGAAATGCTGGCGGTAATCAAACGGCAGAATGCCGCGGGCGTGCTCCTCGGCAAAACCGGCCTCGAGCATCTCGGCATAACGCTCCGCCGCGCCCTGGCAGTGGGCTAAATCCTTGGCCCGTTCCGCAGCGCTGTAGTCGTATTTCTTGCCCTGACGGTCGGAATAAAGTCCCACGGGCCGCAGATAGAACACCTCTTCAAGCTCCAGCTCACCGCGGGCAGCACGCACGATCCGCTCGCCTGTGTATCGCATCGACTGCACATCGAAGCTCACCCCCACCCGGTGGGTGCGGGCCTGCTGCATCACCGAGTGGGGAAACCACCCCACATTCAGCACGATCTGGGCATGTTCCAGCGGGCCGTAATGGCCGCGTTCGCCGGAGAGCAAACGCTTCACGCAGATTTCACCAGCCCTGGTTTCATCGGGCCAATCGGCCCGATCTGCCATCACATACCCCTCGGAGTAGTCCTGGTGCATGGCCGCATAGATGCACTGTTGGGGATTGGGGGTGGCAGCGATCCGATCAACCCGAAAACGGTCCATGCCTTGCTGGGCTCTGGGATGGACCTTAAACGCGGTTGCGGGCACCGGCCTGGGCCAAGGCCCGTAACAACAGCCGATTGCGGCGCCGGTCCAGCACCGCCAGGCGCCACCACTGGCTGTTGAGCCCAGCGAAGCTGCGGCAATCACGCACCAGGATGCGATGGCGCTGCTCAAGCTGCTGGCGCAACGGCTCCAGGTCCTCGCCGGCCCGCAGCAACAGGTAGTTGGCACTGCTGGGGCCCACCTGCCAGCCCGTGCGCTCAGCCAAAGCCTGCGAGAACCAAGGCCCCTCACGGGCCACCCAGCGTTCAACGCGCTGCTGCCAGGCCCGATCGCCAATCAACAGCTCACCGGCAGCAGCAGCCAAACCATTCACAGGCCAGGGGTCGCGCCAACTGGCCCAGCGCAGCAGGCGCTCAGGCTGTGCCACCGCATAGCCCAGGCGTAAGCCCGCAATCGAGCAGAGCTTGGTGAGGCTGCGCACCACCACCAGACGGGGATGCT
>JAYKHZ010000066.1:0-15767 GCA_035286165.1 Synechococcus sp.
GATCGCCTGCTGCTGGGTCCCGGACCTTCCAACGCCGATCCCCGGGTGCTCACCGCCATCTCCCGGCCCCCTCTCAGTCACCTTGATCCGCTCTATCTGGAGCTGATGAATGAGGTGCAGGAGATGCTCCGCTACGTGTGGCAAACCAGCAACCGCTTCACCATTCCGGTGAGCGGCACCGGTAGCGCTGCGATGGAAGCCACCATCGCCAACTGCGTTGAAGCCGGCGACACCGTGGTGGTGGGCGTAATCGGTTACTTCGGTAAGCGCCTGGTGGATATGTGCGGCCGCTACGGCGCCAAGGTGGTGGAAATCTCCGCCCCCTGGGGTGAAGCCCTCAGCTACGACTCCATCAAAGCGGCGGTGGAAGAGCACAAGCCTGCAGTGCTGGCCATGGTGCATGCCGAAACCTCCACTGGGGTGTTGCAGCCCCTCGATGGCATCGGTGATCTCTGCCACGCCAACGATTGCCTGCTGCTGCTCGACACCGTGACCTCCCTGGGGGGTGTGCCCCTCAAGCTGGATGAAGCCAAGGTTGATTTGGCCTACAGCTGCAGCCAGAAGGGTCTGAGCTGCCCTCCCGGCCTGGGCCCCTTCACCATGAGTGCCCGCGCGGAAGCCAAGCTCGACGCCCGCAAAACCCAGGTGCCCAACTGGTATCTGGACATGTCGGGTCTGAAGTCGTATTGGGGTAGCCAGCGCACGTATCACCACACAGCGCCGGTGAACATGAACTTCGGCCTGCGGGAAGCCCTGCGCCTGATCTGTGAGGAGGGCATCGAAAACTCCTGGGCCCGTCACCGCCGCAACAGCGAGCAGCTCTGGGCTGGCCTCGAGCGCATCGGTATGGAACTGCATGTTCCCCTCTCCTATCGCCTGCCCACCCTCACCACCGTGCGCATCCCCGATGGTGTCGATGGCAAGGCTTTCGCCGCCCACCTGCTCAACAAGCACGGCGTTGAAATCGGCAATGGTCTGGGCGATCTCGCCGGTCAGGTGTGGCGTGTGGGTCTGATGGGCACCAACTCCAAGCCCGAGAACGTTGAGCGCCTGCTCAATCTGCTGGAGATGGAGCTGCCTGCTTTCCGCCAGTCCGCCGCTGCCTGAACCAGCTCTGCAGTTGCTGGCGGCACGGCTCCGCCAGCACCCCACCAATCACCTCCAGGTGATGGTGGGCCGTACTCGATTCCCCCAGGTGCAGGCATGAGCCCAAGGCGCCGCGCTTGGGATCGCTTGCCCCATACACCACCCGGCCCATGCGGGCCTGCACCAGGGCGCCCGCGCACATGGGACAGGGTTCCAGCGTCACCACCAGGGTGTGGTCATTGAAGCGCCAGTCGCCCCGCAGGCGCGCCGCCTGGGCCAGGGCTTGCAGTTCAGCGTGGCCGAGCGGGTCCTGATCCTGCTCTCGCCGGTTCACACCCCAGCCGATGGCGCGCCCCTGTGGGTCGAGCACCACCGCCGCCACGGGTACTTCGCCGCTGCGACCCACCCGATCCGCCTGCCGTAGCAGGCGTTCCATCCAATTCGAGAGCTGGGAGTCCATCAACATTGAGAATGGCCCACGATCGTTCTGCCGGCTTGCTCCACTCTCCAGCTGACGCTGAGCAGGGCCTTGATCCCTTTGCCGGGCCGTTTGCGCCTGATCCGGGTCTGGCTGAGCTGTTGCAGGAGGCCTCCCAGCTGCTTGTGGATTGGCTTGGCGACAGCCATCGCTGCAGCCCCAGGCCGAATCTGAGTCTTGAGCCGCCAGCTGTTCCCGATTTGCAGCCGTTGGGCCGAGGGCAGCTGCTCACCGATCTGCGCGCCTTGATGGGGGGGGCCTACCGGGCTAACCATTACGGCGCCCTGGCCCATCTCGATCCACCAGCCCTCTCGGTGTCGATTGCGGCGGATCTGGTGGCCTCAGGGCTGAACAACAACCTGCTGGCCCAGGAGCTCTCCCCCTCTCTCAGCCGGTTGGAGCGCCGACTGTGCCGTTGGTTTGCCTCACGCCTGGGGTTGGGACCGGCGGCCACTGGGGTTCCCGCCAGTGGCGGCAGCCTCAGCAATCTGATGGCCCTGGTGTGTGCCCGTGAGCAGGCCGGTCTTCAGGGGGATCAGCGGGCTGTTGTTTTCACAGGTGCGGCGGCCCATGTGTCGCTCGACAAGGCTCTGCGGGTGATGGGGCTGCCGCGGGAGGCCCTCTGGCGGCTGCCATTGGATGCCAAAGGCAGGCTGCAGCCCCATGCGGTGGAAGCAGCGCTACAGCGGGCTCATGCCCAGGGTTTGCGCCCCATGGCCCTGGTGGCTCTGGCGGGCACCACGGTGCAAGGCATGGTGGATCCCCTCGGCCCCCTGGCGGAGCTGTGCCGCATGCAAGGCCTCTGGCTGCATGTGGATGGCGCCATCGGTGCGGTGTGTGGCCTGGTGGAGGGCCAGCGCTGGCGTGTGTCCGGCCTTGAGGCGGCCGATTCGGTCACCATCAATCCCCAGAAACTGCTGGGAGTGAGCAAGCCCTCATCGCTGCTGCTGCTGCGAGATGGTGATCTGCTGCAACGCAGCTTTGCCACGGGTCTGCCCTACATGGAGCCGGTGGAGGGGGTGCAGGGGGGTGAACTGGGGCTGCAGGGCACGCGCCCAGCCGAGGTGCTGAAGCTTTGGCTCAGCCTGCGCCATCTCGGCTTGCAGGGGATCGAACAGCTGTTGTCCCAGGCCTTTGCTCGGGCGGAACGCCTGCGCCAGTTGCTGACGGCCCCGCAGCTGCAGGTGTTGCCCGGTGATCTCCATCTGGTGAGCCTGGGCCTGCGCCACAGTGATCCCACGGCCGCAGGCGCCTGGCGTGAGCGTTGCCATCAAGCGCTTCTGCAACAGCATTTCTGGCTCTCGAAGCCGGATCTCCACGGCCAGCCCCTGCTCAAGGCGGTGCTGGGCAATCCCTTCACCAGCGAGGCCCATCTCGAACAGCTGGCCGCCATCATCAACAGCACTGCCCAGGAGTCCTCCCATGAGTGAATCCCAATCCCGGGGCCGCTGGGTGGCCATCCTCACCGGGGCGATCTCGGTGGCTTTGGCCTTGGCGTATCTGGCCCTGGTGATGCTGCTCGATCGAACAGGTCCGCTCCAGCCGCCCCCCCCCGAGGCCTTCGCTGGGGCGGCAAGCGCCGTCCCTGCCGCAGTGGCTCCACCACCCGAGCCAGCGCCTGCTCCAGGAAGCGCGTGATGCTCAGGTCGCGCCGATCCAAGTCGTACTGGCGGCGCACCACCTCACCCATGCCGCCATCACCCCAGTCCTGCTGCTGGCTGAAGTAAGTGATGAAGCTGCGCCCAGCCAGGCGGGTGAGCCAGGCGGCGGTGACCGCTTGAAGCGCTTTGCCCGCCAGCAGCGTGGGCAGTTGGGTGCTGAGGGCTGCGGTGAGCAGGCTGGCTCCACCCTTCACCACCCCCAGGCTCGCCAGGGTGCGGCCCAGGGAGAGGGCCAGCTGTTGGGCCTGCTCACGGCTCATGGCAACCCCATACACCTGGGCAATTTCCACCACCATCTGGGCGTTCACAGCGGCGGTGGCCAGCAGATCCAGCCCCGGCAGCGGTGTCATGGCGATCGCACCAGCACCGATCCAGCCGTAGCGCTCCACGATGGCTGTGGCCTGCCGTTGCCGCTGGCGATCCAGCAGATCCTGGGAACTGCTGGCCAGTTGCTGGCTCTGCAACAGGATGTTGTCGGCCAGCAGCTCCTCCCCCTCCTCCCGCAGCACCTGGGCCAGGCGCTGCAGCAAACGGCCGATCTCAGGGGGTGGTTGCAGCGGTTGCTGCCCGGGCCGGGGAATGCTCTGGGGGGCGCCGCTGGCGCTCACCACATCGGCGGGGGCCACAACGCCTTGGCAGCGTCTGCGCAGCAGTTGCAGCAAACGGGTTTCCTCGGTTTCGCCGCGCAGATCGCACTTGTTGAGCACCAACAGGGTGCGCTTGCCCAACTCCGCCAGGCTGCTGAGCACCTGGAATTCACTGGCCCGTAAATCGGCATCCAGTACAAACAGCAGCAGATCGGCCGCCACCGCATCGCTGCGGGCTTGCCGCTCCCGCTGCAGCCCTTCCCTCCCCGCCTCCAGGATTCCGGGGGTGTCGCGCACTTCAATGGCTCGCTGCAGGCCCCCCAGACGCAGGCGATAGCGCTGCACGCTGGTGGTGGAGCCCATGGCGGCCCCCACCGTGCCCACCTGATCGTTGAGCAGGGCCCGGATCAGGGAGGTTTTGCCGCTGGAGCCGGTGCCGAAGACCACCACCACCAGGTCCCCGCGATCGAGGGAGGCGGCCACCTGTTGGCGTTGCTCCTCGAGGGCATCGCGCGCTACGGCATCACTGAGCTGGGCCAGTTGCGCCTCGATGGCTTCCAGGTTGCGTCGTGCCGCCTCCTGGCGGTTGCCCGGCGCTGTAGGGGTGCCCTTGGTAGTGCTGCGAGCCTTGTCCTTGCGCAGCATGGGTGCCAGCAGCGGGAACAGCACCATGGCCAGCGCCGCCAGCAGCAGCAGCAGCACCGGCCCCACCAACCAGCCCGGCAACCAGTAGCTCAGTTGCCAGATCAGGCTGTTGATGGCCTGCAGCACCAGCGACAGCACCACGATCAGCAGCAACAGCCCCCCTAGGAGCAACCACAGGCGCGTGCGTTTCATGGCTGTTGCGCTGCTGCGGTGATGATCCGGCGCCACAGCTGGGCCGCGATGGCACTGCTGCCGGAGGTTGGGCTGTTGTCATCGTTGCCCAGCCAGATCCCGATCACCCAGTGGCGTTTGGGTTCATAGCCCACGAACAGCAGATCGCGGCCATCGTTGGTGGTGCCGGTTTTGCCGCCTTCAGCGCCACCAAGCCGGGCGGCCTGCCCGGTTCCCCCCCGCACCACCGCTTGCAGCAGGCCCTGCATTTGCTGCGCCTGCGTTGTGCTGATCACCCGTCTGCCGCGACTGGTCTGGGTTCCCTTGGTGCGGCACTCCTGCTCCTGGTGTTGGCATGACTCGGCATCGGTGAGCTGGCGCACCGTGGTGGGTTGCATCCAGATGCCGTTGTTGGCCACGGCGCCGTAGGCCGCTGTGAGTTCCAGCAGGCTGGTTTCCTTCTGGCCCAGCACCATGCCGGGCACCGCGCTGAGCGGCGTGCTGATGCCCAGGTCCCGGGCCTTGTTCACCACCGCATCAAGTCCGAAGCGCTTGGCCAGCAGCAGGGCGGCGCAGTTGTTGCTGCTGGCGAAGGCGTTGTGCAGGCTGGTGCTGCCGCCGCAACCGCTGCTGTAAGACACACCGCCCCAGCGCAGGGGCTGGGCAGGCACCGTTGCCGTGGGGCGCACCCCCTTGTCGAGGGCCACCAGATAGGTGAACAGCTTGAAGGTGCTGCCTGGCTGACGCAGGGCCTGGGTGGCCCGGTTGAACTGGCTGCTGCTGTAGTCCTTGCCTCCCACCAGGCTGAGCACCCCGCCACTGCGGCTGTCGAGCACCACCACAGCGCCCTGCTGGATGCCAAGGCTGGCGTGATCCCGCAGGGTCTGACGTAATTGGTTCTCCACCAGGGCCTGCAGCTCTGGATCCAGGTGCGTGCTCACCAGAAAGTTGCCTTCAGCGGCCACATCGGGCCCCAGCAGACGGGCCAGATCGCGCTGCACCTGATCGCTGTAGAAGGGTGAGGCGCGCAGGGCGACGCTGTTGCACGCTGCCGTTGCCAGTTGCAGCGGGGTGCGCCGCGCCTGCCGCGCAGCCTCGCTCCCCAGACGGCCCTCATTCACCATCTTGCTGAGCACGCGATTGCGTGCCTGCAGTGCGGCCTCCGGGTAGCGGCAGGGGTCATGGCCATGGGGGGAGGGCAGCAGGCCCACCAGCAGGGCTGCCTGGGCCAGGTTGAGCTCGCTGGCCGGGATGCCGAAGTAGGCGCGCGAGGCCCGTTCAAATCCCGACCCCACCCCGAGATACACCCGGTTCAAATAGCTGAGCAACAGCTCCTGTTTGCTGAAACGGGCCTCCAGCTGCAGGGCCACCAGCAGCTCGCGCCACTTGCGCGCCAGGGTGTCGCTGTGGCCCACCTGCTCGGGGTAGAGGCTGCGGGCCAGTTGCTGGGTGAGCGTGCTGCCCCCTTCCAGCACCCGGCCCCCCAGGAGGTTGGTGAGCAGAGCGCGGATGGTGCCGATGGCATCGATGCCGGGATGCCACCAGAAGCGTGTGTCCTCGCTGGAGAGCAGGGCGTTTAGCAGTGCAGGCGAAAAGGCGCTGAGACTGGTGGCGTCCCCGCTCTGGCCCTGCTGCGCTTCACCGAGGCTGCGGTCCTTGCTGTCGTAGAGCAGCAGCGGCCCTTGCGCCGCTGCCAGCTTGCCCCGCACCGGCACGCTGATGCTGCCGATCGCGAGCAACAGCAGGCCCGCGCCCGCCAGGCTCAGCAATGCGCCCGTGGACAGGCGCCCCAGCCGTTCCCAGCTGTGCCAGGGCTGTGGGTTCACAAAGCGCAGCAGGGGAAGCCCCTGCTCCCCTGCGGGGCCAAGCCTGATCTGATCGCCATCGCGCAGCTGCAACCACTGCACCCTGCGACCACGCCAACTGAGGCCGTTGGTGGAACCGCAATCCCTGATCTGCCACACCCCGCGGATCTGCTCCAGCAGGGCATGGCGTTTGCTCACAGCGGTGTGATTCACGCTGAGCTCAGCATCGGGATCGCGGCCGATCCGGTACACCTGCCCATGCAGGGCAACGCTGCGGAGAACCTCCCCCTCAAGTTCCAGCTGCAGCCGGGCGGTCATCGCTGGGACCTCAGGCCATCAAGCAGCAGGCAGATCACCGCAAGGTTGATGGCCACATCGGCCAGGTTGAACACAGGAAAACTGAACGGCACCAGTTCGAGGCCATCCACCACTGCGCCGTGCAGCCAGCGGTCGATGCCGTTGCCGGCGCTGCCACCCAGCAGAAATCCAGCGGCCGCAAGCTGCAGCCAGTGCCAGTGGTTGCCGCGGTGCCACAGCCAGATCAGCAGGCCCACGCTCACCACCAAGCTGATCACCCCCAGCCATGGGGCCCCCTCGCGGAACAGGCTGAAGGCGGCGCCGTTGTTCCACACCAGGCGCAGATTCATCAGGCCCGGCAGCAGCGGCAGCCCCTGGGCCGCGCCGGGTTGATGCAGCAGCCAGGCTTTGCTCAGCTGGTCGGCGAGCAGCACCACAAGGGCCAGCAGGAGCGCCAGGACACGGCGTTGGGGCATGGATCGTCTCAGCGCTGCACCCCCAGCAATGGTCGTAGCAGCCTGGCTAACACCCCAACGGTGCAGCACAGCAGCAGCTGCCTGGGCAAGGGCCAGAGGCTGTAGGAGTACAGCAGCTGGGCCAGTGAGGGTTCCCAGCGGCCAGCCAGGCTCCCCAGCACCAGGTTGAGGGCACCACAGACTTGGATCGTCAAGAGACCCAGCACGGCGATTCCCGTGAGGCCTTCGAGGTTGTCCAACCCTTCCTGCTGGCCAAGCCGGCCGCAGAGCCAGGCGGCCGGCAGAAACCCGGCGATGTAGCCAAAGGCTGGTTGCTGCAGATAGAGCAAGCCGCCGCCGCCGTGGAACACCGGCATCACGAATAGGCCGAACACCAGATAAGCCGCTGCGGCAATGAAGCTGGCCCGTGGTCCGCACAGCAGAGCCGTGAGCAACAGGGCTGGAACCTGGGCTGAGATGTCGAGATCGAGGCTCAACGCGCCGTTGTCGAGGTACAACCCCGGTAGGGCGGGATAAATCAGGCTGCCGGTGATGATGAGCAGCAGACCCGCCAGCGCCCCGGACCAGTTCAATAAGGCGCGCACAGCCGATGTTCCCGCGTTGGGGGCATCCTGCCCGAAACCCCAGTCAGGAACAACGGTGACAGAGTCCAATTCCCAACCGTTCAGCGTTGGTGCTCCGGTGCAGCTGGCCGCGGAGCAGGCCTATTTGAAAACGGCTGATTCGATGCCCATGCTGCGGCCCGGTGATCTGGTGGCCGCCGGCGAAGAGGGGGAGGTGATGGCGTTGCTGCCGTTGGATCAGTACGCCGTGCGCTTTCGCCGTGGCACCTATGTGCTCAGTGGGGAAGCGCTGCTGCCGAGGGAATCAGCCTGAGCCGTTGGTGTTGCCAGTGCTCCTCCAGGGCTTTGAGGCTGTTCTCCGGTCCGCAGGCACACAGGGATGGTTCCAGCAGCCAGCGCTGAGCGGCGTGCTGCACAGCCTCGGGGGTGATGGCATCAATCGCCTGGATCGCTTGCTGGTGGTAATCCGCAGGCAAGCCAAGGCTGAGGCAGAGGGCCATGCGTTCAGCTCGCTGGGCACCGGTCTGGCGTCCCAGGGCCTCCTGACCGCGCAGCTTGGCCCGGGCCAGGGCAAGATCGCTCTCACTCAGTGCGTTGTCCAGCAGCAGCTGCCATTCCTGCAGTAGGGCATCAAGCGCGGCCTGAGCTTGCTCAGCGGCGGTGGAGAGGTGCCAGATGAATGGGGACTCCAGGCAACGCAGGGCCAGCTCCGCCCCCACGTCGTAGACCAATCCATGGGTTTCCCGCAGGCTCTGGAACAGGCGGCTGCTCATGCCCACCCCCAGGTGCACCTGCAGCAGCCGCAGGGCCAGGGCATCGCTGTGGTGAATCGCCACCGTTCGAAAGCCGAGCATCAGCACGGTTTGCTCGGTCTCCACAGGGATGCCGCGCCAGGGCTGGTCTGGTTGGGGCAGCAGGGCGGGGAGGGCATGGGCTGGTTGCTGCCAGCCCTTGAGGCGCCCATGGATCTCGGTCTGCAGAGCGCTGTCGGCGGGGCCATGAACCACCATCACCGCATCGCGGCAGGGCAGCTGTTGTGCCCGCTGCTGCAGCACCGCCGGCTGCAGGATTTGCAACTGGTTGAAGCAACCCAGAGGGTCATGGCTGTAGCCGCCACGGCCGTAGAGCAACTGGCGCAGGCCCTCATGGGCCAGGTGGAACGGGTCCTCCTGCAACCGTTGCAGGGTTTGCAGGTTCAGATCGCGCTCCAGCTCAACCTGACTGTCATCCAGCAGGGGGTTGTCCACCATCTCCAGCAGGAGCGGCAAGAGGCGGGCGGCATCGCTGCCAACGCATTTGAGCGCCAGCACCAGCCGGTCATCATTGGCTTCTGAGCGCAGGCTGGCCCCCAGGCTTTCAATCGTTTCGGCGAATTCAGCGGCCCTAAGCGAGCCGCATCCCCGGGTGAGGCTGCCGGCCAGCAGCTGGTGCAGTCCTGCCTGGCCGCTGGGGTCAGCCGCGCTGCCGAAGGGCAACACGATGCGCGCCGCGAGGATGCCTCCGAAACTTTGCTCAAGCCAGATCGGTGTAGGGCTCATTGCGGCAGCACCTCCAGGATGCAGGCGCGCTCAGGCGCCAGAGCCGCCGCGAGGGTTTCCATCTCCCCGTGCTGCCAACGCTCCAGGCGCAGCAGCGGTGCATCGAGGGGTTGCAACCGGTTCATCACGGTGGCCTGGCCCAGCATCTGGGTGACCGGGCTGATGGCCTCGAGGGAAAAGCGATGGCCATGGCTGAGCAGCCGCTGGCTGCGTTGCAATTCCGCAGCGCTGATGCCGCTTGCAACCTGTGTCAGAACTGCTTCCACCTCACGCCGAACCGCCCCTAGCTGCTCGGCTTCACACACCGCCTCCAGCACCACCAGGCTGCCCTCTTCAAGGGGGTGAAGTTCCAGATCGATGGATTCCACCAGTTGCAGCTCTTCCCTCAGCAGTTTCACCAGTCGGCTGCAGCGGCCCTCGGCCAGCACACTCGTGAGCAGGTCGTAGCCACTGAGCTGATCGAGCTCAGCGGCCCCAGGCGCTGACCACAGCATCAGCAGGCGGGCTGATTCCAGTCGGGACAGGGTCAACCGGTGTTCACCCGCTTGCACCTGCAGGGGTTGGTGAGATCTATCCGGCTGCTGGCTGGCGGCCATGGCACCCAGTGGCCCCCGCTGCAGCAGATCCAGCACCGCTGCTGGATCAAAGCAGCCACCCACCGCCACGGCGCAGCGGTTGGAGCGGTAGTGCTGCTGTTGAAAGGCCCCCATGCCAGCGGGATCGAGGGCCAGCAGGTCGCCCCGATGGCCAAGGATTGGTCGCCCATAGGGATGGTTGCCGCAGCCTTTGGCCAGGAGCTGCTGGAAGGCCACCTCTTCGGGCTGGTCTTCGCTCTGGGCCAATTCCTCGAGCACCACCTGGCGCTCCAGTTGGAAATCGCTGTCCAGCAGGCTGGGCTGGAGCACCAGCTTGGGCAGCAGCTCGCAGGCGAGCGCCAGGCCATCGGGTGGCACCAGCACGTGGTAGTGCACATCATCAAAGCCCGTGGCGGCGTTGCTGACGCCACCCACGGCTTCCACCTGGAAATCAAAGGCACCAGCGGGCAGGCCATCACTGCCTTTGAACACCATGTGCTCAAGAAAGTGGGCCACGCCGGTCTGGCCGCTTTGCTCCGTCACGCTGCCGGCGCGGCACCAGAACTGGAGGCAAGCCACGGAGGCCTCGGCCACCGGGAGCATGGTCACGGCACAGCCGTTGTCGAGCTGCTGCTGTTGCGGAGCTGGATATCCGAGACAGGGCCTGAGCTGGGCCGTTGAATCCGTTGGCATGACTCCATCATGGCGAGTCTTGCGCTGCGGCCAAGACCCTTAGGCTTTGCAACCGCTTGCCAGAACATCAACGGTGCGTGAGTTCCACCCGCTCGTTCCCCGGATCGCCGATGGTCTGCGCACGGTTTGGCAAGACCTGGAGGGGGTGGCTCCACTGGCAATTGAGCCCGAGCTGGCTGAAATCCGCGGCGAACTCGAAGGGGACGCCATGGCCATCAACAATGAATTGCTGTGTTGTCCAGGCCTGCGCAAGATCCACCTGGAAACAGCGCAGGTGGGGCGAAACCTCGACATCCTTCACTGCGTTCTCTTTCCCGACCCCCGCTACGACCTGCCGCTGTTCGGGGCCGACATCGTGGCGGGCCGCGGTGCCATCTCAGCCGCGATTGTTGACCTCTCCCCCACCACCGGTGCTTTAACGCAGGAGGTGAGTGCTGCCCTGGGGGCGCGGTCCTGCCCGCAGTTCAAGGAGCCCCGCGATGTGCCTGCCTGGGGGTCCATCTTTTCCCCCCAGGTGCTGTTCGTGCGACCAACCTCGGCCGAGGAAGAGGAGTGGTTCCTGCAGGAGCTGCTGGGTTTTCACGAGATTTTCATCGCCGCGCTGAAGCGGGCCAAGCCCCAGCCGGCTGATCATCCAGACACCCTGCGCCGCTTTGAAGGACAGCTCAATTACTGCCAGCAGCAGCGCCGCAACGACAAGACACGCCGCGTGCTGGAAATGGCCTTTGATCCGCAGTGGGCGGACAACTACATCCACAATCTTCTCTTCGATGACCCGCAGCACCCTGGAGTCGACCGTGGCCACTGAAACCTGTTCCCCGGAGCCCCAGCTTGTGAGCACGCCTCCGCCGCTCCCGCCTGCGTCACCGCAGCCCCGCTGGCGCCTGGCCCTGTTGCTGGCCATTCCTGCGATTTTTGCTGTGGTGGGCCTGCGCTACCTCACCCGTCCCCAACCGGCCGAGCCCGCTGTCAGTGCCGTTCCCGTGGCCCCCAAGATTCTGGGTGTGTCTGCACTGGGTCGCCTCAATCCCGCCGGTGATGTGCGCAGCATGGCGGCGCCTGCCGGGGTGATGGGAGCCATGCCCCGCATCAGCGAGCTGATGGTGGATGTGGGCGATCAAGTGCGCAAAGGTCAGCTGCTGGCGCGGTTTGACAACGCTGATGAGGTGGAGGCTGATGTGGCTGTGGCCCGGGCTGAAATCGCCTCGTTGGAGAAGCGTTTGCGCTTGGCCAATGGAGAACTGGCCCGCTATCGCCGCTTGATTTCCAGTGGTGCGATTCCCCAGGACGACCTCGATCTGCGGGAACGCCAAGCCCTGGCCCTGGCTCAGCAACTGGAATTGGCCAAGGCCAAGCTGGCCCGGGAACTCACGGAGTTGCCGGATGTTGAACTGCGGGCGCCGTTTGACAGCACCGTGATTGCGGTGCATTTCCGCGAGGGGGAGCGGCCCGACAGTGCCGGGGTGCTGGATCTGGCCCGCAATCAGCAGATGCAGGCGGTGCTTGAGGTGTACGAGAGCGACATCAACCGGGTGAGCCTTGGCCAGCAGGTGCTGCTGCAAAGCGAAAACGGCGGTTTCAGCGGTGAGTTGATTGGCCGGGTGGTGCGCATCGATCCCCAGGTGAAGCAGCGCGGTGTGCTCAGCACCGATCCCACCGCTGACACCGATGCCCGCGTGGTGGAGGTGCACGTGGCGCTTGACCCGCAAGATGCCAAGCGTGTGAGTCAGCTCACCGGCCTCAAGCTCATCGGCCGCTTCCGTTCATGAACCTGAGGTTTTGGCGCAGTCGCCGGGTGCCCCTGTCCTGGTTGCTGCTCACCCGTCAGCCCGTGCGGCTGCTGATTGCTCTGGCGGGCATCAGCTTCGCCGGGATCTTGATGTTCATGCAGCTGGGCTTTCGTGATGGGCTCTTTGATGCCAGCGTCACGATTCACCGGCTGTTCAATGCCGATCTGGTGCTGATGAGCCCGCGCTCGATGAGCTCGATCAGCATGTCGGGGTTTCCTGAACGGCGGCTGGTTCAGGCCATGGGTTCCGATGAGGTGGCCAGCATCACGCCGGTGCATTGGAACTTCGTGCTCTGGCGCAACCCGGAAACCCGCAGCACCCGCTCGATCCTGGCCCTGGGCTTTGAACCGGATGATGAGCTGTTCATCAGCCCGATGGTGGCGCAGCAGGCCCACCTGCTGCGCCAGAAAGGCCGGGTGCTGTTTGATTCCCTGTCACGCGCTGAATTTGGCCCGGTGGCCGAGCGCTTCCAGGCTGGTGACACCGTTGACACCGAGGTGGCTGGTCAGCGGGTCCGGGTGGCAGGCCTGGTGCAGCTGGGTCCGTCGTTCGGCGCTGACGGCAACATGATCACCAGCCGTGAAACCTTCCGCGCCCTCTCCCCCAGCACCCCCAAGGGCAGCATTGAGCTGGGGCTGATCCGATTGCGGCCTGGTGCTGACCCCGAGCTGGTGGCCGCCCAGCTGAAGCAGCAACTCCCCGCTGATGTGTCGGTGTTCACCAAGGATCAGTTCATTGAATTCGAGAAGAATTACTGGCGCACCAGCACGGCCATCGGCTTCATCTTCACCCTCGGTGCCGGGATGGGCTTCGTGGTGGGCTGCGTGATCGTGTATCAGATCCTGTTCGGCGATGTGAGTGATCACTTGCCGGAATACGCCACCTTGATGGCCATGGGGTATCGGCTCACCGATCTGCTGGGGGTGGTGGCCCGCGAAGGCTTGATGCTTGCCTTGATCGGCTACCTCCCTGCCTATGCCGCGGGTGAAGGCTTGTATGCCCTGATTCGCAGTTCCACCAAGTTGCCCGTGGCCATGGCCAGCGAGCGGGCCCTGCTGGTGTTCGCCATGATCCTGGTGATGTGCCTGGGCTCAGCCATGGTGGCCATGCGCAAGCTGGCCGACGCCGACCCCGCCGATATTTTCTGATGACGAGGCCTTCCTCTTCCCCGGCGGTGATTCAAGCCGCAGGTGTTTGCCACAGCTATGGCCAGGGCGGCATGCGCCGTCAGGTGCTTCAGGGCATTTCACTCACCATTCAGCCCGGTGAGGTGGTGTTGCTGACTGGTCCCTCCGGCTGCGGCAAAACCACCCTGCTCACCTTGATCGGTGCCCTTCGCAGCGTGCAGGAGGGCCAACTCGATGTGTTGGGGGTGCCGTTGCGCGGTGCTTCCGCATCCCAGCGGCGCCGGGTTCGTCGCCGCATCGGCATGATTTTTCAGGGCCACAATCTGCTGCGTTGTCTGACCGCTGAACAGAACGTTCAGATGGGTGCTGATCTGCTGCCCCAGCGCAGTTATGGCACCCGTCGCGCCCTCGCCCGCGAGTGGTTGCGGGCGGTGGGTCTGGGCGATCAGCTGCAGAAGTTGCCCCACGATTTATCCGGCGGGCAGAAGCAGCGGGTGGCGATCGCCCGGGCCCTGGCGGCTCAGCCTGAGTTGCTGTTGGCGGATGAACCCACCGCTGCCCTCGATGGCCGCACAGGGCGTGAGGTGGTGGAGCTGTTGCGCCGTCTGGCGCGGGAGCAGGGCTGTGGGGTGTTGATGGTGACCCACGATCCCCGCATTCTCGATGTGGCTGACCGTTTGCTGGAAATGGAAGACGGCTTGCTTCAGGAGGTGCCAGTGCGTGTGAACGCCGCACGTTAAAGTGCGTTCAGGACAAACAAATTGATCAGCACCGATGGCAAAACGCCGCAACCTCAAGCGTGAAAAGCAGGAACGTAACCGCGCTTATGCGCGCAAGTTCAAGAAGCGCAAGATGCGCAACGACGGTCGCGGTGAAGGTGCTGGCAATGGTGTGACTGGCACCGCTAATAACGGCGGCGCTGCCGACTGAGCAACCCCACTATCAGCATTTGAACGTCCCGTCAGAACTTCGGTTCCGGCGGGATTTTTTTGTGGGCAGAGCGAGGCATCAGCGATCATGGAGGCATCCAAGGTCAGCCGGTGCTCGTCAGCGTTGTCATTCCCACCTACAACCGTCTGCCGATCCTGCGGCAATGTCTGACGGCACTCGAGCAGCAGATCGATCTGCCTGAGGGCGATGACTTTGAGGTGGTGCTGGTTGATGACGGGTCAACCGATGACACCGTGGCCTGGTTAAGGCAGCACGCCGCTGGCTACCCCCATGTGCGCCTGCTGCAGCAGGACCACGGTGGTCCAGCCCTCGGACGCAATCTTGGGGTGGATCAAGCCCGTGGTGAGCTGATCGTCTTCATCGACAGCGATCTGGTGGTGGTGCCCACCTTCCTGCGTGAGCACCTTGAGAGCCTGCGCCGCGCTTGGCAGCGCCAGGGCAATCGCCTCTGCTTCACCTATGGAGCAGTGATCAACACCCACAACTTCGACGCACCCAATCAAGAGCCCCACAAGCTCAGTGATCTCTCCTGGGCCTATTTCGCCACTGGCAATGTGGCCATCGATCGTCAGGTGCTGTTGGAATCCGGGGTGTTTGACCCCTCCTTCCGCCTCTATGGCTGGGAGGACCTTGAACTTGGCGAGAGGCTGCGCCGCATGGGGGTCCAGTTGGTGCGCTGCCCGGCGGCGGTTGGCTACCACTGGCATCCGCCGTTGTCGTTGGAGCAGGTGCCCGAGCTGATTCGCAAGGAGCGCGAACGGGCCAAGATGGGTTTGATTTTTTACCGCAAACACCCCACGCGGCGGGTGCGCTTCATCATTCAATTCACCGTGCTGCACCGCCTGTTGTGGGAGTTACTCACCCTGGGTGGCCTGCTCAATGAACGCAGCCTCAGGCCGCTGCTGGCCTGGCTGATCCGCAGCGGTCATCCCGGCGTGGCCATGGAATTGCTGCGGCTGCCGCTGAATCGCATCAGCGTGCGAGCCCTGTTTGAAGAGGCCCGCCTGGCCGGCGTGCGCTGAGGTTCAACCGGTCAACCACTGACTGGTAAATTGGGGTGTCCTTTCAACACCGCACACCCGCACGTTTCGGGTGAGAACCCGTGTCGTTCAGACCGTTCTCCCTGGCGGGTGGTGGCCAACCCGAAACCTCAACATGGCAGTCGTCACGCTCTCCGAAATGATGGAGGCTGGTGCTCACTTTGGGCACCAAACCCGCCGCTGGAATCCCAAGATGCAGCGGTACATCTATTGCGCCCGTAACGGCGTTCATATCATTGACCTCGTGCAGACCGCCGTCTGCATGAACAACGCCTACAAGTGGA
>JAYKHZ010000067.1:0-4399 GCA_035286165.1 Synechococcus sp.
GCTGCGGCTTGAACGCGTCGGCAAGATCTACCCCACAGGGGAGGTCCTGCGCGATGTCACCTGGGAGGTGAAAAGCGGCGACCGCATTGGCCTGGTGGGGGTGAACGGCGCCGGCAAATCCACCCAGTTACGGATCATCGCCGGGCTTGAAGAGCCCAGCAGCGGCCAGGTGGTGAAGCAGGGTGATCCCCGCATCGTGTTCCTGCAACAGGAATTCGATGTGGATGTTCGTCGCACCGTGCGCGAGGAACTGTTTCAGGCCTTCGGGGAGGCGGCGCGCGTGCGCAACCGCCAGCATGAGGTGGAGCAGGCCATGGCCAGCGAGCGAGCCGCCAGCGATGCAGACCACCTCAATGAGCTGATTGAAGAGCTTGGCCGCCTGCAAACCCGTTTTGAGGGACTGCACGGCTACGAGCTGGATGCCCGCATCGACAAACTGCTGCCCACCATTGGCTTTGATGAGGAGAAAGCCGAGCGCCTGGTGGGGGATTACTCAGGCGGCTGGCAAATGCGCATCGCCCTGGGCAAGATCCTGCTGCAGGAACCAGATCTGTTACTGCTCGACGAGCCCACCAACCACCTCGACATGGCCACAATCGAGTGGCTCGAGGGGTATCTCAACGAGATCAATGTGCCCCTAGTGGTGATCAGCCACGACCGCACCTTCCTCGATCGCGTGTGCAACCAAATCGTGGAAACCGAGCGGGGAATCTCGCGCAGCTACCTGGGCAACTACAGCCAGCACTTGGAACAGAAGCTGCTGGAACGGGAAGCCAGACAATCCGCTTTTGAACGGCAGCAAAAGGAACTCGCCTCCCAGCAGGCCTACATCGATCGCTTCCGCGCCAGCGCCACCCGTTCCACCCAAGCCAAAAGCCGCGAAAAGCTGTTGGACAAGGTGGAGCGCCTTGATGCCCCTGTGGAATCGGTGCAGGGGCCTTCGTTCCAGTTCCCCCCCGCACCACGGTCCGGACGGCAGATCGCCCTGATTGAGAACCTCACCCATCACTACGACGACAACATCCTGTTTCTTGATGCCAACCTCGAGGTGGAGCGGGGCGATCGCATTGCCTTTGTTGGCCCCAATGGCGCTGGCAAATCCACCTTGCTGCGCCTGGTGATGGGGCTGGAACAACCCAGTGAGGGGGAAGCCCGGCTCGGAGAACACAACGTGGTGGCTGGGTACTTCGAGCAGAACCAGGCCGAAGCACTGGATCTCGGCAAAACGGTGATCAACACCCTGTTTGAAGCGGTCCCCGACTGGACCCAAACCCAGGTGCGCTCTCTGCTGGGCAGTTTCTGCTTCAGCAACGATGCGGTGTTCAAGGAGGTGGGGAAACTCAGCGGCGGTGAAAAAGCCCGATTGGCTCTGGCGTTGATGTTGCTCAGCCCTTGCAATCTGCTGGTGCTGGATGAACCCACCAACCACCTGGACATCCCCGCCAAGCAAATGCTGGAGGATGCGCTGATGGACTACGAGGGAGCCGCATTGCTGGTCAGCCACGACCGCACGTTCATTGCCCGCGTGGCCAATCGGATTGTGGAGCTGCGCGATGGCGAACTGGTGCTCTACCGCGGCGATTACAACTACTACCAGCAGAAAAAAGAAGAGGAAGCCAACCTGCTACGCGCTGCAGAAGAGGAGGCCGCCCGTGAAGCCAAGCGGGCTGCCAATCGCGCCAAACAAAAGGCCAAAGCAGAAAGCCGCCGCAAACGCCCGAATTAATTCAGGAGCAAAGCTGAAATCCCAAAACAAGCTGAGTATTGGGGACTGCCTTGGCGAAAGCGCAGTAAGCGCAACGCATTACGCAACTTCACAGGCCGCTAGGCAGTAAGACTCAACTTGCTGGACCCACTGTTTTGATCTGCATACGCTGACAAGATGTCGCGTTTCAGACCATGGCTGCCTCCTTTGTCCCAAGCCACAGCGGCCATGAGAACAGCTGGGATGCGGTGGAAACCTATTTCCACTGCATCACCGAATGCTCCCTCGACGACGGCGAGTGCGTGACCCGCTGCGTGGAAGACCTGCGCGCCGGCGAGGACACGCAAACAAATTCGCAGCATATGTAGTACCCGCTACGCAACCCCTAGTCGCACTTTGTAGCTTTGGGTCAGTTGCGACAGTCTCATGCCAGACACCCCGGGGCTCAGCCTGAGTCAAGCGTTCGACGTTGAACGTATGGGCCGGGCCATCGATGCCGAAGCCGATCTCACCGTGCTGCGCTCGCTCGCCAAGCAACTGCTTGGTGTTTGGCACAGCCAACAAGCAGCCACCCGCTGGCTACAGGAACAACAGGTGGGTGACGCCCTGTGATCGCGGTGTGAAATGGAGAGGCCCCCATGCCTCTCCATGCCGGATTTCAACGACACTGCCAACAGCGACGAGCCAAGCCTGGAGACCAGCGCCACCAGCTTTCGCGACGCTGAACTGATGGCCAGACCAGGCGACCTCTGGGACCAACCCCCAGCCAGCGAATGGGTGCGCGATGACGACTGCGACGATCGCGCCGACATGCCCTGGGAATAAAAAGCTTTCCCCTTAAGCCTGCAGCACCGGCACCAACAACAGCTGATCGCTTTGACCCAGGCCACGGAATTCCGCAGCAAGGGCAGTGGCCTCTGCCTGCATTCCACGCGCCTCCAGCAGGGCAACACGTTGCGCGCTCCAACAGCGGGCAGCTTCAACCGACAGGGCCACAGATAGACGCAAACGGCTCATCTAACCTCCTAAACGTGGTCGCAGTCTGAGACGGCCCGTCTCACCTGTCCTGGCAAAAGGACAGCCTGGAGAGCGAACACTGGCCCATGCCGCAACAGGTTCAACGCTGCAAAGAAGCCATCTCCACCGGCGTGATGCTGAGACGCAAGGTGCGCCCCTTGCGCTGCACCTCCACAGCCAACGGCTTGCCAACGCCGGTCTTTTCCATGCGCGACAGGAACTGGGCTGGATCCTGCACGGTTTGGCCTGCCACCTTGTTCACCACATCGCCCTCAAGCAACCCTGCCTTTGCAGCGGGCCCCCCGGGCAGCACGGAACGCACCCGCACCCCCTGAGCATCCTTCGAGAGCATCAACCCCACCATGGCGTGGCTGGCTCTCCCTTTACTCACCAGCTGATCGGCAATGGTGCGAGCCCGGTTGATCGGGATTGAAAACCCCAGCCCCGCACCAGGGCCGGTGCGCACCATGGCGTTGATGCCCACCACCTCACCATCGGCATTCAACAGAGGACCGCCGGAATTCCCTGGGTTGATCGCGGCATCGGTTTGGATCAAATCCAAGCGTTTATCGGTAATCCCAAGCTTGCTGGCGTTGCGGTTGGTGCTGCTGACGATCCCCAGAGTCACGGTGTTATCGAGTCCAAAGGGATTGCCCACAGCAATGGCCCAATCACCCACCTGCACCTGATCGGAATCCCCCAGCGTGGCCACCGGCAAGGGCTCCGCCGCATCCACCCGCACCACCGCAAGATCAGTGACAGGATCGGCCCCCACCACAGAACCCTCCATGCTGCGGCCATCCACCAGCCGCACCGAGACTCGGCTGCTGCCCTCCACCACATGGGCATTGGTGAGGATCAAACCTTCAGAGGCAAAGATCACCCCGGTGCCTTGCCCCCGCTCGGTGCGCTGGCTCGGCCCTCGGAACTGGGCTCCACCAAAGAACTGACGAAACAGGGGATCCTGCAGAAACATCGGCGGTATCCCCCCACCCCTCTGGGTGCTCACCTGGCGCTCGGTGTCGATCCGCACCACGGCTGGCCCGGCCAGACGCACCGCCTCTGCCACAAACGACTGCCGGCGACTGAGGGGTGGCGGCACATTGGCCTCAAGCGCCAAAGCCGGACTCAGCAACAACGCCGAGGCCAATCCCGAGAGCGGAAGCACGCGCAGCAGAGTCGCCATAACCAAAACCAAGCTGTGGAAATGCAGCGAAGGTAATGGTGCTGAGCCGTTTCAGTGCAACTGGACTGCATGCAATCAGCAGAAAGATGTGTCCAGGTGTGCCGGCGGGCGGGCGCATCTCGCACAATGAAGCTGAACCTCGGACCAGTGGCCTTGACCCAACTGTTCCCGCTGCTTTATCTCACCTGCTTGTTGCTGCTGCTGTGGCAGGCCTTCCGGGTGATGGGACGCGGCTTCCGCGCCAACAGCCAGGCCTCCCGCCCACCGATCAGGGTTCATCCTGAACTGCTCGATGCCGATGGCCGAATCACGGAAGAGGAACTGCTGACGGTGCGCTTCAGCGGCGACAACGAGCCGACTGGGACCGACGATCACGCAAGCTAGGGAGACACAGGCGAGTTGTTGATGCAGGCAGGAGGACGTCAAGGGGATCAGCGCACACGCGTGGTCCTGGCCGTGTTGAAGGGGATCAAGCTGCCCCCCCGCTTCCG
>JAYKHZ010000068.1:0-19975 GCA_035286165.1 Synechococcus sp.
ATGTCAATCCCCAGCTGATCAATGGGGTCCGACACCAGTACTTTCGTCATCGTCCGCAGGCATGCGGCTGTGCAGTGTAGTGACCGCTCCCGGAGGGGCTGAAGCAATGGGTCTGTGTGTGGCGGTACTGCTGGATGGCCAGGAACGGCGCCAGCAACTGGAAGCGGCGCTCAAAGAGAAGGAGCCACGGCTGGAACTGCGCCGAGTGGGGCCGGGCGATCTGGATCCGCAGTCGCTGGTGGAACTTAATCCAGCTCTGCAGAGACAGGCCCGGCAACGGCGCATGTCCACCTGGCTGCTGCCCTTCGGCTTTGGTGCCGGGATGATGTTCACCTTCATCACCAATCTCGACACCTTTGCGTTTGCCGGCCCCATCGGCCAACCACTGATTGGGGGATTGCTGGGCCTCGGCTCGGGCTGGATGGGCAGTTTTGCCGCTGCCGCCAGCGTGACCAGCGAAGGGGACGACCAGGTGCGCACCGTGCGCAACCGCCTCGATGAAGGGCAATGCCTGCTGCTGGTGGATGCAGCCCGCGGCCTCAGTGTTCCCTGGGCCACGATCCAGAGCTGTCGCCCCAGCAGCGTGGTGCGCCTCAAGGACGACTGAGCATGCTGCCCCGACGTTCTCTGCTTGACGGTGCCCAGCACCCCGACCTACTCAGCACCCTGATCCAAGGGGCTGAAACGGTGCTGCGCACCTACCAACCCAGCTGGAGCGGCTTCCTCAGTGCCCCTGAGCGGGAGGAGGCGGAGGCTCGCCTGGGGACCCTCGAAGAGCTGAACTTGACCAGTGATGGTGGCTTCCCCCAGGCGGAACGGCGGCGGCTTTGCATCAACCGCAGCCTGGGGGATGGGATCGAAACCGAGGCCGAACCAGCGCCGCTGCAGCTCCTGGAACTGAGCGGAAACTTTCTATTTGATCCAGCAGAGCCAGCCGCCATCCGTAAAGCACTCCTAGCCGCAGGGGTGCGGAGCGATCAGCTCGGGGACATCCTGGTGCGCGGCGATCGCGGCGCACTGGTGATCGTGGCGCCAGAAGCAGCCAAGCCATTGCTTCCAGCAACGCTGCAAGTGCGCACGGTGAGTTGTGAATTCGCCACGGCCAGCTGGGATCAGCTGCCCAAGCAGGAACCGCGCCAGAAACGCCTCACCACCGTGGAAGCCTCGCTCCGACTGGATGCGGTGGCCTCCGCAGGGTTCGGGGTGTCCCGCAGCCGCATGGCGGACTTCATCCGCCAGGGGAAGGTGCGCCTCGATTGGCAGCCTGTGACTCAACCAAGCCGTGAACTCAAACCCGGCGAGCGGGTGCAACTGGAGGGGCGCGGCGAGCTGGTGATCGAGAGCGCCCAGCTCACCAAGCGCCAGCGTTGGCGCATGGAGCTGATCCGTCAGCTTTAAAGCGAGTCAAAAACAGGCTCAATGGGCTGTCTTTACTGCCGTTGGTGTAAGTTCTGCTCTCGGCCAAAAGCCGATGCCCCGAACGGGCGATTAGCTCAGAGGTAGAGCACTACCTTGACACGGTAGGAGTCACTGGTTCGATTCCAGTATCGCCCATTCAATCTCTCTCCGGAGCATGCAAGATCCTGTGGTGGTCGTGGGTCTCGGCCGCTCTGGCATGGGAGCCGCCCGATTGCTCTCCGCCCGGGGGTCCGATGTGTGGCTTCTGGACAGCGGAACTGATCAGAACCTGCAGGAGCGGGCCACCCTGCTCAGCGGCGAGGGGGTCCAGGTGGAACTGGGCCAACCCCTGGCTTTCAGCAGTTTTCAAGCCCTGCCCCACTGGCCCAAGCGGGTGGTGGTAAGCCCCGGCATTCCCTTCGACCACCCCGTGCTGGAGCAACTGCGCGATCGCGGCTGCAGTGTGGTCGGGGAGATGGAACTGGCCTGGGAAGCCATGCAACGGGTGCCCTGGGTGGCCATCACAGGCACCAACGGCAAAACCACGGTGACCAGCTTGATCGGCCATGTGCTGCGCCATGCCGGCCTCGATGCCCCTGTGTGCGGAAACATCGGCGCCTCCGCCGCTGAGCAGGCGCTGGCCTGCCATGAAAGCCACCCCCCTGACTGGGCTGTGGTGGAACTCAGCAGCTACCAAATCGAGGCAGCTCCGTCCCTGCAGCCCCGCATCGGCGTGTGGACCACCCTCACCCCAGACCATCTCGATCGCCACGGCACCCTTGATCGCTATCGCAGCATCAAGGCCAGCCTGTTGCGACGGTGCAGCTGCCAGCTGCTCAATGGCGACGATCCCGACTTGCATCACCACGCCGCGGAATGGCCCCAGGCCCGCTGGGTCACCGCCGGGCCGCGCTCAGGTCTGGGCGAACACCTCAACCCCCATCTCTGGATTGAAGATGGCCAGGTGTGCAGCAGTTCTGGCCCGCTGTTCCCAGCCGAGGCCCTCGCCATGCCCGGCCAGCACAACCTTCAGAACCTGATGCTGACCACAGCCGCTGCCCTGGAGTGCGGCTTGAAAGCGGCCCAGATCGAAGCAGGCATCCGTAGCTTCCCTGGGGTGCCCCATCGATTGGAGCGCCTGAGGGAGCATCAGGGCATCACCTATTACAACGACAGCAAAGCAACCAACTACGACGCCTCCCTGGTGGCCCTGCAAGCCATCGATGCACCCCTGGTGCTGCTTGCCGGTGGCCGTGCCAAACGCGGGGAACCTGCAGCCTGGCTGGCGGCGCTGAAACAAAAGGCAGCGGCTGTGGTGCTGTTCGGCGAAGCCTCACCCACGTTTGCCGAACTGCTGGGGGCCAACGGCTACGGCGGCCGCATTGAGCAACGCGAACATCTCGATCAGGCCCTGCCCCTGGCCAGCGCCTTGGCGGCGCAGCTGGGGGCACGGGCTGTGCTGCTCTCGCCCGCCTGTGCCAGCTTTGATCAATTCCGCGACTTTGAGGTGCGCGGTGACCATTTCCGTCAGCTGGTGGAGGGATTGGAATGAGCAGCTCCAACCAGTGGTGGTTGATGAAGAGTGAGCCCGATGTGTACGGGATTGAGCACCTCAAGGCGGAGGGAAGCACCCTTTGGGATGGCATCCGCAACTACCAAGCGCGCAACTTCATGCGCAGCATGCAGGTGGGTGATCGGGCTTTCTTCTACCACTCCAATGCCAAACCCCCAGGCGTTGTGGGCCTGATGGAGGTGATTGAAACCGGCCTCACAGATCCCAGCCAATTTGATCCCAGCAATAAATACTTCGACCCGAAATCAAAGCCAGAGGCACCCCGCTGGGATTGTGTGCGTCTGCGCTACATGGGGTGCTACGGCGAATTGCTGAGCCTTGATCAACTACGCGAGCACTTCAACGAGGAAGAGCTGGGGGTTGTGAAGAGAGGCAACCGTCTCTCGATTCTCCCCGTACCTGCTGCCAGTGCAGCACGGCTGGAAGCGCTGCTGGGCCCTCTACAGGCTTGAACCAGTTGCTGGCGAGCCCCAGCAGTGATGGCTAGGTTCCGCCCATTGCGTCATTGCCGCCATGGGCGAGAGCCAACCCCTTCCCATTGCCGCCGTGATTGGTCGCGGTTGGCAGGCGTTTGCCCGCGCCCCCTGGCTGTTTGTGGGGTTCACCCTGCTGGGGTTGCTGCTGAGTTTCCTCAGCCAGTGGTTTCAAGATCTGGCCAGCAACAGCATCGGTGCCGAAGGCGCCAGCCCCCTGGGGTGGGGGCTGCTGTTCGTGCTGGGGCTGAGCCTGAGTGTGGTTGTCAGCCTGTGGATGAACATCGGCCTGTTGCGTGGGGCCTGGATTGCATTGGCGGGCAACAAACCCAGCTGGGCTGATGTGAGCCGCTGGGATGGGCAGGCCATGCGCCGGCTGTTCCTGATGGCCCTGCTGCTCCTGGGCGTGAACGTGTTGATCCTGGTGATCGCCGGGCTCTCCGGAGCCCTGCTCAGCCTGATCCGCTTCGAGCTCAGCGCCCTGCCCCTTCTGGCGGCAGCCCTTGTGATGCTTTACGTGGCCATCACCCAGATGTTTCACCTGCCCCTGGTGGTGGCCCGCGGCGATTCACCGCAACGGGCTTTTCAAGCGGGCCGCCACGTGGCTGACGCCCAGTTCTTCCGCCTGCTGGGCTTTGCGGTGCTGCTGGTGCTGATTGGTGTGGCCGGGCTGCTGCTGCTTGGCGTTGGCGTTCTGGTGGCGGCGCCGGTGATGGCCTGCAGCTTGGTAGCTGCCTATCAGCACCTCTTTGGCGATGACGATCGCTCTGGGTTCCTCAAGGCCAACTGAGGGCAACACTGTCCCCTCATGGGGACTGGCAATGAGCTGGTGGCAGCCATACATTCAGAAGGACAAATGGCTCAGCCATGAGACTTGATTTCTCCTTTTCACAAAACATCGGCTCCCTGATCAGCGATGGGAAACACCCTCCGATCCATGCCCTGGCCTGCCCACTCAAACTGAACTGCATCTACAAGCAGAACAATGGCCATAACAGCAGCTTCAGACCACTCAGCAAGTGATCTCAAACCCTCGAGCCCCAGGTTGTTGGCCAACACCGGCCCTCAGCCTGGGTTTTAATCTTTAGGAAAGATTTTTAAGCGGCCATGGCACTGGATCAACTGAAAGCCTTCATGCAGCGCATGCAGGATGATCCAGCACTCAAGCAAGAAGTCTTGGGGTCTTCGACCGCAGACGATGTGGCCATCATTGCCCATCGCCTTGGCTATGAATTTTCAGGTGATGAGCTGCTGCGTGCTTCAGGTAAAAAATTTGATCGTGTGACCGTGCGCAAGAACGAAATACCTGGCGAATACAACTGACAACCGCTTTGCGTAACACACCAAAGCAGCGGATTTCCACACTGTCGCTGCCAAGAATGGTGTGACTACGCTGGACTCATCGGGTAAGAGGCCTGCATGACCGTCCTCATCCTCCTTAATCTTGTCTTGCTGGCGCTGCTGCTGGGCCGGGCTGTGATCTGTGACTTCATCACGTGGTTTCAAAACTGGAGCCAAGCTCGGGCCCTGGCCCACAGCCACCCAGAGATGAATGATGTGAATTTAGAACTCGAAAACTTACTATTCTTTGAGATTGACGACGCACTCGCAGCATCAATTCTTTCCAACGAGCAGCCAGGCAGTGATCAGCCATTTCTGCTCAGCGAACAAGAGAATTAAATCGTCTGAAGCCATGCAGGGCACATTAGGCATTAAGACCTGTTGAGCCTTACCGAACGACCGCCAAGACTCTCCACAGAGTGATGGAGAGACCATGCGCAGTGGTCAGCCCTTCGCAGGAGATGTCATGAGCCAACCGCTTCAGCCCACTGCAGCAAACCCGTTGCCGCAGGTGCAGCGCATCAAATATCCCCAAAAACCTCGACTGAGCAACAGCGACGAATGCCGAGCCCGCAATGATCGGCAGTCCTATTTCTCCCTGGCCAGGGAACTGGCCCATGCCCAATTCCAGCTGGCTGACCAGGAGCTCAGCGCACGCCTTTGGGATGACGTGCATCAGCGGCAGATGGATCCAGATCGCATCATCAACCTGCTCTATGGCTGCTTTTTTCAGCACGATCCTGAGGCCATGCTCAGTGCCGATGAGCACTTTCTCCAGGCACCCCTGAACTGAGCCAAACCACCGTCCTGAACCGGCTGCGGGCCGGTTGATCACCTGCGGAGATGCCCCATGACCAAGCCATGCCTCACCCGCCTTAGCCCTCCGCTGCTGCCGGCCCGGCGGCCTCAATGGCAAGCCTTACTGCCCGCCGCACCGCGCAGCGCTGAGGAATGCCGAGCCCGCAATGATCGCCAGTCATACATCGCGATGGTTCGTGAGCTGAATCACGCCTCTGGGGAACTCGCCCTGCGGCTCTGGGATGACGCCCAGGAACGGCACATGGACCTTGGCCGCATCGTGCATCTCCTTTGCCTTTGCTCCCTGAGCAGCGATGAAGCCAGCCTTCAGGCTGCCGATGCGGAGTACCTGGATGCCTTAGCGGATCACCGCTGAGACACCACCGATTGAATGAATCGGCGTTCACTGGCGCCGGATCTGGAAGTTGATCGCAATCAGCAAGCTCAGGCTCTGCTGAAATGCCCTCCTGCTTGGAGCAACAAACCCCCGGGCGAACAGGAATCAAACGACTGAACACGTGCCAAGTTCAGCGCACACAACAGCTAAAAACTGTCCGCCTGGGCTAAGGCCAGTGCCATGGCGGCACTTGCAGGTACAGACCAGCCAGCCTCGGCCCCCCGTACAGCTCCGCCACTCAACACAAACCGCAGGCTCCAGTGCTGGCGATCACCGCGGAGCTCCAGCCACCAGCTGCCCTCCTCAAGGCAGATTTCAATCTGCTCCTCCGCCATGAGTTGATCAGCGATGGCTCCGTGCTGCTCAAGCAGCCTGGCCACCAAGCTGCGCAGCTGCTGAAACTCCTGAAGGCTCAACTCAAGTGCCCAGCCCTCACCGCCGATGAGGGCTTGAAAACCATCTCGCGATGGATCAATGGCCAGGCGCCAACCCGACCCTTCCCGCTGCATCAGCCAGGCAGCAGGTCGGGCTGATCCTGTTCATCGCTCAGCTCGATGATCGCGCGCTGAACAGGCTTCACCATCGAATCCTCCAGCAGCCCCTCAAAATCATCAAAACGGCGCTGCTTGGCGCGGAACGCGATCCGCACGGTGGTGAGATAACGGTTGCTCGACTGCCGAATCAGGCTTTCACCGCGCTTGGCCAGATCCTTCGCGTCCGGTTGCTGAGTGAGATACATCGGCGTGCTTCCGGGCTCACCCGGACGACTTAGGAATTGATGATTCTATCGACTGAGCCCAATCACTCAGCCGGAGAGGCCTGCCCGTCCTGACTCAAGGGGATTCTCACCGGATACACCCGCTCGGGAACCCCTGGAGCCATGAGCCGGATCTGACGCACCAACTGAAGGGCATCGAGGGGGGCACGCAGCAGATCGATCAGATCATTCACCTGCTCCAGGTGAATGCGATCGCAGCAATCGATCCGCAGGGCTGTCCAGCCACGGCTGAGCCGACAAGCCAACAGTGGCTCCAAGCGATCAAGGGCCCTGGGCTCCTCGCGATAAAAGGACAGCACCACCTTCAACAAGCGCTCACCAGCCATCAGCCCGCCCGAGACCCATCGATCTCAATTTGAGCCAAGGGTGTGGATAGCCGCCCTGCTGTCTGTAATGGTTTCAACATTCACCAGAGTTTTCAGCGTTGGCCCAGGGAACGCTCGCGATTGATCTCGGCAGTTCCAGCACCCTGGTGGGCTGGCAGGCCCATGCGGGCGCCAGCTGCCAGCTGCTGGCCTTACCTCCCCTCAGCCGCCCCCAGGGGGAACCCTTGATCCCCAGCCTCGTGCTGCAGGGGGGCAGTCGCCCGTTGCTGGGCCAGCAGGTGGTGGATGCCGGCCAGCAGCACCACTGCATCAGCAATTTCAAAGCCCTACTGGGGCAAATCGATCCACCGCCTGAAGCCCGCCATGCGGCTGAGGCCCTGCTGGAGGGAATCTGGGCCCAACTGCCCGAGAGCCTGCATCCCGAGCGCCTGGTGCTTACCGCGCCGGTCCATGGCTTCCAGCATTACCGCCAGTGGCTGCAGCAATGGGCCGAACACCTGGATGTGGATGAAGTGGCCCTGGTGGATGAGCCCACCGCAGCCGCCCTCGGCGCCGGCCTGCCCCCGGGAAGCCTGGTGCTGGTGCTCGACATGGGTGCCGGCACCACCGATCTTTCCCTGGTACGGCTCGAGGGCGGGGAAGGCCGCGCCACCCCCATGGCCCAGTTGCTGCGCTTTGGTGGCCGCTCCCTGCCCCAGCAGGAGCGCGCCCCAAAAACCGCCCGCGTGATCGGCAAAGCCGGTGCCAGCGTGGGGGGGCGCAGCATCGATCGCTGGTGGGCTGCCGCATTGGGTGCGCCCGACCCCCTGCCCGAGGCTTGGCTTGATGCAGCAGAACAGCTCAAATGCCTGCTCAGCCATCAGGAGCGGGCCCAGGTTGTTCTGCCTAGTCAGGAGCAGGCGCTGACGCTGCAGGGCAGTCGCCGCCAACTGGAGCAGGTGTTGGAGCAGCAGGGTTTAGGCACCCTGCTGGAGGAGCTGCTCGCCCAGGTGGATGCCGCCGCGCGGCGGGCAGGCGAGCGACTCGATGCGGTGGATGCCGTGATGGCCGTGGGGGGAGGCAGCGCTCTGCCCTGGCTCCAGCAGTGGCTGACAGCCCAATTGAGCAACCCGCCCTTGCCAGTCCAACAACCGATGGCTGCGGTGGTGCAAGGCGCCCTCGCCATGACACCGGCCCTGAGGGTGCTCGATGTACTGCAAACGGGTGTGAGCCTGCGGATCTGGGATCAACGCCTGCAGCAGCAACGCTGGCACCCGTTGTTCCTGGCGGGGCAGGCCTGGCCCACCCCCCAACCCCTGGAGTTGGTGCTGGCGTGCCGCAGCGAACAACCCAGCCTGGAGGTGCAGCTTGGAACCCCCCAAGCTGCCTCGCGCGCTGAGGTGGTGTTCATTGATGGCCTACCCACCCTGCGCCAGAACCCCGCTGGCGATGCTCGCGTTGTGCCGTGGTCAGGGCCCACCGTGGAGATCCCGTTGAGTGGCGAGGTGCAGGAAGGCCGTGATCGGCTGAAACTGCGCTTCAGCATCAATGCCGATCAGCAACTCACAATGGAGGGCGAGGATCTGGCTACCAACACCTCACTACCACCCCGAAACCTCGGCATTGTGGAGTGATTCGTCTTTCCCCCCCGTGGCGCCTCGCCGCTCCCGGCTGCCCAAGGTTTGGATCTGGAGCTCCCTTGGGCTGGTGGGCGTTGTGGTGCTCGCGCTGATCTGGTGGCAACAACAATTGCCGGCCCGCTTGCGGCAAGCCGTTCGCGACGACGATCTGAAGTTGTGCCTTCAGCTCGCCCCCCAGTTGGCGGCCCTGCGTGAACTCAATGCCGCTGAACAAGCCCTGGTGGGCTCCTGCCTCAGACAACAGGCGGAGCGCAACTGGACCAGCCAGCGCTGGTGGACCGCTCTCGACCAACAACGCAGCCTGGTGCGCCGCAGCGCCAACCCCGCTGCCGCCGAGCGACGCCTGCAGCAGTGGCGCGAAGAGATCCGCCAAAAGGCGCTTGCTCTCTATCAGGAGGGCAAGGCACGTGAAGCCATCAACCTGCTGAAAGCCAGCGGTGAATCACGCTTTCCCAAAGGCCAACAGCTGCGCGCCAGCTTGCAGGAGAACTGGGCTGCGAATCGCTATGCCTTTGCCCAAGCCAGCAACGCGGCGACACAGCAGCAGTGGTGGGAGGCCCTCGACTGGCTCAACCAGCTCGACCACCAGTGGTGGAAACAACACGCCACACACCTGCGCGCCAGCGTGGAAACAGGTGCTGCCGCACTGCATCAATCGGATCACCCCAAGGACAGCCATGGAGCCCATCAAGGGCGTGATGTCCCCGATGCCCTGCTGGATGCAGCCGTGAAGCGCTTGATGCAGCAAGACATGAGCGCTTGGCAGGCCTTTGAACAGGCTTGCCGAGAACTGGGGGGCGAGGTGGTGGAAGAGGGCCCTGACAGCAGCTGCCGGCACTGAGTGAGACACTGGTGACCTTGACAGGCAGCAGCGATGCAGCAAGGCGACCGCGTCCGGGTGAAGGAATCTGTGGTGGTGTTCACCCATCCCGAACATCGCGGCAAAGCCTTCGACATGCAGGGGCAGGAAGGCGAAGTGAACACCGTGTTGAACGACTGGAAGGGGCGCACCATCAGCCCAACCCTGCCCGTGATCGTGGCCTTCGGTCGCTACAAGGCCCACTTCCGCGCTGACGAACTCGAGGCTGTCGCCTGAGCGAGGCCTAGCGCTCCTCCTGGAGTGGGCGCAACAGCACCACCCCTTCGCGCCCATCCACCTCATCAAGCATGAGGTGGATGAATTCTTGGCGACTGGTGGGAACCACGCGGCCGACGAAATCAGGCTGGATCGGCAGTTCACGATGGCCGCGATCCACCATGGCCAGCAATTTCACCGATGCCGGTCGTCCCCAGGTGTGCAGCGCTTCCAGGGCCGCTCGCACCGTGCGTCCTGTAAACACCACGTCGTCCACCAGCACCACGGTGCGGCCATCCACCGGCACGGGCAGTGCCGTGGGTTCGGCCAAGCGGGTTCCTACTCGCTCGAGATCATCGCGATGAAATGTGGGGTCAAGCACCCCTTGATCCACGGGGTGGCCCACCTCGTTGGCCAGTTCCCTGGCCAGCACCCGTGCCAGGGCAGCCCCACGGGTGGGAATCCCCAGCAACAGCAGCTGACGGCTGTCAGCCACCCCTTCCAGCACCTGAGAACAAAGGCGAATCAGGGTGCGCTGCAGCTCGCGCGCATCAAGAATGATGCGCTGCTCACACGCTTCGGCCGGCAGGGAAGAGCGATCCACGGCCTCAACATCTGTGATGACGACAGAATTTAAGTCAGTCGTGCTCAAAACCTGACCGCGAGAGCCATGGGCTGGAGCTGCCGGCGAGCGGGATGTAACTTGCCTTTAGATCAAGGAGCTTCCGGTTGACCGCGGCCTCTCCTCCCAGTACGGACAAATACATCAAGGGCAGGTCGCTGCCTCCAGTGGCTCCCGTGGTGCTGGCTGTGCTCGATGGCTGGGGTAACACCCCGGATCAAGCTCACAACGCCATCCATGCGGCTGATACGCCGATCATGGATGCCCTTTGGCACGCCTATCCCCACGCCCTGATCCAAGCCAGCGGCTCCCACGTGGGATTGCCCGATGATCAGATGGGCAATTCCGAAGTGGGACACCTCACCATCGGATCAGGTCGGGTGATTCGTCAGGAGTTGGTGCGCATCAGCCAGGCCGTTGCCGATGGAACCCTGGCCAGCAATCCAGCACTCAGTGCCCTCGCCAGCGATCTCAAGCAATCCGGCGGCCGCCTGCACCTGCTTGGCTTGCTTTCCGATGGTGGTGTTCACAGCCATATCAATCACGTTGCCGGGCTTCTGGAGTGGGCTAAGCAACAGGGCATCACTGAGGTGTGCATCCATGGCATCACCGATGGACGCGACACCCCAACCGATAGCTCCCCCCGCTATCTGGCCACGCTGGAGGAGCAAATCAAGGCTGCCGGTGTTGGCAGGCTGACAACACTCTGCGGCCGCTATTGGGCCATGGATCGCGACAACCGCTGGGAGCGGGTGGAGCGGGCTTACCGGCTGCTAACCGAAAACGACGGCATCAGCAGCCAGACACCGCTGGAGGTGGTGAAAGCGGCCCATGAAGCCGGCACCAGTGATGAATTCCTCGAGCCAATTCGCTTCGAGCCAGAGCAGATCAGCGCCGGCGATGCCCTGGTGCTGTTCAACTTCCGCCCCGACCGGGTCAGGCAACTCACAGCTGCCCTGGTGAACAGCAACTTCCAGGGCTTCGAGCGCCAGCACATCGACCCCCTGCCGGTGGTCACCTTCACTCAGTACGACAAAACCCTGCCGGTGGCTGTTGCCTTCCCACCGGAATCTCTTGATGACCTGCTGGGCGAGGTGGTCGCCCGCTCCGGCCTGCGCCAGTTCCGCACGGCTGAAACCGAGAAATACCCCCACGTCACCTATTTCCTCAACGGCGGCATGGAAAAGCCGTTTCCTGGTGAGGATCGCCATCTGGTCCCCTCTCCCAAGGTGGCCACCTACGACCAATCCCCGCACATGTCGGCTGACACCCTCACCGATGGGTGCGTGGCAGCGATCCGCAAGGGGATCTACTCCCTTGTTGTGATCAACTACGCCAACCCCGACATGGTTGGGCACACCGGCGATATGAACGCCACAGTGGAGGCCATTGGCTGCGTTGATCGCTGCGTGGGTCGGCTCCTCGATGCCACCGGCCAGATGGGCGGAACCCTGCTGATCACAGCTGATCACGGCAATGCCGAAGTGATGCAGGGGCCTGATCAGCGCCCCTGGACGGCACACACCACCAACCCTGTGCCCTTCATCATGGTGGAGGGAGAAAAGCGCAAGCTGGCTGGCCTCGGAGGCGACATCGAACTGCGCAGCGATGGCGGTCTGGCAGATATTGCCCCCACCATTCTTCAGTTGCTGGGGATTGAGGTTCCCAAGGCCATGAGCGGACGCAGCCTGGTGGCCAACATGCCCGTGAGCAGCGGCAGCACCCCTACACTCGCCTGATCACAAGCGGCTCATGCTTCAGAACATTCTCAGCTGGGCCTGGTCGGCCTCCGGCATCCTGCTGATCATTTCGGTGCTGCTGCACAGCCCCAAAGGTGATGGGATGGGAGGCCTTGCTGCCAGTGGCAGTTCCATGTTCACCAGTGCCCGCAGCGCTGAAGCCACCCTCAACCGCTTCACCTGGACCCTGCTGACCATCTTCCTGGGCCTGGCCGTGATTCTCAGTGCTCGCCTGCTGGGCTGAAGCAAAGCATGCAAAAGCCGGAGCCTTTCAGGCTCCGGCTGAGTTGATTGATCAATAACGCAAGAGCTTCACTGGTATTGAGGTGATCCCACGCGCTCGGCGTAGGCCTCCTCTCCATGCTCTTTCACGTCAACACCAATCTGTTCATCCTCTTCGCTGACCCTGAAGCGCAGACCAAGGCCCCGCAGGATGCCAGCGATCAATAGCGTGCCCAGGGCAGCCAGGCCATAGGCCACCAACACGGCCTGCAGTTGACCCACCACCAGGCCCCAGCGCCCCTGCTCAGCCAGGACTTTGGCGGCAGGGTGGGTTGCGATCAATTCAGCACTGGCAAACACGCCGGTTAACAGCGCCCCTATCGTGCCGCCCACGCCATGGACGGCATAGGTGTCGAGCGAATCATCAAAACGCAACCGCATCTTGAGTTGCACCGAGAAATAACAGAGCACCGCCGTGATTGCGCCGATCGCCATGCCTGCGGCGGGGGTTACAAAACCAGCACCGGGGGTAATGCCCACCAAACCAGCGACAGCACCTGTTGCCATCCCCACCGCTGTGGGCTTGCCATCGCGCCAGGTATCCACCAGCGCCCAGGCCACCAAACCGGCCGAAGCTGAAATATGGGTGGTGGTGAACGGCAGCTCAGCCCCGCCAACAGCAAGCTGACTGCCGCCATTGAAACCAAACCAACCAAACCAAAGCAGGCCAGTGCCCAGCAGGATCTGACTCACGTCATGGGGCGGCCGCACGGAGCTGGGCCATTGGCGCCGAGAACCCACCAGAGCCGCCAGCACCAGGGCCGACACGCCTGAACTGATGTGCACCACGGTGCCACCGGCAAAATCCAGATCTTTGCCAAGGAAACCACCGCCCCAGACCATATGGGCCAAGGGGGCGTAAACCACCAACAGCCAGACCGGCGTGAACACACACCAGAAGCGGAAGCTGATGCGTTCCACCAGGGCACCTGAAATCAGCGCCGGGGTGATGATCGCAAACATGCCCTGGAACAGGGCAAAGCTGAGGCCTGGGATGGCCAGGGGCTCCCACGACGATGGGAGGTTCTCCAGCATGGCGTAACTGAAGGGGTTGCCCACCACCGCATTCAACGCACCGCCATCGGAGAAGGCGATGCTGAAGCCGAACGCCACCCATACGAGGGTGGCGATGCCCATCATCACGAAGCTCATCGCCATCGTGTTGAGCACGTTGCGGGCTTGCACAAAGCCGCCGTAAAAGAACGCCAGGCCTGGCGTCATCAGCAGCACCATCGCCGCTGAGATCAAGATCAACGTGTTATCGGCATCCTTGAGGGCCACGTCGGCCGCGTCGGCCCCGTGGGCCGGCAGCAAGGCTGCACTCAACAACTGAATGGCGGGAACCACCAGCAGCGCGACCAGGAAGCGCCGCAATCGAGGGGCTATCACAAAAAATTCGCAGTAGTCCTGACTACCGTTTCAGCCCGAGGATCCCCCGGAATGTTCACCATGAACATTCCGGGGGATCCCGAGGCGGAGCTTCACAGAAGCTCACCTCCCCCTGGCGATCAAAACAAAAGCAGAAGCCTTAACACCCCAACAAATCGCCTGGATAGCTTGAATTAGCCCCGAGGCGATTCCGTGAAACCCCACCAAAGGCAACATAACCAGCCATCCAGGGGGTTCAACGCCAAACCCAGAGACAACCAAAACCTATTACTCAATACAAAAGAGGCTATAGCACTGCGAAATACTGCTAATAGCCTCTATAGGCACAAACAAATTGAGCAGTCGCAAAAAATCTACGAACAGCTTATCAACACCAAGCACGTCGACTTCCTCGACTACTGCCACCTAGCAACATTACATTTCAACCAAAACAACACTCAACAAGGGATTGTATTGCTCAAGCAAGCGCTGTCCATCAACCCTGACAATCTCGCAGCACTTTACAACATCAGCAAAGCACTCAAGAGCACCAATAAGCTCGACGAAGCCAATCATTACTGCTCAAAAGCACTAAACAAAAATCCCGACAACTTTGAAATCAACACTCTATACGCAAATATTCTCAAGAAACAAAACCGCATCACAGAAGCACACTCTTTTTACCTCAAAGCATATCAATTAAACCCCAATAAAGCCGAGAGCCATTGGAATCTAGGCAACTCATACGAATCACTAAAGAATCACCATGAAGCATTAAAATCCTACGCAAAAACAGTAAAAATTCAACCAAATAATGCAAAAGCGTGGACCAAAATTGGTCAGATTTCAAAAGACAAGGGGCATGCATTACGCTCTACGGAATTCTTCCTTAAAGCCCTCGAGCTTGAACCAGATAATGCAGATCTTCACCTCAGGCTCATGTTTGCGTTTGGCGATTCCAACCAGACAGATAAAGCACTCTTACATGCAGAAAAAGCCTTGGCAATTCAACCAAAAAACACAATCAGCAGACTAGCTTGCTCTCCACTACTCCAACGAACATGCAGCTTCTCCTACTCTCCCCAAGAAACGCGTGACTGCATCGAAGAACTGCTAAACAGCGATGATCCTGAATGTATAAAATTTTTAGGCATATACCCACTCGAGAGCCTCCATCACGACTCTTGCCTTGAGGACCACCTAAGATACTTAAAAAATGTCAAGTCAATAAATCAAAAACGGAGCCTAAACTTTGAGATACAGAGTAAATTCAATCTGGACGATCAACTCAACCAGCTCTCTCACCTTCTCAATCAGCAAACATTTTCCCCAAATCTTGGCTTTATTAGCGGCGACTTCAGAGAACATGTTGTAATGCGATTTCTCCCCCCCCTACTAAAAGAGCTTAAAGCCAAGGGCATCAAAGTAAGCCTCTTTGACTCCTGCGAGCTCAACACAGACGATTCTAAAAAAAATGAAGATGCCAAAAAACATATTCACTCCTACCACAATGCTCACGACCTGAGCACAAATGAACTGCTAGCACTCATTCAAAAACAAAATATCGATATTTTAATCGATCTTTCAGGGCATACACGACGCAACAGATTAGATATCTTCAATCAAAGAGCAGCCTCTTTGCAGCTCACATGGCTTGGCTACCCGGCCTCTAGCGGCGCAGAGCATATGGATTTCATCTTAATTGACAAATACCTCGAGAATGAATTACTCAAGACCATCTGCAGTGAAACTCCTGTCGCCAAAAAAGGACCATTTTTATGTATGGAAACGATGAGTCAGCACCCAATCACAAAACAGCTTCCAGAAGAGACAAACCAATTCATCACATTTGGCACTTTAAATAACCCCAGAAAATACACAAAAGACGCAATCAAAACATGGTCAGATACTCTTAAGCGTGTCAACAACTCCAAACTACTGATTGCAAGGTCAGAACTCTCGTGCACAAAAGTACAAGAGAACTTAATGCGAGAATTCAACAGCAATGGCATCAGCAAAGATCAAATCATCTTTAGAGATCAATCCCTGCATGGCAGTTCGACCTTCCTTGAAACCTATAACGAAATTGATATTGCTCTTGACACATTTCCCTACACAGGAACCACCACCACGCTGGATACCATCTGGATGGGGGTACCTGTGATTACTCTTTCCGGTATCTCCATCCACCAACGCGCATCAGCTTCCATTCTTCACCACTGCAAGCTAGATCAATTCATCTGCCAAACACAAGAGCAATACGTCAAAGTCGCCAGCAAAATCGCTAACAATCGCCCCTTACGGCAACAAATGCGACATTCCCTAAGATCAACATTACTTCAATCAGCCATATTCCAGCCAGAGATATTCACTCAAGACTTCTTAGAATCCCTGAAAGAAATGGTTTCAATGAGGCTGCAACAGCTTCAGCTTCAAACCTCAAACGACATTAAAATTACCTGAATCAATCAAGCTGCAATTACTTTAACTCATGTTAAATCCCGAATCATTAGAATGAAAAGTCAGGGCTCGTTCAAGCCTGCACGCAGAAATGCCACACCTTTCTGCAGCCGCTCGAGCTCATAATCGGTTTTCACTTTTTGCTTCTCGAGCCACTCCACACGTTTGAGCAGGTCTTCCAGCAACTTGTTCTGAAGCGACTCCACCTGCACCTGTCGCTTCTTGGCATCAGGAGCTGGGGAGTGAGCACCACCTGGGCCATCCAAGACAGCACCTCCGGTTTCGAGATAAAGCTCAGCCAAGCGCTCCAAAACCTTGGTGTATTGGCGCCCCTGCTGTTTACAGAGCTCCCGAAAACGATCCAGGGTGTCTGGAGCAAAGTTTGCTGCAAACGCACCAGGACGAGACACACCAGGCTTCACATCAGAAGCAAACCCTAATGGGCCAAGCCAAGACGCATTGAACCAAGCAGGCCAGAGCACCACAGCCGCTTAAACGGTGACGAATCCCGCGCCAACACCAACCCAACCAAGCCTGCATGGCGTGCTGCTTGCCTTGATCAAAGCGAACTCCTCCACCGAACAGCCAAACCACAACGGCGAACAACCATCAGCACGCCCAAGCAAGCCAATACGCGTATAGGCAGGAGGCTGTTTGCAGGCCAGAGCAAGTGCGCCCATCGACTGGTAGCCCCTTGAGGGAAGCTGCAGCTTTACCGAGCCTTGTCTAGAGCTGCATAGCCATGCCTAGGCAGCGGAGGTGGTGTCTCCCTTGGAGACGCGACGCAACCCATAAAAAAGCGCCCCCGAAGGGGCGCAAAGCAGGTTGCCAATGGCAGGGGGTTCGGCTGAACCCCCAGGGGCATTCGATCAATAGTCGAAATCGCCACCCATGCCACCACCCATGCCGCCAGCGGCAGGAGCAGCTTCCTTCTTCTCGGGCAGATCCACCACGATGCACTCGGTGGTGAGCACCATGCCAGCGATGGAAGCAGAGTTCTGCAGACCAGAGCGGGTCACCTTGGCAGGGTCGATGATGCCGGCAGCCAGCATGTCGACGTACTCACCGGAGGCAGCGTTGAAGCCTTCGCTGAAGGGCTTGTGGCGCACGTTCTCAGCCACAACAGAGCCGTTGGCACCAGCGTTTTCAGCGATGCGCTTGAGGGGAGCATCGAGGGCCTGAGCAACGATGTTGGCGCCGATCAGCTCTTCACCACTGAGGTTCTGGGTGGCCCACTCGTTCAGGGCAGGAGCCAGGTGAGCCAGGGTGGTGCCGCCGCCGGGGACGATGCCCTCTTCAACAGCTGCCTTGGTGGCGTTGATGGCGTCTTCGAGGCGAAGCTTCTTGTCCTTCATCTCGGTTTCGGTGGCTGCGCCCACCTTCACCACGGCCACACCACCGGCCAGCTTGGCCAGACGCTCCTGCAGCTTCTCCTTGTCGTAGGTGGACTCGGTTTCGTCCATCTGCTTACGGATCTGCTCGCAGCGAGCCTTCACTGCCACTTCATTGCCTTCGGCAACGATGGTGGTGGTGTCCTTGTTGATGGTGACGCGACGGGCGGTGCCCAGCATCTCGATCTTGGCGTTTTCGATCTTGAGGCCAGCGTCCTCAGTGATCAGCTGACCAGCGGTCAGCACAGCCATGTCTTCGAGCATGGCCTTACGGCGATCGCCGAAGCCAGGGGCCTTCACGGCAGCCACGTTCAGAACGCCGCGCAGGCGGTTCACCACCAAGGTGGCCAGGGCTTCCTTCTCGATGTCCTCGGCAATGATCAGCAGAGGCTTGCCGGTGCGGGCGATGGCCTCGAGCACGGGCACCAGGTCCTGAACCAGGCCGATCTTCTTGTCGGTCAGCAGGATGTAGGGCTCTTCGAGCACCGCTTCCATGCGGTCGGTGTCGGTGGCGAAATAAGGGGAGATGTAGCCCTTGTCGAAACGCATGCCCTCAGTGACCTCCAGCTCGGTGGTCATGGACTTGCCTTCTTCCAGGGAGATCACGCCCTCTTTGCCGACCTTCTCCATGGCGTCGGCGATCATCTTGCCGACTTCATCGTCGTTGCCGGCGGAGATGGCACCCACCTGAGCGATGGAGGTGTTGTCGGTGATCGGCTTGGCGTTCTCCTGGATCTTGCCCACGAGGAACACAGCGGCCTGATCGATGCCGCGCTTCAGGGAGATGGCGTTGGCGCCAGCAGCCACGTTGCGCAGACCAGCCTTGACCATGGCGTGGGCCAGGACGGTGGCGGTGGTGGTGCCGTCGCCAGCAGCATCGTTGGTTTTGGAGGCGGCCTGACGGATCAGGGACACACCGGTGTTCTCGATGTGGTCCTCGAGCTCGATCTCCTTGGCGATGGTGACGCCGTCGTTAATGATCTGGGGAGCGCCGAACTTCTTCTCGAGCACCACGTTGCGGCCCTTGGGGCCGAGGGTGACAGCAACCGACTCGGTGAGGATGTCGATGCCTTTTTCAAGAGCGCGGCGAGCCTGCTCGTTGTAAATGATGCGCTTAGCCATAAGAGGAGGGGAAAAGGAAGCGTTTAGGGGATCAGCAGAGCGATCAGGAGACGACTGCCAGGATGTCTTTCTCGCTGAGCAGCACGTACTCGTCGCTGCCGAGCTTGATGTCGGTACCGGCGTACTTGGAATACAGAACCTTGTCGCCAACGCTCACTTCGGGAGCCTGACGGCTGCCGTCGTCGTTGCGCTTGCCAGCACCCACCTGGACGACTTCGCCCACTTGGGGCTTTTCCTGGGCGGTGTCGGGGAGAAGGATGCCGCCGGCGGTTTTCTCGTCGGAAGCAGAGACCTTGATGAAGATGCGGTCACCGAGAGGCTTCACGGTGGACACGCTGAGGGATACGGCAGCCATACGTGGATGGTTGTTCTCAGAGCTTGGTGGCGAGAGCCTGCAGCACCGATCTGGCACTCACAGCCCTCGAGTGCCAACGTATCCCTGTGACGTTCCGTGTCGCAATTGGGACGGATGGACGGTTCCCCGAACCTCCCCGAAAAGAGCGCGAATGCAGTGGTAAGGTTGCCCGGCCCGAAAGGCGCTGCCTTTCCGCCCCAACGCTTTAACCCATGGCCGCAGCAGCAAAAGCCACGTCCGGTACGAAAGGAGTCGTCCGCCAGGTCATTGGTCCTGTGCTCGACGTTGAATTCCCCGCCGGCAAGCTGCCTCGCATCTACAACGCTCTGCGGATCGAGGGTAAAAACACCGCAGGACAAGACATTGCTCTGACTGCTGAGGTTCAGCAGCTCCTCGGCGATCACCGCATTCGCGCGGTGGCCATGAGCGGCACCGACGGTCTGGTCCGTGGCATGGAAGCCATCGACACCGGCGCCCCGATCTCTGTGCCCGTGGGCGAAGGCACCCTCGGCCGCATCATGAACGTGCTCGGCGAGCCCGTCGACGAGCAGGGTCCTGTCAAAACCGAAGCCACCGCTCCGATTCACCGCGGCGCTCCCAAGCTCACCGAGCTGGAGACCAAGCCCAAGGTGTTCGAGACCGGCATCAAGGTGATCGACCTGCTGGCTCCCTATCGCCAGGGCGGCAAGGTCGGCCTGTTCGGCGGTGCCGGCGTGGGCAAGACCGTGCTGATCCAGGAGCTGATCAACAACATCGCCAAGGAGCACGGCGGTGTGTCTGTGTTCGGTGGCGTGGGTGAGCGCACCCGTGAGGGCAACGACCTCTACGAGGAATTCAAGGAGTCCGGAGTGATCAACT
>JAYKHZ010000069.1:0-16876 GCA_035286165.1 Synechococcus sp.
GCCCTGCCGACTCGCAACTCCACGCTTCCCTCCCCATGAACAAAGCTGATCTGGTGAATCTGGTGGCTGCTCGCACCGAGCTCACCAAGACCGATGTCTCCCTGGTGGTGGATGCCGCCATCGAGACAATCATCGACTCCGTCGTTGAAGGCAAAAAGGTGTCGATCCTCGGCTTCGGTTCCTTTGAGTCGCGCGAGCGCTCCGCCCGTCAGGGTCTCAACCCCAAAACCGGCGAAAAGATCGCCATCCCCGCCAAGAAGGTGCCTGCCTTCACCGCTGGCAAGATGTTCAAAGATCGCGTGCAGGGCTGATCCCCTTCGGGTGACCCATCCCCCCATCGCAACCGAACTGAACCAAGCGCTTCCCGCCCATCTGCGGGAGGCGCTTTTTGCTGCCCAGGCCCAGCGGGCGCTGCAGCCCTGTGGCCGCTATGCCCCCACCCCCAGTGGACCGTTGCACCGCGGTAACCTGCGCACGGCATTGCTCTCATGGCTGCAGGCGCGCCTAAGCGGGGCCACCTGGCTGCTGCGTTTTGATGATCTCGACACACCACGCCTGCGGCCGGGTGCACAAGCCTTGGCCTTGGCTGATCTGCAGTGGTTAGGACTCACCTGGGATGGGGAGCCCCTGCTGCAGAGCAACCGCCGCGGGCTCTACAACTCACTGCTTTCCGCCCTGCGCCGCAGCGGGCTGGTCTATCCGTGCTATTGCAGCCGCCGGATGCTGGCTGATGTGTCGGCACCCCATGGCGCCTGGCCCCTCTATCCCGGCACCTGCCGCGCCCAGCCAGCCGATTGGCGTGCCCGTCAGGGGCGCTGGCCCAGTTGGCGCCTCCGGTTGGCTGCTGGAGCGTTGTCCTGGCAGGAAGCCGGCCAGAGCCCCTGCCGGTTGGATGGCCCCACGGAGGTGGGTGATGTGGTGTTGCGCCGGGCTGATGGCTTTCTGGCCTATCACCTGGCCACGGCAGTGGATGAACTCTGGTGCGGCATCACCACCGTGGTGCGCGGCGAGGATTTATGGGTTTCAACGGCTCCCCAGCGGGCCTTGATGCAACTGCTGGGCTGTGAGCCCCCCCGTTACTGGCATGTGCCCCTGCTGCGGGATGCCAGCGGCGAGCGCCTGGCCAAGCGGGATGGGTCTGAAGGCTTGCAGGCCTGGCGCGAGCAGGGCGGCAGCGCCGAAGCCTTGATCGGGGAGTGGGCAGCTGAGTGCGGCTGGCTTGAAGCCGGCCAGTCCATCTCAGCTCAGGAGTTGCTGCAACACCTGCAGCGCTGTCCTGATCAAATTCGTGGGGCGGCGGCAGGGCATCAGCCGCTGGCGATTCCACGGGGCTGAAAAATCTTCCACTTAAGGGCAATTCTTAAGGAACTGTTCGGGATCAAAAGCGCCTGAATTCTCCACACTGGGATCATTAAGACAACGTCGTAATGCCCTCCTCTGACCTCGGTCCGGCTGCTGCCTCACGCCCGGTCCGATGCACTGCCTGTGGCGGTAGCGGTGTCCTGCGCCAGGGTCCAGACAACTGCAGCACCTGTTTGCATTGCCTGGGGGGGGGGCTGATCCAGACCCAACCCAGGCAATCCCTGACTGCAGCTGTTCTCAGCGCTTCGTCTGCTGGCGGTAGATGAACAGTCCGGTGACCACCACCACCACGGCCAGGGGTGCAGCGGTGAGCAGCAGCAGGATCACGGAGGTCCAGTCGGTGTACATGGGAAGGGCAGCCAAAGCTCGAACGCGCACCATTGTGAGGCTTGTGTTCCTACTTGTGCTGGCGGCTCTGCCAGTTCAGGCGGGCGTTGAATTCAGTGATTGCACCACGGCGCCCGGCGGCAGCATCACCTGCGATACCGAACCCACCGGCGACACCCTCACCGACGACATTGAGGCCCGCTTTGGCTTAGACGAGGAGGCCAGCCCGGGTTGGAACGAGTTCAACCCCGATGAGGGCGTTGATCAGGAGTTCGGTGATAACGGCACCTGAGTGATCCCTCCCAAGGGCCGCCGGCGATGGTCCAACTGCAGGCTCCAGGTGGGCAGCTGGGGGCTTTGCAGCAACGGTTGAAAGCACTGCTCAGGGGGGAGGCAGCTGTAGTAGCGCCGCATCATCGCTGTCACGGCTTCAGCGGATAGGGCACCTCCGCCGCGGCGACGCTGGCGCGCTTCAGCCTGCAGGCGCCAGCGCAGCACGTGGTTGTGGCTGGGCGGTATGAGCACCAGCAACCCATCCAGTCGCTGCCAGATCGCCTCATAGCTCCTCAGCTCTGGGTGGCAGCGACTACCCACACACCACCCCTCCAGCAGCAGCAGTGAACCGGCCAGTGGTTCGTCCTGCACCCGATCACCCGCGCCAGCGGCCAGGGTTTTGTCGAACCGCGGCACCAGGGTGCGGCCCTTGGCGCGAAATTCATCCAGCAGCTGGGCCAGACGCGGCAGGTCATGGCTGCCCGGAAGTCCGCGCTGGTGCTGCTGCAGTTTGGGCTGGGGCCAATAGAGATCATCGATTGAAACGGCAACCACCGCGTGCCCCAGCTGGCGGCTGAGCCAGCTTTTGCCGCTCCCCGGAGGAGCGCAGAGGCCGAGCAGTTTGGCTCCGTCCTGTTGCCGTTGCTGGCACCAGCTCTTGACTAACGGCAGTGCGGTGGCGCTCATGGTTTCAGGATGGCCTCCATTGGTGCACGCCGCTGAAGCCATTCACACGGATCTGATGCTGGTGGCTGGTGTGTGGTGTGGCCGCGCTGATCAATCCAGCACCGTGAGCCGAGTGATGCCATGGCGGCGCACCGCGTCCGCCAGGCTGCCCAGTTGCTGCCGATCAGGAAGGCAGATGCAGCCCACCCCCGGGTAGCAGTTGTGGATACCCAGGGCGCTGCGGCTGGTGGGGAAGAGGGGATCCAGCTGCAGCCAGATGTCGCTGCCCCAGGGTTCCGGTGGCCCCACCCGGTAGCGGCCCTTCGGCAGCGGTGAACCATTACCAGGGCTCCAGCGGCGATCCAGCTGTTGGTGTGCAGCGGCACTGGCGCTGGCTGGCCACTGCTGGCGGATGCTGCCGTCGGCCCTGAGCTGCAGGATCCACACCGGGGCGCCCTGGTTGTCGTTGCGGCCACTGCGGCGCAGCTCCAACTCGGCGGCGTTGGCAGCAGCCTGCACCACAACGGGGAGTGATAAGGCCAGCACTAGGGAGCGCAACATCAGGGTTGGTCGGTTTTCACGCCCCGCAGGGAATCGAGAGATTTCTCCACCGCATCGGTGAGCAGGCTGATCACCGGCTTGTCGCGCACGATGAAGTTCACCGCCACGCTCTGGCCGGCGCTGATGGGATAACGCTTGCCCTTGCGTTCAAGGAACTGGCGCTCCAGGCTCACCATCACGCTGAAGCGCGATTCGGGGTTCTGTTGATCCGGCGGCAGGGCTTCCTTGCCGATGGATTTGAGCTGACCTGGAATATCGCCGAACTGGGTGAAGGGGTAGGCATCCACCCGCACCTGGGCAGCCATCTTGGGGCGCAGAAAGCCGATATTGGCGTTGTTCACAAACACCTGGGCCTCCACCGCACCGATCGGCACGATCTTCAGCAGGGTTTCCCCATTGCTGGCGGCGTAGCCAGGGCTTGAGGGCACCAGATCAAACACATGGCCGCGGATGGGGGAACGCAGGGCCTCGTATTCCTGGGCCTTGCTGGTTTCCACGATCTGGCGCTGCAGGTTGGCCAGTTCACGGCGAATCTGCTGGATGTTCTTGATCGATTCAGCCTGCACTTCCCGCAAGCGTGCTTCGCTCTGGGCGATCTCAGAGCTCACCTCCTGCAGCTGGTTTTTCTGCTGCAGATACTGCACCTCTGACATCGCCCCCTGCTCCACCAGCGGCTGCATGCGGTTGAGGATGTCCTGGTTGGTGGCCAGGGTCAGTTTGAGGCTGGCCAATTTGGCCTCCAGGCTGTCTTCTCTGGCTGCAAACGCCACGGTTTCCTTGTCCAGCCGTTGTGCCTCCAGCTGCTTCTGCTGCTTGAGGGAACTCAGCCGCTCCTTGTTCACATCCGGATCGAACTGCAGCAGCACCTGGCCGGGCTTCACCTCCTGGCCCTCCTTCACCGGAATGGCTGACACCACCCCTTGAACCGGTGCCTTGATGGGCCGTTCCGCCCCCATGCCCTGCAATTCCCCCTTGGCGATCACCACCTCGTCGATGCGGGCCACCACGGCGTACACCACACCGAATCCCACGATCCCAACGATGGCCCACTGCAAGGCCCGGGTCCAGGTGGGGGCTGCTTTGTAGCGCACTTCCTGGTGCGCCAGGGGTTTGAGACCTCCTCCGGGGGAGGGCACGATGGCGTTGGATTGCTGCTCGTCAGCGCCGGGAGGGGTGGGCAGGCTCATTCCTGGGCGGCCTCCTGTTGGCGATAGAGGGTGGCGTAGCGGCCGCCCAGTTTGATCAGTTCGTTGTGGGTGCCCTGCTCCACCAGGCTGCCTTCGTGCATCACCAGGATGCGATCGGCATGGCGCAGGCTGCCGAGGCGATGGGTGATGAACAGCACGGTGCTGCCGCGGTACACCTCCGCCAGATTGCGGGTCACCTGCTGTTCGGTGTCCACATCCAGGGCGCTGGTGGCTTCATCGAGCACCAGCAGGCGCGGACGCTTGAGCACCATGCGGGCGATGGCCATGCGCTGGCGCTGACCACCGGAGAGGGCTGAGCCCCGCTCCCCAACGGAGCTGGAGTAGCCCCCCGGCAGCGATTGGATGAAATCGTGGGCGCAGGCCACCTGGGCGGCACCGGTGATCTCCTCAAAGCTGGCATCAGGCCGGCTCAGGGCCAGGTTGGCCTGAACGGTGCCATCGAACAGCAGGCTGTCCTGGGGGACTACCCCCACCTGGCTACGCAGGGAATAGAGATCCACTTTGGCGATGTCGTAGCCATCGATGCGGATCGATCCCTCCAGTGGGTCAAACAGGCGGGTGAGCAGTTTGAGCATGGTGCTCTTGCCTGAACCTGAGCTGCCAACGATGCCCACAAAGCTGCCGGCTGGAATCTCAAAGCTCACATTCAGCAGCTGCAGCGGCCCACTGCTACCGAAGCGGAAATTCACCGCCTCATAGCTCACTGCGCCTTGGATCGGAGGCAATGGCGGTAAGCCTTCGCCGGCGATTTCGATCTCCTCCTTGTGATCCACGATGTCGGAGAGGCGTTCGAGCGATAACGCCGTTTCCTGGAAGTTCTGCCAGAGCCCCGCCAGCCGCAGGATCGGGGTGTTCACATATCCCGAGAGGATGCGGAAGGCGATCAGTGCCCCCACGGTGAGCTCCCCTTTGAGCACCAAAATCGCCCCCACCCAGATCACCACCAGGCTCGACACCTGGCCGAGGAACTGATTGGTGGATCCGGCGGCGGTGCTGGTGATCGTGTTGCGAAAGCCCGCTTCGATCTGGCCGCCATAGAGCTGCTCCCAGCGCCACACGCTGGGCAACTCCATGCCTTGCCCCTTCACCGTTTCCATGCCGGAGAGGGTTTCCACCAGGTGGCTCTGCACCTTGGCGTTGGCCTCAGCCTTCTGGCGGATCTGGCGCCGGATGATGGGGGCTACCCCCATGGTGAGCCCCACAAAGAGGGGCACCACCGCCAGCGAGGCAAAGGTGAGCGTCACCGAGTACGCCATCATCACGGCGATGTACACCACCGAGAACACCGCATCCAGCAGCACCGTCAGCGCCGTACCGGTGAGGAAGCTGCGAATCTTCTCCAGTTCAGCGATGCGACTGCTCACCTCCCCCACCGGGCGCTTGGCGAAATAGCCCAGCGGCAATCGCAGCAGGTGGTGAATGATCGTTGCCCCCAGGGAGATGTCGATCCGGTTGGTGGTGTCTGAGAAGAGGTAGGTGCGCAGTGCCCCCAACAGGGCCTGGGCCAGGGCCATCGCCACCAGCAGCGTGCCGTACACATTGAGGGTGGAGAAATTGCCCTGGCTGATCACCGCATCGATGATTTGCTGAATCAGCAGCGGATTGAACAGCTGCAGCAGCTGCACAAAGAAGCTGGTGATCACCACCTGAATCAGGGCGCCCTTGTGCTTCTGGATGGCGGGAATGAACCAGCTCAGTCCAAAGCGGGCTTTGGGGGCGTTGGAGTTGCGCTCCACGGTGAGCAGGGCCAGCTGTTCCCCTTCGGCGCGGGCCAGGAGATCAGTGGCCAGCTGCCAGCTCTGGCCCTGGCGTGGATCCCCCACCAGAATCTGGCCATCGCGGGACTCCCACAGCACCAGTGGGTGGCCGTCGATCAGGGTGAGGGCTGGAAAGGGGGTGCGGCAGAGCAGCTCCGCACTGCCGGGTTGAAGTCCGGTGGCCCGAAGCGCGAGCAGATCACAGATGGCGGCCAGGGGCTGCAGCCCCAGCCCAGCCTCGCCAGCCCGTTGCAGCTGGTCGCTCAAGATCCGCTGCAGCACGTCCTTGCGGAAGGGCAGATCAAAGTGGCGCGAAAGCATGCGCAGGCATGCCAGCGGCTCAGCCACCTCCCCTTTGCCGTTGTGCTGCGGAAAACTGCCGTCATCCCTGAGGCGGCCATACCAATCCTCCAGGGCTTCGCGCTGCAGCTGCGCGGCATTGCTGGGGAGCTGATCCTCGGCTTCTGCGTCACTGCCTGGGGCCATCGCCCCAGCGCTGGCGGTGGCCAATGCACCCTGCTTGGGATCGAGTTGGCGCTGGGGGGGCCAGTGGGCGGGCAAGGGGAGCAACCGGGCCGGCAGCCGCCCCAGCACCTCCAACTTCACCGGGCTTTGCAGCAGCGTGCCAGGGGTTTGGTTCTCCACATTGGCGCTGCTCACCAGCCAGAGGCCGGAATCCACGGGAAGTTCGTGGGAACCGCTGCCCAGCAGCTTCACCTGATGCTCCGCCAGGCTGCATTCGCCCTGGGCCCACTGCAGCAGTTCACTGGCCGCTGGATGGCGGGGATCCTGGCGCGCCGCGGTGACCGCGTACAGCTCCCAGGCGCGCAGGGTGCGAAAAGCTTCCAGCAGCTCGGGGTTGGCTTCCACCAACTTGAGAAAGATCTCCGTTGGCAGCACCAACGCTTCCACCGCCGTGGAGGCAGCGAGGGCCTGACCGGTGACCCCCCGGAGCAGCTGTTCCACCCCCACCAGTTCACCGGGGCCGAAGCGCTCGAGAGTGAACAATTCCTTGCGTTGGTCAAGGCCCAGCAGGCGCATCTGGCCGCTTGTGATCCTCACCACCCCGGGGGGAAGGTGCTGCAGATCATTCAGCTGCTGTCCGGGTTTGAGCTGCAAGGGTTTGAGCTCAGCGTGCAGTTGCTGTTGCAGCTGAGCCGGCAATTGCTCCAGCGCTCCCCAACCGCTGAGTCCTTGCTGTGACTGCGCACTCACCATGGCGAAACCTTAGGCAGGGCGAGGCGAAACGTCTGTCATCCCCTTGACCTCCCCCAGCTGCTGCTCCAGGTGAAGATCCCCCAGCTCCAGGGCCAGTCGCTGCTTGAGTTCAGCGGTGAGTTCAGCGCAGTGCAGTTCCTCGAGGCGCACCACGATCCACCAGCTTTCCAGTTGTTTGGGGGGCCAAAGCTGGGCGGGGCTGCTCACCTGCAGCAACTTGGCCAACATCGGATGTGGCTGACTCAAAGGCACTGGCCCGAGGCGGCCGCCCTGGTTTTTTTCAGGGCCTTCTGAATAGTCGCTGGCCACCTCATCAAAACTGGCTTCCCCTTCCTTGATGCGCAGATAGAGCTCGTTGGCGAGGGCCTGGTCTGAAACCCGCAGCAGCGAATAGCTCACCTGATCCAGCTGCGGTTTGCGCTCCAGGTAATGGCTGTTCAGTTTGTTGGCAAAGCTGGTTTCACACCAGTTCAGCCAGCGCCAGCGCCGCGCCACAAAGGCCTGCCACTCGTCAGCGCTCAGCCCCTGTTGCTGTTGCCAGCGCTGCAGGGCCTGGGGGGAGTCGATACGGAGCTGGGCGCACCATTGCTCCAGCAGTTTCTTGAAGGTTTCCGGTTCGGGTGGGGGAACGTCTTTGATGCAGCCATCGATCAACGCTTCACGGCGCACTTGCCGCAAGAGCCCCCAATGGGCCAGTTGCTGGGGGGAGTACGCCTCGGCTGCACTCACGATGGCGGTGGTCCCGGAAACGCTCTTGGCCGAACCTTATGTCGTTCGGCCCTGCTCTGCATCCGCCACGTGCTCAAGGGCACGTGGGCTGTGGGGGCAGCTTGGTGCCCATCAGCGCTCACCCAGCATCATGTTCGCCGGTTGCGGTGCCTCTGGAGCCAAGGGCATCCAGCCCAGGCTGCCCATGATCCAGAGCACTACTGGCGTGATGGCCATCAGGCTCCAGAGGCCTGTGTGGTGACGCCTGGTGTCCGCTTTGAAGATCATCCGTCCGCTGCGGTGAGGCATGGGCATGGCTACGGAACAATGCTCTGGTTGTTTACGTGCAAAGGTTCTGGGAATGGCTCAGATCCAGCTGTTGTTCCGCTGAGAGTTGGCTGAGCCATGGTTACAACAGGCGCAGTGAAGGGATTTCCATGAGTGGTGACGGCGAGGTGTGGCAGGTGGTGCTGCTGATGGCTGCCGTTGTGGTGGTGCTGATGCTGTTATCGCTTAATGGTGGTGGCGGCTCAGAAGGTCTTCTGGGGTGAGTGGCCCCATTGTTCAACCGGCCTAGATTCTCCTTACATCTTTTTTTGAGCCCTGGGCATGCGCTGCAGGCTGATCACAAGCTCCTCTCTGGCAGCGTTGTTGTTGGCCGCCCAGCCCGCCGCTGCATTCACCAAGCAGGAGTATCGAACCGCGGTGGTGGGGGTGGGGTACAGCTGGTGCCTGTACAAGTCGGGTTTGATGAGCAAAGCCAAGGCCCAGCAGGTGGGTAACCGCTACCTGGTGAGGAAGGGTCTGGCGTCTGGTGAGGTGAATGCCATCTCCAAGACCACTGGCTTCCGCGCCCATGTGCGCCAGTGGATTAGCCGCAAAGGTGGCTGCAACAGGCTGGCCAAGGTGTTCATGGCCGCGGTGAAACGCAGAGCTCAGCAGCAACAGCGTGGCCCAGGTGTTCCGTCCCTGCGTGAGGGTTTGTCCGATACACCGTTTGTGTGGTGAAAAGGCTTGCGGCCCTGCTGCTGTGTCTTGTTGCTCCGGCTCAGGCGTTCACGCCAGAGTTGATGGGCGTGGAGGAAACCATCGAGCGCATGGGCACCAAGGTGTTGTGGTCGATGGGTTATCCAGGCTGCAGGCCAGGAATTCTCGGCTTTTATCGCCCAAGCCTCAACACGGTGGTCATTTGCCAAGACAATCACCAGCGCAATGCGGAAGAATTGCTCAGCACTTTGAAGCATGAGGGCTGGCATGCCGTACAGCACCAGTGCAACAACAACCGTGCTGCCCTGCGTGATGATCAAATTCGCCCGTATTTAAAAAACAATGATCGGATCAATTTGCACCGCTACCACCCGCGTCAGCAGCGGGCTGAAGCTGAAGCTCGGGTGGTGGAGCAGATTCCCACCACCGCTTGGATCAGGGGTGTGATCAGCTATTGCGACCTTTGAATGGTCATGAATACCGGTATTTGCCCAGCCCTGGTGTTGCTAGGCAGCGCTTTGTCACGCTTTGGTCAATCTGTTGCAGTTCGTCTTGCAATTCCACTTTGCTGATGATCTGCCAGCGGTAGAGCAGTTTGGCCACGGTGCGATCGTGGATCGCGCTCCAGCGATCACCGTGCCAGCGCAGAGCCTCGCGTTTGGCTCGGTGGTGCCACACATAGAGCTGTTGATCGATCGCGAGAGGAAGGGCCATGGGCTCAGGTCGCCTGTTCGGACGCCCGCTTGGTGTTATTGGCAAGGTATGGGTTTTGGCCGATGGCGCCAGGGGAAGCCAAGGGAAATTCAATCAATCCGATTAAAAAAGAAATGCGCTGTGCTTTGAAGCCCATGGGGCTGGCGCTGCTCTTCACCATGGCTAGCTTGAGCCCAATTTGGATGGGATCAGGATGTCTCTGCTGAACACGGCTGTGGCCATCTTCACGATTTCCAACCCCCTGGGGAATCTGCCGATCTATCTCTCCTTCACGGATGGCGATCGTCGCCGTGACCGTGCCATCGCTCGCAGCAGCGCCATCACATTCCTGGTGGCGCTCTTGCTGGCGGTTTTCCTTGGCAATGATCTGCTTGGTTTCTTTGGCATCAGCCGCGGTGCATTCCAGGCGGCCGGTGGCGTGATTGTGTTGCTGATCGGCCTGTCGATGCTTAGATCAGAGCCCCCCAAGGAGCACCATGATCCTGCGTCAGTGGATCGGGACCGCAGCTCACCGGTGAAAGGGGTTGTCCCCCTGGGGATTCCCTTGCTGGCTGGTCCTGGCACGCTCACGGTGGTGATTGCTGATCCCAATGCCGCCACCATCAGCGGTCGCATCGGTCTCACCGTGGTGGTGGTGCTGTTGGCATTACTGATTTATCTGATTTTTTCTCTTGGCGATTTGCTGTCCAACAAGATCAGCACTTCTGCCTTGCAGGTGCTCACCAAAGTGATGGGTTTGCTGCTGGCGTCGATCGCTGTTCAGATGTTGTTCAGTGGCCTGAAGAGCTCATTTCCCCTGCTTGCTGGCTCTTGATTTGCTGCTCTAGCGAGCCTGCAAGTTGGCATCCACGGCTCGTTTCTTCAAGCGGGGGCCTGAGCCCAGGAAGGTGTTGGAGAACATGTCCTGATCGATCGGGGTGATATCAGCCTGCTGAAAGGTTTGATTGACCAGCGTGACGGTGCGCTTCATCAGTGCGCGGAGGTTCTTGGGTCTGGCTTCCTCCCCCTCCACGCCAGCTTGGAAGATGGCTGATTCCTTCAGCTCTTCAATTTGAATCAGGGGGTCTCTGCGTTGATCCATCTCGGCCAGCATGCGCTTGGCCGCTTCGATGCTGGTTCGGCTCAGATTGCTCACCGCAGCGCCGCTGACGGCTGAGCCCTGGGCAAAGGTGTCATCAAACACCTGTTCATTGAGGGCATCACGCATGCGGGTGTTCAGCACTGGCATGAAGTCGCTGCCAGCTGATGCTCTCGGAGCACGGGGGTCAAGCCTGCGTCTGGGGGAGCAGACACCGCCCTCTCCTGAGGCGGCGCGTTTGAATTCAAAGCCATCCAGACAGTCGGAGCGTTTCAGGCCGATGTAGGGGTTTTTGATGCCGGTGAAATCATTTTTGTAGGTGATGTCCATGTCGCGCAGCACTTTGCCGGCATTGGCGTTGTCCACCGTGAAGTAGCGCTGGGTGAGGGGCCGGCGCCTGCACTGCTTGTTGATGCAGGCGGTTTTGGTGCCGTTGTTATGAATGTGCTGGGCCAGGGCTTCAGGCGCGAGCAAACCGCCTCCGGCCATCAGCAGCAGGACAAACATGCGTGCCATTGCAGACAAGCTGGCGCTGGAGCCAAGCAACAGGACTTTTTTTATGCTAAGTGCCGGAAAACAGCTGGTGGCGGCTCCATGCTTTTTCTCCCGATCAGCTCTGATGGCAAGCCGATGGCTGGAGCGGGGGGCGAAGATGTCTGTTCGCTGTGCTGGTTGCCATGAAAGAGGTGGGTCTGTTGGAAGTGGCACTGCGCACAGCAGCAAAAGTGGCCGCGGTGGCTGGCGTGCTCGCTGTTGTGGTGTGGCTGAGCTGGGTGATGCTGGATGTGGAGCACATGAACAGCGGTTTCACCCTGCCGTGAACAGGCAGCCTGGAGCCTGCGCAGCTGCGGTTGACGCTGTGATTCTCCGCGCGACGATGCGCGCACCCTGGGGCAACGCCATGAAACGAAGCCTGTGGATGCTGTGCAGCTTGATCCTGATCACGCCGGCATGGGCACTTGAGGGTGAGGAGGAGATCACGTTGACTCCGCCTCCATCGCCTCAGCAACCCAAAGCTGAGGCTTCACCGCCGCAGGACAACAACAGCTGCATTGAGGGCACGGTTGCCGGCGGTCTCGTGGGTGCCGGCATTGGTGCTGTGGTGACCCAAGGGCGAGCGCGTTGGCTGGGAATCCCCGTTGGGGCCGTGGGTGGTGCCTTGCTGGGTTGCCAGATCGATGGTGGTTGAAACCAAAGGCCAATGAGCCCTTTGGTTGAATGATCCTTCTGGCTGGAATTTGCGTGACTTGGTTGAATCGTTAGCTCTGCCAATGGCCCAGTTGTTTTGCCATTAAATGTTTGCAAGTGGCTTTTTCTTGCTGCCATTTCAGCAATAAGTCTTTTGTCAGGGCTTTGAGGGCATCTCGATCATTGAGTGCATCAATGTCGCGGTGGGTTTTTTCAATATCAAATTGCTGGCCAAGGCTGAGGGTGATGCCGTTGTTCATTGCTGATCTCCTAGGTTGAGTGGATGTGATGGCTCAGTGGACTTCAACGTCCTGAGCTGGGTCAGTCACGCTCCGCAATGGATGAAGTTGGCTTGGAACCTTGGGTTTGGTTGCGCTTGGCCGGAGCGATACTTGATTGCGTCATAGCAAGAGATTTCAGAGCATTTGAACGTGCTCAACAACCTTTTCGCCATCCGCCGCGTCGTTCTCCCAGAAGACATAGCCCTCGGATAGCAATTGCTCCCTTGTTTTAAGTGCTTCTGACTGTTCAACTTCCAGCAATCGAAACACTCCATAACGGTATGTGTGAAATCGTGTAATACCAATCATCATGAAGTTTAATTGTTGATTTCTTTTTAATAGTTAAGCAGTGGTTTTCACTTCTCTTGTTGCAATGGCCACCAAACAAGGCTCCTGTCAGCAATTCCTGTCTCAGTGGATTTATTGCTTCCGGGGGTCCTGCCAGAACACCACCAAGGTGAAGTCCCCTTTGCGGCTGAAGCCGATGCCTGCGGTGCTGTTATCGCGCTGGTAGGTCTTGCCCTGCTCCTTGGCTGGGAAGTCAAAGCGGCGCTGGGGCATCACCACCGTGGCATTGCCCTGGCTCTGGCTAAAGCGGCAAGGCACCGGTTCCGGCAGGCTGTTGTTCTGATCGTTGGCCTCAAACAAGCTGCACCACGCTTTGGTGCTGTCAGCTTTGGCGGGACTGGGGGTGGTGAGGCAGCACAGGAGGCTGAGCAAGCCCAGGGAGATCAGAGGGGTGCGCATGGCTTTCAAGCAAGCGATCCAGTAACGCTTTGAAATCGAACCAAAGCAATTGTGTGGAATGAGTCTCGTGCAAGATTCCAGTGGGCATGGTGGTGCTGTGCCCGTCCGGGTACGAGGTAGCAGATAGATCAGCCCCGCTTCTGCGGGGTTTACCTCCCTTGCGAAGCTCGTGCAGCACAGTCTTGGCCTGAGCCAGGCCATTGCGAATTCCATGGCACCGGCTTTTCTGCTGGTGGCCATCACCAATTTTCTTGGCCTGATCACGGCCAGTCGCCAGCGGGTGATGGAGCGCTACCGCCAGCTGCTGGCTGCGCCCGATCCACTGATTGGTCCCCAGGCTCTGGATTACGAAACCGCTGTGCTGCGTCAGCGCATTTCTCTGACGACTCGCTCCATCGGCATGCTCACCCTCTCAGTGATGCTGATCGCCCTGGTGATTTTTCTCACGTTTGTCAGCCTGATTACCCCAGGAATTGAGCTGGCCAATGGCATGGCGGTGTTGTTTGCCCTGGCCATGCTCAATCTGATTGGCGCTTGTGCCTTGTTCATTCACCAGCTGCGCATCTCCTCGCGGCAGCTGCAACGAATCGGCCTCTCCCGTTGAGTATGGGGTTGGCCGCGGCACCAAGGCCCTGGAAAGCCAACAGTTAGAACGGTGCGCAGAACGCGAGCACCTCGATGAGCCAACGGTTTGAAACCCTGCAGCTGCATGCCGGCCAGGTGGCGGATCCCACCACCAATGCGCGGGCGGTGCCGATCTATCAGACCTCTTCGTACGTGTTCAACGATGCGGAACACGGCGCCAACCTGTTTGGTCTCAAGGAATTCGGGAACATCTATACCCGCTTGATGAACCCCACCACCGACGTCTTCGAAAAGCGGGTGGCAGCGCTGGAAGGCGGTGTGGCAGCTGTGGCCACCGCCTCTGGTCAGTCGGCTCAATTCCTGGCCATCACCAATTTCATGCAGGCTGGCGACAACCTGGTCTCCACCTCCTTCCTCTACGGCGGCACCTACAACCAGTTCAAGGTGCAGTTCCCGCGTCTGGGCATTCAGGTCAAGTTCGCTGAAGGCGACGACGTGGCCAGCTTCAAGGCTCAGATCGACGAGAACACCAAGGCCATTTATGTCGAAGCGATGGGCAACCCCCGCTTCAACATTCCCGATTTCAAGGCCATTGCAGCCCTGGCCCATGACCACGGCATTCCCCTGATCGTGGACAACACCCTTGGGGCTGCAGGTGCCCTGATCCGCCCGATCGAGCACGGTGCTGATGTGGTGGTGGAAAGTGCCACCAAGTGGATTGGAGGCCACGGCACCAGCCTGGGTGGCGTGATCGTGGATGCCGGCACCTTCAACTGGGGCAATGGCAAGTTCCCATTGATGAGTGAGCCCAGTGCGGCCTATCACGGGCTGGTGCACTGGGATGCGTTTGGTTTCGGCAGTGGCATCTGCGGAATGCTTGGCTTGCCGGCCGATCGCAACATCGCCTTTGCCCTGCGCGCCCGCATTGAGGGTCTGCGTGATTGGGGTCCCTCCCAGAGCCCCTTCAATTCCTTCATGCTGCTGCAGGGACTGGAAACCCTCAGCCTGAGGGTGGAGCGCCACGCCTCCAACGCCATGGCCCTGGCCAAGTGGCTGCAGGCCCACGACCAGGTGGAGAGTGTCAGCTATCCCGGTCTGCCAAAGGATCCTTATCACGAGCGGGCCAAGACCTACTGCACCGATCGCGGCATGGGCTGCATGCTGATGTTCACGCTCAAGGGCGGTTACGACGATGCCGTGGCCTTCATTAATGGTCTGAAGCTGGCCAGCCATCTGGCCAATGTGGGCGATGCCAAAACCTTGGTGATTCACCCGGCTTCCACCACCCACCAGCAGCTCTCCGATGAGGAGCAGCGTTCCGCTGGAGTCACGCCCACCATGGTGCGCGTGTCGGTGGGGATCGAGCACATCGACGACATCGTCGGTGATTTTGAACAGGCCCTGGCTGCTCTCAACTGAGCCGTTTTCAGGAGAGCCAATGGCGCTGATACTGCCCCGCAACTACCACAAGATCAGCGCCATTGAGCGCAACCGGATTTCCTGGATCGAGCCTGAACTGGCCGAGCGCCAGGACATCCGGCCCCTGCGCATCGGCATCATCAACATCATGCCGTTGGGCATGCAGTACGAATTCAACCTGCTGCATCCCCTTGGTCTGTCGCCGCTGCAGATCGAACCGATTTGGATCCGGTTGCGCAGCCACGATTACAAAACCTGGGATCACGAGCATCTCGATCGCACCTATCGCTCCTGGGAGCAGGCCAATGAACCAGCGCCCCTCGATGGATTGATCATCACCGGGGCTCCGGTTGAGCATCTGCCCTATGAGCAGGTCACCTACTGGCTGGAGTTGGTGGAACTGATCGGCATTGCCCGGCATCAGTGCGCCAGCACCTTGGGGCTGTGCTGGGCGGGCTTTGCCCTGGCTTACTTAGCTGGGGTGGACAAACAACCCCTGCCTCAAAAGCTCTTTGGTGTGTTTCCCATGCGCAGCCTGGTGCCCGGTCATCCGCTGATGGGCACCCAAGATGATGTGTTCCATTGTCCCCAGAGCCGCCATGCAGCACTGGAGGCCAGTGCCATGGAGGCAGCCCAGCGCCAGGGGCGCTTGCGCATGCTCGCCCATGGCGATGAGGTGGGGTACAGCATTTTTGAAACCCCGGATCAGCGCCAGCTGATGCATCTGGGGCATCCTGAATACAACGCCGGCCGCCTTTTGGCGGAGATGGAGCGGGATCGGGTGCGGGGGGATGTCCCACCGCCGCAGAATTTTGATGCTGATCTGCCGCAAACGCTCTGGCGTTCCCATCGCAATCTGTTTTTCCAGCAGTGGCTCTGGTTCTGCTATCAGCGCGTCAGCCTTGGCTCGTGATCCCTTGCCAACCTCGCTGGAGTCGTCAAGCTGGGCTTAGCTGAGCCAATCCCATGAGCGGCAAACTCTTTGTTTCCCTGTTGCTGCTCAGCTTGGTTGCCCTGGGAGCCTTGGAATACTGGTTGATCCGAGGGCTTGCCCCAGCTGTTTAGGCGCTGTGGCGGTGCTGATTCATCAGTTGCAGCAGCTGGCTGGAACTGCTGTCGCTCTCGTGAGCCTTGAGCTGTTTCACCAGCATGAACACGTCATGGGGTGAGAGCTCACCATTGCCATCCCACTTCAAGGTGCCGAGCTTCTCCTGGCTGGAATGCATGTAAATCGCTTACGGGAACTCAAATTAGGCAGCACGCCAGATCCAGCAGTGTTGAAGGCCACCGATTTAGCCAAAGAAAATCTGAAGCTTCCCGCTTGGTGCTCCTGGTGCATGGCATTGGCTGTGAAAGCAAAGGGAGGCTTGAAAACCTCCCCTGGCATCGGATGAGTGGTGTAGCTCCCAGCCTGTCTTGAAGCGTGCAGGCTTGAGACATCCGATACCTGTTCAGTTTCTGTTGCACCCTTCAGAAGATCTGTGGCCAGCATCACCGTTCAACCGGGAACCGATTGCCCTTTTGTCCGGGAAGCGAGGCGAGCGAATCGGTTCTGATGCCCGCTTTGAAAAAGTCAGAACTATTGATATTGCAATGGAAGTGGGGGTGAAGTCTGTGGCGAGGGCTACGGGTTAGTGGCAGGAGGGGAGGTGCGTGTGTTACGTTCTTTTGGTGCGCAGTTGAGGCGCGCGATTGGGACAACGGAAGCCGCGAGGCGATCTGGGGTTCGGATTGACGCTCTGATACTGTTCACGGGTCGCTCTGAGAGCGACGCACCTGGACAACCGAAAAGCTTAA
>JAYKHZ010000070.1:0-15397 GCA_035286165.1 Synechococcus sp.
TTTGCCGTGTCTGAGGCCCTCAAAAGCCGGGTGTTCCCCTTCACCGCCATCGTTGGCCAGGCGGAGATGAAGCTCGCCCTGCTGCTGAACGTGATCGATCCACGCATCGGCGGCGTGATGATCATGGGCGACCGCGGCACGGGCAAATCCACCACGATCAGGGCCCTGGCAGACCTGCTGCCGGAAATCCCCGTGGTGGCTGGGGATCCCTACAACAGCTCCCCCAGCGATCCCGATCTGCAGAGCGCCGAGGTGCGCGAGAAGTTCAGCCGCGGCGAGCCCCTGACCCAGGGCAGCTGCCAGGTGCCGATGGTGGACCTGCCCTTGGGGGCCACGGAAGACCGCCTCTGCGGCACGATCGACATTGAGAAGGCCCTCAGTGAAGGTGTGCGCGCCTTTGAGCCCGGCCTGCTGGCCAAGGCCAACCGCGGTCTGCTTTATGTGGATGAGGTCAACCTGCTCGACGACCACCTGGTTGACGTGCTGCTGGATTCGGCGGCCTCTGGTTGGAACACCGTGGAACGGGAGGGGGTCAGCGTGCGCCACCCGGCCCGCTTTGTGCTGATCGGTTCCGGCAACCCGGAGGAAGGGGAGCTGCGTCCGCAGCTGCTCGACCGCTTTGGCATGAGCGTGGAAGTGCGCACCGTGCGCGACCCCGAGCAGCGGGTGCAGGTGGTGGATCAGCGCAGCCAGTTCGACAGTGATCCCAGCGGCTTCCTCAACCAGTTCACAGAACCGCAGCAAACCCTGCAACAGCAGGTGGTGGCAGCCCAGGAGCGGCTTGGCTCGGTGGAGATGGACCCCGACCTGCGCCTGAAGATCTCCGAGGTGTGCGGTCAGCTGGAGGTGGATGGTCTGCGGGGCGACATCGTCACCAACCGGGCAGCCCGCGCCCTGGCGGCGTTTGAAGGGCGCACCGAGGTGAATGACGATGATGTGGCCCGCGTGGTGGCCTGCTGCCTGCGCCACCGCCTGCGCAAGGACCCCCTCGAAGCAGTGGATTCAGGCGACCGGGTGGTGAAGGTGTTCTGCCAGGTGTTTGGCCTCAACCCCGACGACCGCGAGGCCTTCCAGCTGGCCCTGGCCGCCTGAGGCCAGTGCGGATCCTGGGCATTGATCCAGGCCTGGCCCGGGTGGGTTATGGGGTGATCGATGTGAACCCCCAGCAGCGGCGCCAGCCGCCGGTGATGGTGGACTGCGGCATCATCAGCACAGAACCCGGCAGCAGTGATGGCCAGCGGATGGTGGAGATCGCCGCCGATCTGCGTCAGCTGATCCGCCTGCACCGCCCCCAGCAGGCGGCCGTGGAGAAGTTCTTCTTCTATCGCTCCAGCAACACCATTTCCGTGGTGCAGGCGCGCGGTGTCTTGATCATGACCCTGGCCCGCTTTGCCATCCCCACCGTGGAATACCCGCCGATGCAGATCAAGCTGGCGCTGGCGGGATCGGGCCATGCCGAAAAGAGTGAAGTGCAGGACGCGGTGATGCGTGAACTGCAACTGAGCGAACGGCCGCGCCCCGATGACGCCGCCGATGCCCTGGCCGTGGCTCTCACCGCCTGGTTCCAGCGATGAAACACGCCCAGCGCCGGCATTGGCGCACGGTTCGCCGCCAGGCAATGGCTGCAGTAGCGCCCCAGCTGCAGGCCAGCGTGCACTCCGCCTTGAGGGCTTTGCACAGCCCTGGGCGCCTGGGCCTGTACTGGGCCATCGGGGCCGAGCCCCAGCTGTGCACACCACCACCGGCCTGGGCTGATGGGCTCGCCCTGCCGCGCACCTGCCCGGATGGCATTGAGTACGTGGCCTGGAGCCCCGGTGACACCCTGGAAGCGGACCATTGCGGCATTCCTGCGCCCCTGGGCCCGGCCCTGGAACCGGAGGACTTGGCCCTGCTGCTGGTGCCGGCGCTGGCCGCTGACCCGCGGGGCTATCGCTTGGGTAGTGGAGGCGGCTGGTATGACCGGCTGCGCAGCCAACCCCGCTGGCGGGAGCGAACGGCCCTGATGGTGCTGCCCTCGTCCTGCTGCAACGCCTCTGTGGCGGTGGAGCCCTGGGATGTGCCCTTCAACGGCTTGCTCAACGAAACGGGGTTGAGCTGGTTCAAGCCAGGCCAGTGTTAAGCAAGGTTTTCAAACCCCCGCCCCATTCAGGGATTTTGACAAGATGCGCTGGTTGATCCAACGCCACTGGTGACCAGCTCCTCCTCCACCCGCGCCATCAAATCGAAACCTGCGGCATCGAGCCAGCGTCCCCCCCAGGCCCTTGAGCTGATGATCGGTTCCCTGGTGGGCATGGTGCAGGCTGGCCAAACCGAGCCCAGCAGCAGCAACTGAGCTTGGGGGCTGGCCGGCAGGCCGGCTTCGCTTTAGCGTCGGGCCCTTCGCCACTGCCGCTGTGCCCCATCAGCGCCATCCCCTTCTGATTGCTGCAGCCGCGTGCGCCTTGGTGACGGCGCCCCTGCCGGCTTTCAGTCACGCGATTGAAACCCAGTTCAGCGGCCTGGGCTCCGGCAGCTTGCTGGAGTTGGAGAGCAGTTTTTCCAGCGGCGAGCCCGTGTCCAACGCCGAGGTGCGGCTGCTCTCCCACGACGGTGAACGCACCATTCCCCTTGGCAGCACAGATGCCGACGGCCGCTTCAGCGCCACGCTGCCTGAACTCGACTCCAACAACTGGGATCTGGTGATTGATGGTGGCATCGGTCACCGCGATTACCTCGGTCTTGATGAGGAGATGGAGATCAGCGCTGGCAGCCGGCGCTCACTGATGGCCGCCATGGCAAGCCTGCTAGGCGCCACACTGGCCGTCACCGGAAGCATCAGCTATGGCCAGCGGCAGCGCCGCCCTTGACAGCATCGTTGCCAAGTTGAAGGGCAGCAACGACCCCAAGCGTCGTTACGAATACGTGCTGTGGCTCGCCAAAAAACTGCCAGCAGCGCCAGCAGACATCCAGGTGGATGCCAATCGGGTGCGGGGCTGTGTCTCCCAGGTGTTTGTGGTGCCAAGCCTTGAGAACGGCACCCTGCACTGGCAGGGGGATTCGGATGCCCAGATCACCAAGGGGCTCCTGGCCCTGCTGATCCAGGGTCTGGAGGGGCTCACCCCGGAACAGGTGGTGGCCGTTGACCCTGGCTTCATTGCCGATACCGGCTTGCAGGGGAGCCTCACCCCGTCACGGGCGAATGGTTTTCTCAACATCCTGCGCCACATGCAGGCGCAGGCATCGGCTTTGAGTTCGGCCGGCTGATTTCTAAGATCGACGTCTATTGCGCGCAGGCCTGATGGCCATAGGAATCGGTCTGTTGGGACTCGGCACCGTGGGAGCGGGCGTTGCCCAGATCCTGCAAACGCCGGATGGTCGCCACCCACTGGTGAGGGACCTGGAGCTGCGCCAGGTGGCCGTGCGCAGCCTGGACCGCCCCCGGCCGGTGGAGCTGGCCCCAGAGGTGCTAACCACCGATCCAGCGGCTGTGGTCAACAACCCGGCGGTTGATCTGGTTGTTGAGGTGATGGGGGGGATCGAGCCGGCCCGCAGCCTGATCCTTGCTGCGATTGAAGCGGGCAAGCCGGTGGTTACCGCCAACAAGGCCGTAATCGCCCGCCACGGCGCTGAAATCGCCGCGGCAGCCGCCGCCAAGGGGGTGTACGTGCTGATGGAAGCCGCCGTTGGCGGTGGCATCCCAATCCTGGAACCGCTCAAACAATCCCTGGGGGGTAACCGCATCGAGCGGGTGAGCGGCATCATCAACGGCACCACCAATTACATCCTCACCCGCATGGCGGAGGAGGGTGCCAGCTACGCCAGCGTGCTGGCTGATGCCCAGGCCCTGGGCTACGCCGAAGCCGATCCCGCCGCTGATGTGCAGGGCGGTGATGCCGCCGACAAGATCGCCATCCTCACGGGCCTGGCCTATGGCGGTCTGGTGCCCAGGGAAGACATCCCCACAGAAGGGATCGATCAGCTGCAGACGCGCGACATCGATTACGCCCGCGACCTGGGCTTCGTTGTGAAGCTGCTGGCGGTGGCTGAGCGACACGGCAGCGATGCCGATGGCACCGAGGTGGTGGATGTGCGGGTGCACCCCACGCTGGTGGCCAAGGACCACCCCCTGGCCGGTGTGAATGGGGTCAACAACGCGATCCTGGTGGAGGGCGATCCCATCGGCCGGGTGATGTTCTACGGCCCCGGTGCCGGCGCAGGCCCCACCGCCAGTGCTGTGGTGGCGGACATCCTCAACATCGCCGCAATTCAACAGGTGGCCAGCGGCCAACCCGCCGGCCTTGACCCCCTGCTGGCCGCCACCAGCTGGCGCCGCTGCCGCCTGGTGGATGCCGGTGCCACCAGCCACCGAAATTACGTGCGCTTCCAAGCCGGCGACCGCCCTGGCGTGATCGGCCACATCGGCGGTTGCTTCGGCGCGGAGCAGGTGAGCCTGCAGTCGATCGTTCAGTTCGAAACCGAAGGCAACGGCGCCGAGATCGTGGTGATCACCCATGCGGTGGAGGAGAACAACTTCCGCCGGGCCCTGGCCGCGATCCTCGAGCATCCGGAAGTGGAGGCGGTTACCTGCTGCATGCGCACCCTCTGAAGCGGTCCACAGGGGTTGATCGAAAGAAAACCTGAAGACCTAGGTTGAAGCGATGGAATCAACACCCACTGGCGCAGCTGTTCAGCCTGAACGTTGCGTTTCACCTCAAGTGCGGAACCATGCCTCCATCAGCGGCTCCAGCATGCATCTGCATCAGGGCGATTGCGTTCACCTCAGCTGTGACCCCAGCGTGTACCAGGTGATCGCCATCGATGAACACCACGACCGCTGCTGGGTGCGCCGCTGGCCCCTGGAGCGCCATGGATCACCGGTGTTCGAGGTGTCCATGGGCAGCATCGATCGCCGCGACGCCGCCCTGCCCGCGGCATAGGTTCATCAGCAACCAACGCAAGCGGCGGGTGCAGGTCAGGGGGCGATGGCAACGGCGCTGGCAGGCAACGCTGATCTGTGGCGTCTCAGCCCTGCTGCTGGTGGGTTGCCGCCAGCCCCCCAGGGGCCCCAGTGATCCCCTGGTGGTGGGGTCGTCAGGCACGATCAACACGGTGGATCCAGCCCAGGCCACCCGGGTGATGGAAGTGCAGCTGATCAGCGCCATGGGCGATCGGCTTTATGCCATCAACGCCCAGGGTGAGGTGGTGCCGCGGCTGGCCACGGCCCTGCCCCAGCTGAGCAGCGATGGCTTGAGCGCGGTGATTCCCCTGCGCCGTGGGGTGCGCTTCCACGACGGCACGGCGTTCAATGCCGATGCCATGGCCTTCAGCCTGAAGCGCTTTCTGGCGATCGGCAAACTCAGCTATGTGGTGGGCGATCGCATCGTGGCGGTGCGGGTGCTGGATTCCCATCGGTTGGAACTCCAGCTCAAACGGCCCTTCAGCCCCCTGGCCAAGCTGCTGAGCCTGGTGAACCTCACGCCGATCTCCCCCAAGGCCTACAAGCAGTACCAAGAGGGCTTCCGCTCCAATGCCTTTGTAGGTACGGGGCCTTATACCCTCAGCTACTACAGCCCCCAGCTGCAGCGGCTGGAACCGTTCCCCGACTACTGGGATCAGGCCCCGCGCAACCCCGGCATCGCCCTGGTGGGCATGAACACCTCCACCAGCCTCTACGGCGCCATCCAAGGGGGCAGCATCGATGTGCTGCTCTCCATCAGCCTCGAACCGGAACAGCAAAGCGCCCTGCATGCGCAGGCCAACCGGGGCCTCATCCGCGAAGGCGCCGGACCGGCCTCAGGGATCAGTTTCATCACGTTGCTCAGCGATCGTCCGCCACTCGATCGACTACCCCTGCGCCAGGCGGTGGCCCTCAGCCTCGATCGTGAATTGATCAGTGAGCGCGTCACCGATGGGCTCAGGCCCGCCCTCTGGGGCCTGGTGCCCCCCAAACTCCCCGGCGCATTGAGCAACTGGCCCAAGGCTGATCTGGGCGCGGCCCGCACGCTGCTGAGCCAGGAGGGCTACTGCAACGGCCGGGTGCTGAAACTGGAACTCACCTACCGCTCCGATGTGCCAGCCGATCGGCTCGCAGCGCTCACCTGGCAGGAGCTGCTGCGCGAGAACCTCAACGATTGCCTCCAGCTCACCCTCCAAGGCATGGAGGCCACCACGGCCTACAGCCAGCTGGGCAGTGGCGCCTTCCAGATGATTCAGCTCGACTGGACCGGTGATTTTCCGGATGCCGACAACTACCTACTGATCCTGCTGGGCTGCAGCAAACGGGAGGGCCATGTGTGCCTCGAGGGCGATAGCGCCGCCAGCGGCAGCTTCTGGGCCGCTCCAGGGCTGCAGCAGGCCCTCGACCAAAGCGATGAGCACAGCGGCAAGAAACGGCTGGCCCTGCTGCACCAGGTGCAGCGCCTGGCCCAGGCCGGCACCCCCTACATCCCCCTGTGGATGATGCGCATCCGCGCCTGGGGCACCAACAGCATCAGCACCCCCAGTTTTGACGGCTCCGGCCTGATTCGGTTTGCTGCACTACAGCACCAGGAGCAGCGATGAGCCGCCGGCAGGCCATCACGCGCTACCTGGCCAGTCGGCTGCTGCTGGCTCCTTTGATGCTGTGGTTGATCGCCACGCTGGTGTTCCTGCTGCTGCGGGTGGCCCCCGGGGATCCGGTGGATGCGCTGCTTGGCAACCGAGCCAGCGCCGTGGCCCGGGAGCAGCTGCGGGCCCAGCTCGGGCTAGATCAACCTCTGCTGCACCAGTACGGACAGTTTTTCTGGGATCTGCTGCACGGCGATCTGGGCACGTCGCTGAACAACAGCCGCTCGGTTCTTGAGATCGTGCAGCAAGCGTTGCCGGCCAGCGTGGAACTTGGCCTGGCCGGGTTGCTGGTGGCCGCGGTGCTGGGGCTGGCGGTGGGCTTCAGCGGTGTCGCCAGGCCGGAAGGACGGCTTGATCTGGCGGGCCGCCTCTACGGCATCGGTACCTATGCCCTGCCGGCCTTCTGGGCCGCCATGGTGCTGCAGCTGATCTTTGCCGTGGGCCTGGGCTGGTTTCCGGTGGGCGGCCGCTACCCCCCCACCCTGGTGCCACCAACGGGCACAGGGTTTTATCTGCTCGATGGGCTGCTGCACGCCGATGGCCAGGTGATCCGCGCCAGCCTGCGCCACCTGGCGTTACCGGCGATCACCCTGGGGCTGCTGCTCAGCGGCATCTTTGAGCGCACCTTGCGGCTGAATCTGCGGCGGGCCCTGCGCTCGGATTACGTGGAGGCCGCACGCTGCCGCGGCATTGGCGAAACCCAGGTGGTGCTGCGCCATGCACTGCCCAATGCGCTGCTGCCGGTGCTCACCATCACCGGGATCACGGTGGCCTCCCTGATCGGTGGTGCCCTACTGATCGAACTGATCTTTTCCTGGCCAGGCATCGCTTTCAAGCTTCAGGAAGCGATCGGCCAACGGGATTACCCACTGGTGCAGGGCATCGTGCTGGTGATCGCCACCCTGGTGGTGCTGGTGAACCTGCTTGTGGATGTGATCGTGGCCCTGCTGGACCCACGGCTCAAATTCTGAGCGGCTGAATCTGATCCTGCTCCAGCACAAAGCCCCGCACATCGCCTGAGCGCAACACACCAACAGGGGGAGCCTGATCAACCGAGAGGCTGTTGAGGTAACCGATCACCAGCTGTTGCAGGAGGCGCTGCACCTGGCCAGGGTCCTTGCCCACCAGATCAGCGCCCAGTTGCATCAGGGCGTCATCCCGGCTCACCCCCACGGCAGAAAAATGGCTGCCCCCCTCCACCAGCGCAAAACGGCTGCGGGGATCCCGCAACTGCGTGAAGGGTTGCCATTGCTCCCCATGGGGTGGCGTGATCAGATCGAGGCTGCCGCCGATCGAGAGCACGGGCACCTGAATCGTTTCCAAGCCGTCGTCATCCCACAGCAGGCTGCCAAAGCTGTTCATCACCAGCACCGCCTCCAAACCCTGGGGAGGTTCAGCCGCAGGCAGGTTCAGCTCCGTGAGCTGGCACTGCAGCAGATAGGAGCTGTCGAGCACCGGAATGCTGCGCAGGCCCCGGGCACAGCGCTGCTCGAGCCCCGACTGCGGCTGCGCACCAGCCCACACCAGGCTGGTGAGGGCACCCAGGGAATGGCCCACCAGCACCAAGCGCGGCGGTGGTGGCAGGGAGCCAAACCGGAGGCGCTGGCTGCGCACCGCAGCTTCCACCAGCTGCAGATCCTGAAGCCGCAATGGCAGCGTTTCCAAGCCCGGCAGAGCCTGACGGCCCTCAATCAAGGCGCGCACCGCATCGTCGTCGCTGCTGGGGTGCTCCACCGCCAGCACGGGCCAGCCCTGGGCCACCAGAACCTCCGCCAACCAGTGCAGCTGCTCAGGGGATCCACCCAACCCGTGGCTGAGCAGAATCCAGCGCTTCGATGCAGTGGTGAACTTCGGCCACCAGAGGCTCAGCTCAAGCGATTGGGCGCGGTGGGGCGCAGCCAACTGCAGTTGCTGATGCTCAAAGGAACCCTCCAACTCTGAAGGGGGCGGCATCAGCGGCAGGTTCAGGTTACGCACCTGCTGCAGCAGTGCTTTCTGGCGCTGCAACTTGCCCCTGAGCTGCTCCCCCAGTTCGGTGAGAGCATCAAGATCCAGCTCCAGTCGCGGTGTCCGGGCCTGGCGCAACAGCGACAGCACCGTGGGATGCCCCTGCTGCTGCAGGAGATCTAAAAGCAGAGGCCCGGCATCCCCTTCAGGGCTGCGCAGCAGGGTGCCCAGTTTGAGCACGAGCTGGCGGCCGGCCCAGCTCTGCATCAACAGCGGAAAGCTGCTGGTCTGCAGGTTCAACGGCTGCAGCAACAACCGCTGGAAGTCTGCGCGGGTGTCGGGATCAAGAAGATTCAGCCAGGGGCCCAACTCACGGTTGCGCTCTGGCTGAGCAGCCCATTCCTCCAGCTGCTGAAGATCCAGGGGAATCTCCAGACCACTGAAGCGAACCAGCAACCGATCAGCCGCCTGGAGCGGCAGTGACCCAAGCCCAACCATGGCGAGGCAGAGGCCATGGGTCAGAGTTCGCAGGATCTGCGAGCGAGACAACGGTGCGGATGGCCAAGTGGTGGCACCAGTTTCCCCGAAATCTGCAACTTGTGGCAGAAGTTCGGGCCCTGGCGGCGCTGGGGGCCGGCGGCATCCTGTTCCTGGGGCCTTTGGTGTTCAACCGGATCGGGCTGAATCCCAGCCTGATTGGCCAGGGCCTGGCCCTCGCCAGCGGCATGGGCCTGATCACCCGCTTCCTCAGCGGCTACATGCTTGATCGTGGCGTGGGACTGGCGCTGCCACTGCGCCTGGGGGCCCTGCTCTCGATCAGCGGTGATCTGGTGTTGCTGCAGGCCCAGGGCGCCAATGGTTTTGTGATGGGCCAGCTGCTGCTGGGCCTGGGCATGGGCAGCTACTGGCCAGCGGCGGAGTTGGCTTCCGCCAAGCTGAGCACCCCCCTGCCCTCAAGCCAGGGATTTGCCCTGGCGCGCACCGCCGATGCTTTGGGGATTGCCTTGGGGGCTCTGCTGGGTACGGCGATGGCAGCGGTGCTGGGGGCCGATCAATTGCGGCTGGTGTATGCGGTGGATCTCAGTTGCATGGCGCTGCTGCTGCAACGGGTGGGGCGCCTGCCAAAGCTGCAGGGCGTCGCAGAAACAATGCCGGCAGACAGCCCAGAAAAGGCCGCAAAAGGAATCGGGGAGCGGAGCTGGCTCAAACCGATGCTGCCACTGCTGCTGCTGGCACTGGTGTGCACAGGCTTGATCGTGTTGCAGCAAAGCGCCCTGCCCCTGGATCTGGCCCGAGGTGGGCTGGCCCGCAGCGGAATCGCTGAGGTGGGGGGCGGGCTACTGATGGGGGTGCAACTGGGGCTGGTGTTACTGCTGCAATGGCCCGTTGGCCATTGGCTTGGCCAACACCCAGTGGGCAAAGGCTTACGCCTGAGCCTTGGGAGTTTTGCAGGAGCGTGCACCTTGCTGGCACTCTCGGCGCTGCACCCGGGCGGGGTGGTGTTGCTGCTGCTGGCCCAGGGATTGCTGGCCCTTGCGATCACAGCGTTCTTACCCACCATCACAGAAGCCGTGGTGGAAGCCGTAAGCGAACGGCATCAAGGGGTGGCCCTGGGGCTGTACTCCCAGGTGTGGGCCATCAGTGGTTTGGCCCTGCCACCTCTGGCGGGGTTGGCCTTGGAGCGGGAAGGGCACGGACTGGGGCTATGGCTGGTGATGGCAGGCCTCAGCCTGGTCACCATCCCTCTGGCCCCTCAGGAAGCAGGAGAATCAGCTGATTTGGCCTGAGGAACCTCGGGCCAGGCCTCGTGGGGAAGGGGTTCGGTGCCGTACTCCCAATCGTCGTAATCCGGGTCATTGCGGATCTGCTGGTGAACCGCCTTTTGGGCATCGAAATCGTGGGGAAGCTCGTTATGCGCAGGGGAGGATGGGTTGCTCACGAGACGACGACATCAATACAACCAGTCTGCAGCTGAAAATGAACGCAGCACCTGGCAAAGCGGGAGTTGCCACAAACCGTGGCAAAACGCTCACGCAACCACAGGATAAGTCAGATCAACGCAAGAAGCAAGAATCAAGATGACAGAAGAATGACAAAAAAGTGATCACAGATTGACAGAGAACAAAGCGTTAAAAAACAGGCCCTTCAAGTAAGACAGCGAGATCAGAATCGTCTGGACCCAAGGGGATCACAGCATCAAACGAGCTGGGCTTGTCCTCAAGAATGGCAAGCAAACCACCACCAGAACCAAATCCATAACCATCAGCGTTGGCGTTGTAATACAGATAACCATTTTGAGAATTGTAGACCAAATCAGATTCAGTTTTTAGGGCACTGATTAAGGATGAGAATGATGTTGCAGTTTCAACCTGGATCAACTGATCGGCACCAAACATAAAGGCGGGAATCGCCAAACGATCACCGTCTGCAGCACTAAAGTCGGTGATCCGATCAGCAGACGATCCAGCTACAACGGAGCGAATCACGAACACATCAGCACCATCGCCACCCGTGAGATAATCACGGCCATCACCACCATCAAGAACATTCGCGTCAGAATTACCTACTAGATAATTAGCGGCACTATTACCAACGCCAACGAAAGCACCATCCAAAAGCGTTAAATTATCCAAACCAGACGGAAGCTCCCAATTGATCGACGCATAAACGTGATCAACGCCATGGGAATCAATCACCACATCACCCTCATGATCAACATAGTAAGTGTCATTCCCCAACCAGCCCTCCATTAAGTCAGCGCCACCAGCGCCATCAAGGATATTCGAGCCTGAATTACCTATCAGATGATTGATTCCGTTATTACCGGTGGCATCAAGGGAACGCATGCCTGTCAATATCAAATTCTCAACATTAGCTGGCAAAATAAAATCAACAGACGAACGAATGGTATCTAGCCCATGATTAGCGTCCTCTTCAACACGGTCAAAAATGTGATCCACATGATAAAGGTCATCCCCGTCGCCACCAGCGAGCGTATCAACACCAGAACCACCATCAAGCACATTATTGAACTCGTTACCATCGATTTGATTATCAAGCGAATTACCCGAACCAGAAACAGCTTGGGGCTTGGAAGCCATCAATACAAGATGCTCTAAATGAGAGCCAAGTTCATAAGAAATGCTGGCGTGAACCACATCAACACCAGCGGCGGAACCCTCACGAACAGTCGTAAAACTAGAACCAACAACATAGGTATCATCGCCAAGACCACCAATCAAAAGATCCCGACCAGCACCACCATCACTGAGAACATTGCTACCAGAGGTGCCCCTAATCTCATTGTTCAACGCATTACCGGTTCCATCAAGATCAAGAGCTGCTCCAACTGCATCCGCAGGAGCAACAAGAGTTAAATCCTCAACATGCTCAGAAAGGACCCAACTCATAGATGAAATCACCAGATCATTACCCGCAGAAGCCAGCTCAATAGTTGTATCACCGGCATCGTCAACATAATAAATATCATCACCACGGCCACCAATCATGTGGTCAGCCCCTTCCTTACCATCAAGCGTATTGGCAAGTGAAGTGCCAATTAGAACATTGTCAAGCTCGTTACCAGTGGCCCAACGCGCGAAGGAAGAGGTGAGCTCCAAATGCTCAACATGATCTGGCAACGCCAACGAAACACCGCTAAGGATGCGGTCAATGCCAGCACCAGAATCTTCAAGGACAAGAACACCTGAACGGTCAACAACATAGATATCATCACCAGCCAAACCAACAAGAGTATCAATACCACCACCACCATCAAGAATATTGGAATCAGTATTACCGAGAAGATAGTTATCAAAGCGGTTACCAGTTAAGTTCAGGTCACCTTCACCCTCAACCAGCTCAGCACGCTCCAACCCGTTCGACATGAGCCAATCATCACTGACATAAGCAAGATCCTGACCACCATCACGCCGTTCAATAACCACATCAGCAGAATCATCAATAAAATAAATATCATCACCAGAGCCACCGCTCATTAAATCGGCACCAGTCCCCCCATCAAGCGTGTCGTCACCGTCATCAGCGTATAACTCATCATCACCTGCAGCACCAAAGATGCTGTTGTCACCGATATTCGCTGTAAGAACATTATCGAGATCATTCCCCCAAGCATGAAGTGGGTCATGGTCAATAAGATTCACTTGATAATCATCAAGATCATAGAAAGAATGAGTGCCATCATCAGCAACGACAAAGAACTCAAGCGCCTGATCTTGATCAACATCCGCAAAAACGGGTAGGGAGGTGCCGTCAGCAATGGCGATTCCATCAAGTGGAGCGAAATAGAACTCACGGAACTGCAATGAGCGATCTGGAGCTCGATACTGCTCATAGAACAACCAATCATCAGCTGACGTAATCACAAGATCTTGATCCTGATCACCATCAATATCCAGCAACTCAATGCGGGAACCTACATCAACAGATTCAGGGCCATGGCTGAATGTCTGGGATTGAGCAAAAGAAGGCGATAAATCAAGTGTTGTGGTATTCCGGTGATAAACGATTGATCCAGACGAATTCACATAGAGCAAATCAACCAAGTTATCATTATCAAGATCAATCCAAGTGGGCGCAAATCCTGAGGCAATCGCAGGCGTTACTGAAACAGAAACAGCTGAATCAAAGGCCAGGCTTGAAGGAGAGTCTGCATCAGCCAACAACACGCTTACATTTCCAGTGGAATCACTGAGAATTAAATCAAGGAAGCCATCACCATTCACCTCGGCAAAGTAAGCAGAGGCAAGAGCAAAGCCTTCAGGAATCAAACCTGAAAGATCCACAGAAGAATCAAGCAAGAAACCATCACTACTCTGCTGATGAAGATGAAGCGATGTAGCCGTGGAAATAAGCAAGTCAGAATCACCATCACCATCTGCATCTGTAAAGCTCAGCTCAGCACCATCAAAAGCAGAGCCATTTAAAGGCGAGGCGGCAGAAGTGTATTCAGGGAGAACGACGAAATCAAGCTGCTTAAGCTCAAGATCCTCAACATGAGCAGGAAGCGTCAAGGTAATATCAGCTTGGATCAAATCATGACCTGAATCGGCAAGCTCAATAACAAGATCATTTAAATGATCAACAACATAAACATCATCGCCGGAACCACCAGTCATAGTGTCAGAACCCGCACCACCATCGAGATAATCATCGGCTGACCCACTGACCAAGAAATCGTCGCCAGGGCCTCCAAATAATTGATCAACACCACCGCCACCATGGATAATGTCATCACCATCAAGACCAGAAAGAATATTTTTGGCATGGTTACCTGTAAGAACATTGTCAAGTGAGTTACCAGTTGCACTCGAAGAAGTAAATCCTGACAACGTAATATCCTCAACCCATTCAGGAAGGGTGTAGGACACACTGGCCTCAACAAGATCATGGCCATCATTCTCTGATGATTCCAAGATCACATCCTGACGGCTGTCGATCGTGTAAAAGTCATCACCTTCACCACCACTCATGGTGTCAGCACCATGACCACCCTCGAGTGTGTCGTCACCAGAGCCGCCAACCAAGGAATCGTTGTAATACCCACCTTCTAACAAATCATTATCATCACCACCAATCAAAACATCCAGGCCTAAGCCTCCCATCAAGGTGTCGGCACCATCACTGCCAGTAATCGAATCATTATTAAAGCCGCCATCCAGGAAATCAGCCTTTGTTGAGCCGATTATCGTGTCATTTCCTGCTTCGCCCCAGAGTTGGGTGCTTTCATCATTAGCAGTAATCACATTGCTGGTGTTGTTACCAATGCCATAAAGCTCTGCATCGCCAATAAAGATGAGTTCCTCAACATGCTTAGGCATTTCATAGGGAACACTTGAATAGATTGTGTCGTAACCTGAGAACCATTCTTCAAGAATAACGTCATTAACATCATCAATGTAATAGATGTCATCACCCTCACCACCAACCAACACATCAGCGCCAGAACCCCCATCAAGGGTGTCGTCACCATCGCCGCCTTCTAAATAGTCGCTAAAGCCAAGAAGCGGATCGGCATAAGCCTGCTCTAGCTCACCATACAAGAGATCATCACCATCACCACCGAAGAGTGAATCAGCACCTAAATAACCTTCAATCGTGTCATTACCATTCAAACCTGAAAGATAATTATCAGCCTCAGAGCCAAGAAGAGAATCATTGCCTGAGTTACCTGAACCAACAAGGGCATCCATGCCAATCAAACTCAGATCATGAATCCAAGGCGTAGCGGCAAGATCAAAATCAACCAAGGCAAAAACCTGATCATCGCCAAGGCCACCTGTTGGAGGATTTTCATGATCTTCAATAATCTGATCCTCAAGATCATTGATCCAGAAGAGGTCATTGCCTTGAGAGCCAGAAAGGCTGTCTCCACCGCCTCCACCATCAAGGGTATCATTACCTAAGCCACCAACAAGGGAATTAGAGGATTCATTGCCGGTAATGTTATTCGAAAGAATATTACCAACACCAAGGATGGCATCACCAGACAGTTGTAAATGCTCAATGAAACTAGGCATGTCACCTAGTTCAATATCCACAAATGCTTCAAGAGTATCAATGCCACCTGCATCAGCAAGCCAACTCAGTTCCGCCACATGGTCCACAATAAACCAATCATTTTCTGCACCACCTAAAAGGGAATCTAAACCCGCACCACCATCAAGAGTGTCATTGCCGCCAACTCCAACTAAGGTGTCATCGCCAAAGGAACCCTGAAGCTTGTTATTAGCAGTATTGCCTGTTAAATAGGAAGACGAGAAACCAGAACTTGCATTCAAGGCACCATCTAGCAAAACAATATTTTCAATTGCTGTATTGAAGTCATTGTTGTAAGTCGTCAGAT
>JAYKHZ010000071.1:0-5606 GCA_035286165.1 Synechococcus sp.
CCATGATCATCACGCCGCCGATGCGTGGATCGATCACGTTCAGCAGCAGGGCGAGCTTCATCTCCGCCTGGCCAACGATGGCGGTGAAGGGGAACACCCGGCTTTTGAGGGCCTCAGACACGGCAAATAGGCGAGGGAGCGCAGACGGCGAGCCGTCTTCAGGACTCGGATTGTTTCATAGGCACCACGGTGAGCACCTGCACGGGGGTGATGTCGGCCGGCACCAGGAGCCGCACCCGCACATTGCGCTGTTCCCCCGGCTCCAGGGTCACGCTGCCGAGGCTCTGGCCTTGGTCCCCCTTGCGCAGCACCAGGTGCAGGTAGCGGCGGCCGGGGCTGTCATCGCTGCCGCGCACTTCAACAGTGCCGCGGAACCAGATCGGCCCTGTGGCGGGGTGCAGAAAGCGCAGGCCCCCCTGGGGCCGGTCGCGCTTGAGGGGTGACTCCAGCCGCAGGTCGTACTGACGCCGCTGCTGGCCGCTGTTTTTGAGCGGCAGCTTCAGGTCGTACTCCACGCCGTAGTTGCCATGGGCTTCCCAGGCGGTGCCGGGGTAGTAGGCCTTGAGTGGTGCGCTCTGCACCTGGCCTGTGCCAAGCCGGCCCCGCTGCAAGCTGGCGATCGGCCAGGAGATCGGCTCCTCCCCCAGGGCCAGCACGGCACTGCCAGGGTCGCTGAGCTGGGTGCTCCAGCGGCTGCCCTGCTGCACGCCGCTGACGCGGGAATAAATGATCGGGCCGGGTGCCCCCTTGGGGCTGGCTTTGTGTTCCTTCTCGCTGAGCCCGCCATCGAGCAGCTCCAGCAAGGTGGCGTCGGTGGGCTGTTGGTCGTTGATGAAGCCCACCGTGGCCATCGAGACCGGCCCGTCGCTGTGTAGCCGCAGCTGCAGCGTGCGCCCGTTGAGCAGGGGATCGAGCCCCTTCACCGGCAGCGGCAGGGTGAGCAGCACCTGCTCCTCCCCCGGGGCCAGGGTGATCTGCTCGGGGATCAGCTCAGGACGGGGGGCACCCGCCAGCAGGTCGCCGGCCGCGCGGCTGCCCGGGCCGGAATACACGCTGACGCCATCGTGCTCAAGCCGCGGCGGCAGGGGCAGGAAGGGGGCTCCAGGCTGGGAGAGCCAGCTGGCGCCTGAAGGCACCCGCACCGTGACCTCCTGATCGCTGCGGTTGCCAAGGATCACCCCCAGCCACAGGGTGGATTCAGGGGCCCCCTTGGCACCGGCATACACGTGGTGGCTGAACAGCTCAAAGTCGCCGTTCAGGGCCACATCAAGGTGGGCATCCGGCACCGGACGCCCTTGCCCCGGAAAGGTGGAGAGCAAGATCCCGTTCTCGCTCACCACCTCCGGGTTGTTGTCGTTCACCATCAGGCGCCCGTCGAGATGCCCTGGCAGGGGACGCACCTGGCCGCGGCGCAGCACTTCGGTGGCCTCGGCTTTGGCTGGGGCGGCCGCGGTGGGGTTGGCCAGCAGGGCGGAGCCCAGCAGGCTGGTGATCAGAAGCTGGCGAATCATTTGAAAGCTGCGGCGGTGGCTGCTGCCATGGCACGGATCAGGTTGGTGCTGCGGGGACTGTTGAAGGGCCCTTGCACCATGTAGGAGGCAACGGCACGGCGACCGTCGGCCAGTTCGATCAAGGCGGAGTCCACATAAGCGATGCCGATGTCTCCGGTTTTGTTGTAAGCACGCACCCCACGGGTGAGCAGGGCGCTGTTCACGTCACCGCCGCCGCCACCAAGCCCCCGCAGCCAGCCGGTGGGAATCAGGGTGTCGGTGCGCGAGGTGCCAAGGGTGAGCCTGAACAGATCGCGGCTGCGCGGCGACAGCACCTGGGCCGTTTCCACCAGGGCGATGCTGCGGGCCTGGTCGCGGGGGGTTGTGGTGTTGGTGCCCTCCAGATCAGGCAGCCAGTTGTTGATCACGGTTCCATCGAGCCCCAGCTCGAGGAAGCGGGCGTTGAGGGCGGTTTTGCCCCCCAGGCGCTGGATCAGCAGGTTGGTGGCGGTGTTATCGCTCACCCGGATCATCTCCGTGGCCACCTCGAGCACGCTGAATTGGCTGCCCAGCGGTTGACCCCCCATCCAGCCGGAACCTCCGCCCACCACCGTTTTGTTCAGGCTCAGCGGTTCATCCAGCTTCAGCTTTCCAGCATCAAGGGCTTCAAGGGCCACCAGCAGGATCGGGGTCTTGATGGAGCTGGCCGCCGGCAGGGCCACATCGGGATTGAGCTGGGCGTAGCTGCCGTCATCCAGCACCAGGGCAAACGCCCCCACCTTGAGATCCTTCTGGGTGCTGGCCAACTGGGCCAACTTGGCGCTGAGGGTTTTGTTCTCCTTTTTGATTACAAAACGCCCCAGGCCGTTGTTCTCAGGCCCGGGTTTGGCGATCGGTTCCGGTGGCGGTGCGTTCGGGGGCGAAGCAACACCGAGTTTGGGAGCCAAAAATTTCAGTGTGGTGCCCGTGAGCACGCCAAGGCCGGCTCCGAGGATCAGCAGCCGCAACAGCAGCAGCAACGGTTGGGTCCAGCCGGCATCGGCCCGCCGCAGCGGATGGCGGCGCAGAGATGGACGCAGACTCACAGCCCAGTGACGCTGGGACTCAAGTTACTGGGATTGCTGGCTGCTGCCATGGCGGCTGGCCCAGCGCAACTGACGCACCATGCCCCGCAGCAGGGCCACCTCCGCACTGCTGGGTTCGCTGCGCAGCAGCAACTGGCGCAGCTTGGCCATCCGTGCGGCGGCCGTGTGGGGGTAGAGAAAGCCCACCTCCAGCAGCAGCGCTTCGGCATCCACCAGGGCGGCCTCCAATGCCGCCTGGGCCGGCCGTTCCTCAGCCGCAGGCAGGGCACTGCCACTGGTTGATGCGGGTGCCGTTGGGGCCTCACCAACACGCAGCAGTTGCAGCTGGGCCAGGCAGACCGCCACTGCATGGGAGAGGTTGAGGGAGCCGTAGCTGGCTCCGGTGGGGATGCGCAGCAGGCGGCCGGCCAACTGCAATTCACTGTTGTGCAGGCCGTGATCTTCCCGGCCGAACACCAGGGCCACCCGGTTGGGACCGGCGATGGGGGCCATCAGCCATTGCAGGGCTGCGGGCGGGCTGAGGTGCTCCCGTTCGCGCCCTTCCACGCGCCCGGAGCAGGCCACCACACGGCGGCAATCAGCCACTGCTGCCTCAAGGGTGGGGTAGTGCTCGCAGCGCTCCAGCTGCTCAGCCCCATGCACAGCCATCAGCCTTGCTTCAGCGCTGCTGGCATCGCAGCGTGGGGCCACCAGCCGCAGGGCCGCGGTGTCGAAATTGGCGCACAAACGGGCCACGCTGCCCACGTTCAGCGGGCCGCTGGGCTCCACCAGCACCACCACCAGCTCGGGAGTCACGTGAGCGTGTGCAGGTAAGCCAGCAGATCAGCCATGGACTGGGGATCGGGCTGGAAGCTGGGCATGGGTGGGGTCTGGCCACTGACCACCTGCTGGATCAGGGCGGGATCGTTCTTGCGCTGGCTCACCCCATGCAGGTTGGGCCCCACCACCCCTTGGCCAGCAATGCCATGGCAACCGGCGCAATTGATCAGGAACAGCTTGCTGCCGTGGTCTTCATTGCCACTGAGGTCCAGGCTGGCCCGCACGTAGGGATCGCGCTGACTGGCATTGACCACCACGGCCAGCAGCACCACCACCGCCACCACAGCCAGCACCACCAGGGCGCTAATCAAGCTGCGTCGCCGCGGTGAATCGTCGGTGGCAGGGCTACTTGGCGTCAAACCGTGTCACTCGGTGGGAACTTCAACAAGGTTGGCGTGTCGACCCCTAGATTGCGAAGCACTTTGTGCCAACGAACGTTCCCAATGATCGAACCTCTGCTCTGCGGCATCGTGCTGGGCCTGATCCCCATCACTCTGCTCGGTTTGTTCGTGAGTGCATGGAATCAGTACCGCCGCGGCAGTGCTCTGGGCGGCTGAGCCCTCGGCACAACTCAATTCAACTGCCATTGCAGTAGCAGGGTGCGGCCGTAGCGTCGCTCCCTTTTTTCATGCCAACCCGCTGGCAGCTCCGGCTTCTTGTGGCGCTCGCATTCGAGCAGGAGTTGGCCTCTCGGGGTGAGCCAGCCATGGCGAGCCACCAGCTCGGTGATGGGCCCGTAGAGGTCTGCTGCGTAGGGGGGATCGGCATAGATCAGATCGAATGGAGCGCTGCAGGGTTCAGCAAGGCACTGCTCCACTGAGGTGTTACGCAGCTGCCAGCGCTTCTGGAAACGCTCCCCCAGCCCTTGCAGATTGCGCTGGCAAACGCCAGCGATGCGGCGATCCGCTTCCACCGCCAGCACCCAATCGGCACCCTGCAGCAGGGCTTCACAGGCCATCGCCCCGCTGCCGCTGCAGAGATCAAGCCAGCGGCAGCCTGGGAGGTCAGCCGCCAGGATGTTCATCACCGCCTGGCGCACCATGCCGGTGGTGGGCCTGGCCGTGAGGCCCTCGGGGCTGTGGAGCTTCTGGCCGCTGCTGAGCGTGAGGGCCACGGCTTAACCCAGGCTGTCCAGCCAGCGCTGCAGCAATTCAAGGCCGCGGTGACCGGATTTTTCCGGGTGGAATTGGGTGGCTTGCAGCGGCCCGTTCCCCACAGCAGCCACCACCTGGCTGTTGCCGTAGGGGGCCGTGGCCGTGATGCAGCTGGGATCGGTGGGAACCGCGGCAAAGGAGTGCACGAAGTACATCCAATGCTCTTGCCCATCCCCGGCGATCAAGGGGCTGCTGCTGCAGGGTTGCAGCGGCGCCCAGCCCATGTGGGGGCAGCGGGCCGTGGCCTCCGGCGGAAGGGCCTCCACCCTGCCGCCGAGTAGCCCCAGACCGATGCGCTGGCCTTCGGCGCTGCCCTCAAACAGCAGTTGCAGCCCAAGACAGATGCCAAGCAGGGGCTGTTGCTGCTGCCCCCATTGCTGCAGCACGGGCGTCCAACCCAGCTGGTCAAGCCGCTCCATGGCTGGATCAAAGGCGCCAACGCCTGGAAGCAGCAGGGCTTGGATGCCGGCGGGGAGCTGGGGATCCTGCAAGCGAATGCAGTCAGCCCCCAGGCGTTGCAGGGCCTTCTCCACCGAATGGAGATTGCCCATGCCGTAGTCAACAACGCCGATCACGCAGCCTGGCCGAGCCGGCGACCTGGTGGATCCATCACCGCTTCCGGGCTCAGGGGCAGATCGTTGAGGTACTGGATCAAGGCGTAAAGACGCCCCACCTTGGTTTGATCAAACCAGAGCTCCAGGCAGTCGTTGGTGATGCCCGTCTCGTCCTGGCAGCGACGGCTGATTATCGTGCCCCCAAGCAGGAGATCACTGAAGCGCTCATTGATCCGCTGCAGTTCCTGGGCCGGCAGTTGGCAATGCAGCAGCAGTTGCAGGTGATCACCGCGGAAGCGGCTGGCATGGAACACCCGATAGAAATGGCCGATCTGGGCCATGGCCTGCTGGGCCGTGGTGGCTGTGGTGTACAGGCAGTTGTCCTCTGCTGAGATCAGGCCGCGATCCAGCAGCGCCCGATCCACATACTCATGCCAGCGCTGCCAGTAATCGTCCTGTTCCGGGCAGAGCAGCACCACCGGAACCGGTGGATTTTTGGAGGTT
>JAYKHZ010000072.1:0-5410 GCA_035286165.1 Synechococcus sp.
TGTGGCCGGTTCGATGGAGCTCACCCCACCGGGCTATTACGTGCATGAGCTGGGTGGTGCCCCGATGGGAACCGATCCCGGTCGCTCGGTGCTGGATCGCTGGAATCGCCTGCACACCTGCGCCAACGTGTTGGTGAGTGATGGCGCCAGTTGGACCTCAGCCGGTTGGCAGAGCCCAACGCTCACCTCGATGGCACTGACGCGGCGGGCTTGCTTGCAGGCGGCGTCATCTCGGTGATCTGACGCAGGATCTCCGCTTCTTCATCGGCGGCGATCACCGTTGGCGCGGGAATTCCAATGGCCCTCAGGCGTGGGGTGAGCCACTGCTGCAGAGCTTGATCGTGTTCGCCGATTCCCCCAGTGAGCACCAACACATCCACGCCGCCCAGTAGGGCCTGTCCAGCACCGATGGCCTTGAGCAGTTGTTGCTGGAACACAGCGATAGCAAGGCTGGCTCCAGGCTCATGATTGGCGGCGAGGCGGCGTAGATCCCGCATGTCGCTGCTGATGTCAGACAAGCCCAAGAGGCCGCTGCGTTGTTGCAGGCCCGTTCGCAGCTCCTCCACGCTCACCCCTTGATCCAGCAATTCCAGCAACACCCCGGGATCGAGGCTGCCGCTGCGGGTGGCCATCACCAACCCATCTAGCGGGGTGTACCCCATGGTGGTGTCGATGCAGCAGCCGTTTTGGATTACGGCCAAGGAGCAGCCTCCCCCCAAATGGCAACTCAGCAACCGATGGGTTGGAAACCGCCGTGCAATGGCTCCATGGCTGAGCCCATGGAACCCAAAGCGTTGCAGGCCGCGGTTGCGCCATTGAGCTGGAATGGCCAAGGTTTTCGATTCCAGAGGCAAGCTGCTGTGGAAGGCCGTGTCAAAAGCTGCGACATGACTGGCTGCTGGTAAGAGCTCCTGTAGGACCGCAAGCGTGTCGAGGGCTGGGCCGTTGTGGAGCGGCGCTAGCCGCCGCAATTCAGACAGCTCCTGGGCCACCTCCTCGTCGAGTGCAACGGTGCTGCGGAAATGATCGCCGCCGTGGACGATCCGATGACCTACCAGGCCGATGCTCTCAGAGGCATGGCCTGCGCTGCTCATCCGCTCAAGCTGCTCCTCGAGTGCTTGCAAAAGATCGCCCTGGCTTTGAGCTAGGGCGCCACCGCGGTCACTCCAGTCGATGGCCCCACTCCAGAGCCGTTCTCCGGTATCGCCGAACAGCACCAGCTTGTGGCTGCTGCTGCCGGCGTTAACGACCAGCGTTGGCATGGCTTTTAGTTCGCCTTGCTGGAGCCGTGGCCATAGGGCCAGTGCCAATCACTCACAGCTGGGTTATCCATGCCGTGGGTGTAGGCGTAGGTGCGGTTGCGATGGATTTCATCCAGCATCCGATCCTTGATATGGGCTGCCCGGGAGCCGAGGCTGTCCACGCGGTTGATCACATCGATCACCAAGTTGAAGCGGTCGATTTGGTTGTTCATCGCCAGCTCCAGCGGGGTGTTGATGTTCCCCTGCTCCTTGTATCCACGCACATGGAAATTGGCGTGGTTGGAACGGCGATAGGTGAGTCGATGAATCAACCAGGGGTAGCCGTGGAAGTTGAAGATCACCGGGCGGTCAGGAGTGAAGAGGGTTTCGAAATCCCGATCACTCATGCCGTGGGGATGCTCGCTGTCAGGAGTGAGTGCAAAGAGATCCACCACATTGACGTAGCGCACCTTCAGCTGCGGAATTGACTCGCGCAGAATCTCAATGGCGGCCAGGGTTTCCTTGGTGGGGATGTCTCCAGCTGAGGCCATCACCACATCAGGTTCATCCATCTCGGTGCCGCAATCGTCGTTGCAGGCCCAGTTCCAGATACTGGCTCCCTTGGCCACATGGCGGCGGGCAGCTTCCAGGCTCAAGTACTGCAGGTGCTTTTGCTTGTCCGAAACAATGATGTTGCAGACGTTGTTTTCCCTCAGAGCCACCTCCGCGACAGCCAGCAGTGAGTTGGCATCAGCTGGCAGGTAGAGGCGGGTAATGTCGCCGCGCTTGTTGCCAGCCAGATCCATGAAGCCGGGATCTTGATGGGTGAAACCGTTGTGGTCTTGGCGCCACACGGTGGAGGAGATCAAGGTGGTCCAGGGGCCCACCGGAGCCCGCCACGGGATTTCTTCGCAGTGCTCCAGCCATTTGCAGTGCTGGTTGAACATCGACGCGATCACATGGGCGAAGGCCTCATAGGTGTGGAAGAAGCCATAGCGACCTGTGAGGAGGTAACCCTCCATCATTCCGACCAGTGTGTGCTCCGAGAGCATTTCCACCACATGGCCATCAGGGCTGAGCTCGCTGCCATTGAGGTCTTCCGGCAGGTATTCCGCCATCCAGGCTTTCTTTGACGTTTCAAAGACCGCCTGCAGGCGATTGGATGCCGTTTCGTCAGGCCCAAAGAGCCGATAGGACTCCGGGTTGAGCCGAATCAGATCGCGAATGAGTTGGCCCAGGGGATAGGTGTTTTCCGTCTCAGAAGCACCAGGCAGCTCAACGGGAACCTCGTACTCGCTCAGCTCAGGGAACAAGAGATCCTTGCGGAGCACGCCGCCATTGGTGTGGGGGTTGGAGCCCATGCGGCGGTTGCCCTCCGGTGCCAAAGCGCGGATCTCTTCTCGTACTGCGCCGTTGTCGTCAAAAAGCTCCCAGGGCGCGTAGCTCTTCATCCATTCCTCGAGCAGGCGCAGATGGGCCTCGTTGGTTTTTACGTCAGTGATGGGCACCTGGTGAGAGCGCCAGAAGTTCTCGATCTTTTTGCCCTCCAGCTCCTTGGGGCCGGTCCAGCCTTTGGGTGAGCGCAGCACAATCATTGGCCAGCTCGGACGGAAGGTTTCCCCTTCGTTGCGGGCCAGGTTCTGGTAGGCGCGGATTTGACCAACCGCGATTTCCATCGCTTCGGCCATGGCGCGGTGCATGGCCATGGGCTCAGAGCCCTCAACGAAGATTGGCGCCCAGCCCAGGCCACGGAAGAGGCTTTCGAGCTCGTCGTGGGGAATCCGGCTCAGGATCGATGGGTTGGCGATTTTGTAGCCATTGAGGTGCAGGATCGGCAGCACCGCCCCATCGCGGGCAGGGTTGATGAATTTGTTGATGTGCCAGCTCGTAGCGAGAGGACCGGTTTCGGCTTCCCCGTCGCCCACGCAGGCAATGGTGATCAGTTCAGGGTTGTCGAAAACGGAGCCGCAGGCATGGGAGAGCACATAGCCGAGCTCACCGCCTTCATGGATCGAGCCGGGGGTTTCGGCCGTGCAATGGCTGCCGATATGCCCGGGGAACGAGAACATTTTGAAGAACTTGCGCAGCCCTTCTTCGTCCATCGACTTGTCGGGGTAGCGCTCGCTGTAGCTGCCATCGATGTAGACAGGACCACGCATGCCGGGTGCGCCGTGGCCTGGGCCTGACATGTAAATCATGTCGAGGTCGTATTTCTTGATCAGCCGGTTGGCATGGGCCCAAATGAACGCTTGGCCTGGGCTGGATCCCCAATGGCCAAGCAGTCGATTCTTGATGTGTTCAGGCTTCAGCGGCTCCCGCAGTAAGGGGTTGTCCTGCAGGTAGATCATGCCGACGGCCAAGTAGTTCGCAGCGCGCCAATAGGCATGGATCAGCTGCAGTTCCTCGTCGTCGAGTTCAGGGCTGTGGATTGCCTCAATGGGTGTTGGCTGGCTGAGAACCATGGGGATGCCGATGAAACATCCAGTTGGTAGGCAGGCTTGGTTTTGAACGGGTTAGGCCTCAAGCCACGAGCCAGCGGCCTAGGCAACCCACCGAAGCGCTTAGGCCTGTAGCGATCCACAAGCTGTTGGGCTCATTGCTCAGCAAGCGGCGCAACAGCCACCAGCTGCACAGAGCCCCTGCCAAGACGGCGGCGATCTGGCAGAACGCCACGACATGGGGATCGGCGCTCCAGCCAGGCCAGCTGGCTCCCAAGCTCACCGGCAAGAGCTGACCGGCCTCCCCCATTCCCACAGGCAGGTGGCGGGCTAACAGCAGCCCCAGCAGCAAGGGCAGCAGTCCATAGAGCCCCTGCCGCCAGAGCTCCACACCAACCCAGCGGCGCAGCCCGAGAGCCACAAGGGCTGGCAAGGCCAATTCCAGGCTCGCCAGCAGCAGCTGTTGGGCCATGGGCAGGCCCTCGAGGGCTGGGCGGCCCCAGTGCAGCACCAGACCGCCAAACAGGATCAGGATCAACAACGGTTCACCGCGCGGAACGCTGAGCGGTAAGCGCAGATCAGCTGCCGGTGGCCGCAGGCTGAGCTGCACGGAGCGATGCGGGCAGGCCTGCACGCAGGTGAGGCAGAGCACGCAGTTGCGGTTGTCGCTCAGATGGGCTGGGTGCGTTCCCAAGGGGCAGCCAGCCGTTGCCAACCCTTCACCATCGGCTGGCCCACCTTTGAAGCAGGCGTAGCTGCTGCAGCTGCCGCTGCAGGTGACGGCATGGGCCCGCAACTCCAGGATCGAGAGCTTGGCGAAGAGGCCGTTCATGCCTCCGATGGGGCAGAGGTAACGGCACCAGAACCGCTTTTCGAAGATCAGTGATCCCAGCACGGCCCCGGCTGTGATCAGCAGCAGCAGGCAGCTCCTCAACCAGGCCGTGTTTTCCAGATGGGCCAGCTCTTCCCAGAGCAGGATCAGGCCGAAGCCGATGGCCAACAGCGGTGAGGCCCAGTCGTCGTGTTCCCCGCGCGGCCAACGGCGTGGCTGCCAACCCAGCCGTTTGGTGATTCCTTGGGCGATCTCACCCCAGACCATGAAGGGGCAGAAGGAGCACCACAGCCGTCCCACCAGCGGATAGCCCAGCAGGATCAGGGGCCACCACCAGGCCCAAAAAAGGTTGAGGGCGCCGTTGCTGGCGCGCTCTTGTGGTCCCCACCACAGCCACAGGTTCACCGCCACAAACAGCCAGCTCACCAGGCCAAAGAGCACCACGTTCCACAGCCCTGGCGAGCGCATGTGCAGGCGCAATTCCGGACGCCAGCGCCACAACTCAAAACGGCGCGGGCGGCTGACGCTGTCGGTCCAAAACACGTCGTCGGGTAATTCGAGCGGTAGGCCGCCTCCCGCAGCTCCTGGCGGAGTTTGCGGGCGTAGCGACTGCTGCCCAACACGCCCCGCCGGGTTTTGAGCACCCGGTAGGGGGCTAGGCGCTCGCAGCGATCCTGCTCCTGCATGGCTGGATGCTGCAGACCTTCAGCCTGGCGTTAAAACGGGGTCCCGTGCCATCGCTTCTCCATGGTTGCCCCAACGGCAATTCTGCAGTTGATCTGCCCTGATCGTCCTGGATTGGTGAGTGAATTGTCGGGGTGGGTGGCTGCCAATGGCGGCAACATTCGCCATGCCGATCACCACACCGATGGCGGTGCGGGATTGTTTCTCAGCCGCAT
>JAYKHZ010000073.1:0-6090 GCA_035286165.1 Synechococcus sp.
GAGCAGTAAGGGATTCACCCTGGCCCAGAAGATGGTGGGCAAAGCCTGTGGTCTCCCCGGTGTGCGCCCTGGCACCAGCTGCGAGCCGCTGATGACCAGCGTGGGCAGCCAGGACACCACCGGGCCCATGACCCGCGATGAGATGAAAGAGTTGGCCTGCCTGGGCTTCTCAGCTGATCTGGTGATGCAGAGCTTCTGCCACACCGCGGCCTATCCCAAGCCGGTGGACCTCAAGACCCACGCCGAACTGCCGGACTTCATCAGCTCCCGCGGTGGCGTCTCCCTGCGCACCGGCGACGGCATCATCCACAGCTGGCTCAACCGCATGCTGCTGCCCGACACCGTTGGCACCGGCGGCGACAGCCACACCCGCTTCCCGCTCGGGATCTCCTTCCCCGCCGGCTCCGGCCTGGTGGCATTCGCCGCGGCCATCGGCGCCATGCCCCTCGACATGCCCGAATCGGTGCTGGTGCGCTTCAGCGGCGAACTGCAACCGGGTGTCACCCTGCGCGATGTGGTGAACGCCATTCCTTATGTGGCCATCGAACAAGGCCTGCTCACGGTGGAGAAGGCCGGCAAGAAGAACGTGTTCAACGGCCGGATCATGGAGATCGAAGGCCTGCCCGATCTGAAGCTGGAGCAGGCGTTCGAGCTCACCGATGCCACCGCCGAACGCTCCTGCGCCGGCAGCACCATCAAGCTCAGCGTTGAAACGGTGAGCGAATACCTGCGCAGCAACGTGGCGCTGCTCAAGAACATGATTGCCCGCGGCTACAGCGACGCCCGCACCCTGGCCCGGCGCATCAAGGCGATGGAAGCCTGGCTGGCTGATCCGCAACTGCTGGAAGCCGATGCCGATGCGGAGTACGCCGCAGTGATCGACATCGATCTGAACTCGATCACCGAACCGATCGTGGCCTGCCCCAACGACCCCGCCAACGTCAAAACCCTCTCCGACGTGGCCGGCGACACGGTCGATGAGGTGTTCATCGGCTCCTGCATGACCAACATCGGTCACTACCGGGCCGCGGCCACCGTGCTGGAGGGCCAGGGGGAGAACACCGCACGCCTCTGGGTGTGCCCCCCCACCCGCATGGATGAGGAAACCCTCAAGGCCGAGGGCTACTACGCCACCTTCGAAGCGGCGGGTTCACGCATGGAGCTGCCCGGCTGCTCCCTCTGCATGGGCAACCAGGCCCGGGTGGAGGACAACACCACGGTGTTCTCCACCAGCACCCGCAACTTCAACAACCGCCTGGGCAATGGCGCCCAGGTGTATCTCGGCAGTGCGGAGCTGGCCGCTGTCTGCGCCCAGCTGGGTCGTATTCCCAGCAAACAGGAGTACCTGGAGATCGCCGCGGCCAAGATCGATCCCAACCGGGATGCGCTCTACCGCTACCTGAACTTCGATCAGGTGGAGGGCTTCGCCGATCAGGGGCGCGTGGTCAGCAACGCCGATGAGGCCAAGCTGCTGGCGGAGGTCTGAGCAGGGCTCAGCTCAGCACAGGTGGCGCATAGCCGTAACGATCAATGATCAGTTGATCGCGCTGCGCCACCAACTCCACACAGGCCTGGTCGTAGTACTCGCGCCAGGCCGTCCGCTTGCCCCGTGATGGGTTGCTGCGGCCGCCGGCCAGGATCTGCTGCCGCTGTTGGGGCGTGGGTGTCACCCCAAGGGCAGCCAGGGTGGCCAGCAGGTCCTGCTCCAGCTGCTCGGTGCGGATCATGTGGGCCACAAAGTTGTTTTCAGCATTGAAGCGCTGCAAGCCAGCGAGATCGCCAATCGCGCGAAACGAACCGCGGCAGAAGAAATCGAGATAGCGGTAGGTCATGAATCCCACCGCATGGCTGCAGGCGTGGCGGCCGAACTGCTCGCCGCTATCCCAACGCTTGGCGGGCTCATGCAAACGCTGCAGCCAGGTGCGGAAGGCCTGCACGTTCTGCACATCGGTGTAGAGCTCACGCCAGCCGGCGCTGTCCTGCCTGAAACTGTGCAGCCAGCGGCGCATGGCATAGGCCGGCTGAGCCCGCCAGCCCAACCCGCGCGGGCTACCGCGCCGATGGGTGAGCGCCTGCTGCAGCATCCCCTCCTGCTGGCAGCCATAGGCCCACAACGACACATACCAAGCCCAGGGATCACGCACCGAACCGAGGAACACCGGCCGGCGGGCCAAGAGCTCCGGGCCAGGCTTGTTGTGCTTGCCCACCTGCTCGCCATCGAGCACCAGGGCCAGCAGCTTGCCGATGTGGGTGCAGGCGGTCTTCTGCAATTCGAGGTAAACCACCCCGTCGGCGATGAACATGGCCGGCACCGCTGTAGGCGCAGCAGGTTACCGGCGGCATGGATGATGGAGCGTGCGGGACTCCACCCACCTGGACCAGGAAACGCTGCTGTTCGAACCGGCCCAGCCGCACGGTGATGCCCTGCGGGCTGTGCTGGCGTTCCCGAGCACCTACTCGGTGGGGATCACCAGCCTGGGGTACCAGGTGGTGTGGGCCACCCTGGCCCGGCGGGCCGACCTCGATGTGCGCCGCCTGTTCACCGACCAGGGGGATCCCCCCCATCGCCACTGTGAACTGTTTGGGCTCTCCCTGAGTTGGGAACTCGATGGCCCGGTGCTGTTGGATCTACTGGAACAGCAGCGCATTCCCCTCTGGAGTGAGGAGCGCGGCGAGGAGGATCCGATCGTGTTCGGCGGTGGCCCGGTGCTCACCGCCAACCCTGAACCGCTAGCACCCTTTTTTGATGTGGTGCTGCTGGGCGATGGCGAACTGCTGTTACCAGCTTTCATCGATGCCCTCCAGGAGCTGCGCGGAGCCCCGCGGCAACAGCGGCTGCGCCGCCTGGCCCAACTTCCTGGGGTCTATGTGCCCTCCCTCTATGTGCCGCGCTACGACAGCGAGGGCCAGCTGAGCGCCATCGAACCGCTCGATGGCGCAGTGCCCCCGAGCGTGGCCAAGCAAACCTGGCGCGGCAACACCCTCAGCCACTCCACCGTGATCACCCCGGCGGCGGCCTGGCCCTCCATCCACATGGTGGAAGTGGTGCGCAGCTGCCCGGAGCTCTGCCGCTTCTGCCTGGCCAGCTACCTCACCCTGCCGTTTCGCACCCCCTCCCTCGATGACGGGCTGATTCCAGCGGTGGAGGCGGGACTGGGGGCCACGCGCCGCCTGGGGCTGCTGGGGGCCTCGGTCACCCAGCACCCCCAGTTCAGCGAACTGCTGCAGTGGCTGAGCCAGGAGCGCTTCAGCGACACCCGCATCAGTGTGAGCTCCGTTCGGGCCGCCACGGTGACCCCAGAACTGGCTTCGATCCTGGCCAGTCGCGGCAGCAAATCGCTCACGATCGCGATCGAATCGGGCAGCGAGCGCATGCGCTCGGTGGTGAACAAAAAGCTCAGCGAAGAAGAGATTCACGCAGCGGCCCGCTACGCCAAGGAGGGGGGCCTCAGCGGGCTCAAGCTGTACGGCATGGCCGGATTGCCCAGCGAGGAAGAGGCCGACATCGAAGCCACAGCCGAACTGCTGCTGGCCCTCAAGAAAGCCACCCCCGGGCTGCGGCTGAGCCTGGGGGTGAGCAGCTTTGTGCCCAAGGCCCACACCCCATTCCAGTGGGAGGGGGTGCGCCCGGAGGCGGAAAAGCGGCTGAAACTGCTGGCCAAACGGCTCAAGCCCAAGGGCATCGAGCTGCGGCCGGAAAGCTATGGCTGGAGCGTGATCCAGGCCCTGCTGTCGCGCAGCGACCGCCGCTTGGCCCCCGTGATCGCCGCCGTGCGGGGCAAGAGCGACAGCCAGGGCAGCTGGAAGCGCGCCTACAAGGAGCTGAAACAGAATCTGCCCCCATGGGAGGAGGTGATCCACGCCCGCTGGGATGACCAGCGGGTGCTGCCCTGGAGCCATCTCGAGGGGCCACTACCGGTGGCCACCCTGGCCAAACACCGGGCTGAAGCTCTCAGCCTTGGCGCCGAGGCCTGAAGGCCTCAGGCCAGCAGGCGGCTCGCAACCCCGCCAGCAGAATCCAACCGGCCACGTTCACGCGGCCGTCGTAGAGGGGCAGATCGGTGGCATGCAGCACCACCAGGATCAGCACTGCGGTCCACCAGGCGCGCTCATAGGGGCCGGCCTGGAGCAGGCCCCGGCCCATGGACCGCAACAGCAGCCACAGCACCACCCCCACCAGCAGCAACGCCGCCGGCAGCCCATGGCTGAGGGCAAGATCCAGCGGCAGGTTGTGGGGATGGCCATGCCACACCCCCGTGCGCTGGGGATACACCAGGGTGAAAGCGGCGGCCCCCCAACCCAACCAGGGGCGTTCCGCCACCAGGGTGGCGGCCACCCCCCACTGACCCAGGCGGGTGGAGGCCAACGGCCGATCACTGAAGGTGAGGTCGCTCAAACGCCCCCAGATGCTGTCGGGCACAAGGGCGCGGGCCGGCAGCTGCAGCAGCTCCGGCACCCCTGGCAGCACCGCCAGCAGCAGCGGCAGGGCCAGCAGCAGCAACAGCGGCAGCAGCCACGCCCAGCTGGCTGTGCCCAGCACCAGTGGCAGGGCCAGCACCGCCGCCCCCCAACCATTGCGGGAATCGGTGAGATAGAGGGCCGTCAACTGAGCAACGACCAGCAGCAGCACCGTGGGCTGACGCCAGCTCCAGCGCTGCAGCCAACTGCGGCCCCCCGCCACCGCAGCGCCCAGCAGGAGCGGCCAGCTGAAGGCCAGCCAGGCGGAGGCAATGTTGGCGTAATCAAACAGCCCGGACAGCCGTCCGCTGGGATGGCCCCCCGGGGCCATGTGCCAGATCACCAAACCACCGAGGGCCTGCCAGGGGCCACTCCAGCCAAACCAGAGCTGACCCAGACCACTCACCACAACAGGCACCGTGCCGGCCACCAGCACCAAGGCGATGCGCCGTCGCGCCGCGGGGGTGGCCATGTAGGGCTGAAAACCCCAGAAGCCCCAGAAAACAGGCAGCCAGTTCACCAGGCCCACCCAGGCGAGCCAACCGCTATGGGCCCAGGGGGCACTGAGCACGATCAGCACGCCCACCACCAGCAGGCAGCGATTGAGCCGATCCCCCCACCAGGGCAGCCGACCCCGGCGGGTGCCCTCCAGCAGGGCCCAGAACAGGGGGATCACCGCCAGCAAAATGCTGCTCGCCAGCAGCAGCAGGCCCAACTGAAAGGCAAGCCAGCCGGAGGGGGAAGCCGCCTCGGGCCGGTGCTGCTGCAAGCGCTGAATCAATCGCACAGGAACTCGATCGATTCAGTCAAACACCGCTGTGCGGCCGCGGTAGACCATCACCTGATGCCGCAGATGCTGACGCAGGGCCCTCGCCAAGGCCAGCCGCTCCATATCGCGCCCCTTGCGGATCAGATCAACCACCTCATCGCGGTGACTCACATGCACGGTGGCCTGCTCAATGATCGGACCGGCATCGAGTTCTTCGGTGACGTAGTGGGCCGTGGCGCCGATCAACTTCACCCCCCGCTCCCAGGCACGGTGATAGGGCTGGGCACCGGTGAACGCCGGCAGAAATGAGTGGTGAATGTTGATCACCGGAGCGAACCGCTGCAGGAAGTCACCGCTGAGCACCTGCATGTACTTGGCCAGCACAGCCACATCAATGGCTTCCTCCTTCAGCAGCTCCAGCTGACGCTGCTCAGCCGCCGCTTTATCGGCTGCTGACACCGGCACGTGCTCAAAGCGCGCACCAAAATTCTCGGCAATGCCGCGCAGGTCCTGGTGGTTACTGATCACCAAGGGCACCTGCATCGGCAGCTCACCAGCCCGCGTGCGCCAGAGCAGATCCAGCAGACAGTGGTCCTGCTTGCTGACGAAGATCGCCACCCGCGCCAGCTGATCGGAGAAGTGCAGCTGCCCCTCACCGCCGAGCCGAGCCGCCAGGGCCTGAACCGCCGCAGGCAGGCTGGCGCGGGGTAAGCCAAAGCCCTCGAGATCCCATTCAATGCGGCTGAGAAACAATCCCGCACCGCCATCGGTGTGGTGATCGGCATGGCGAATGTTGCCGCCATTGGCAGCCACCCACCCCGACAATTCACTCACCAATCCAGGACGATCAGGGCAGATCAACT
>JAYKHZ010000074.1:0-4266 GCA_035286165.1 Synechococcus sp.
GTTGGCGCAGGTGTGCAGGCGATTCCAGCGATCCAGCACCGAGCGACCGGGATCGGTTCCCATCGGGGCACCACCCAGCTCATGCACGTAATAGCCCGGTGGGGTGAGCTCCATCGAACCGGCCACACTGCCCCGCACCAACGGCTCCACCAGGGGCATCCGCAGCAGATCTTCCACCGGCTCCACCACACCGCCGGCTTCCGCCACCACCATCTCAATGCGCTGCACCATGTGGCTGGCCATGGCCTGATCCCCAGGGCTGCGCTGCTGGGTGATCAAGGGCACCGGCACGCCATGGACATCACAACGGCTGGAATCGAGCATCACGCGGTTGTGAGCCTCCGGGGCCACCTCCCCATGGCCAATCAAAAACCCCAGGGCAGCCCCAGGGTTGCGGCGCAGCAGCCCAGGCACTGGGAAGCGCTGCACCCCGCACCAGAGGCCATAGCCCTCCTCACCGGTGTTGGGGATGAAACTGCTTTCCGCCCCCGATAAACCGGTCTGGGGAGGCGCAGGCGGCTGATTGGGCAACTCAAAGAAACGGGCCACCGAGAGGTGATCCATCAAGCCGCGGCCGATCAAACCCTCCGGATCAATCAGACCACCGCTGCAGCGGTCATCACGGGAGAGCAGCAGCAGGCGCAGGCTCTCAATCGTGGACGCGCAGAGCACCACCAGACGGCCACTGGCCCGCAGCAGAGCGCCCGTGGCGGTATCCAGAAACAGCACCCCCTCACAGCGGTCCTGGGAGGAATTCAGCAGCAGCTGAACAGCAGCCGAATCACTGCGAAGGGTCACACGACCCGTGGCCAGGGCCCGCGCCAGGGCACCACCCTGGGCGCTGAACCTGGGCCAGGGGCCATCACGGCCGGGGTTGTGGCGAGGAAACCCACGGGAGGGGATGAACGGCAACCCCAGACGGCTGCAACCACGCCCCAGGGCCTGCTCACCGGGGGTGAGCGGCGCCGCCGGTTGGTAATGGCCATCGGGAAGCAGCGACAGGCCATCACGCTGGCCCCAGACACCGAACTGCTGTTCCAGCGCGCTGTAGTGGGGATCGAGATCGCTGTGCTCGATGGGCCAGCCCTGAGCAAACTCGCGATCGGAGAGCCTCAGGGTGATGCCACCCCAGGTGAGACTGCGGCCCCCCACCTGGCGACCGCGAATCCAGAGGTAGGGCTGATCCTCAGGCGTGCTGTAAGGGAAGCGCTGCTCATCGACGAACAGGTCGGGGTTGTTCTTCCAATACCCCGGGTGCTGGCACTGCCGCAGATGGCGACCGGCACTGAGGTGCTGCAGCCGCCGCAGCGTGTTGCGCGGCTCCTGCCCCTGGGCCGCTGCAGCCTGCAGCTGCGGGCCAGCCTCCAGCACAAGCACCTGCAGCCCTTGGTCAGCGAGGGTTTGAGCCGCTACCGCACCGGTGGCACCACTGCCCACCACCACGGCGTCATAGGTGAGCGCCGAATCGAAGGGTGCAGCCAAGGCCTGCGAGCTGTTACGCCCGATGCTGCCGCAGCCCGGAACACCGGAGGGGCCCCGTAAAATCCACACCACTACAGACCCCCCGACCAATGGTCTCCGTGTTGCGTCGCCTGGCCGCCCTGGCCCTGGCCTTGGTGCTCTGCTTCGGCGTGGTTTCCACCGCTGAGGCCAAGGGCAAAGCGGCAACCATCAGCCCCGACGACATGGCGCTGATCCGCCGCCAGGCCGAGGGTTTCATGGAGGCCAAGTCACGCCTGCCCGAACTGGCCACCCTGGTGAATGAGAAAAACTGGGTGTTCACCCGCAACCTGATTCACGGCCCCATGCAGGATCTGGGCCGCGAGATGCTTTACATCAATCAGCGCCTGCTGCCCAACGATCGCGCTGAAGCCAACAAGCGTGCCAACGCCCTCAAGGATGCCCTGGCCGGTCTTGATGAAGCAGCCCGCTTGCAGGACGGCCCCCGCCTCAGCAAGGAGTACATCAAGGTGGCCAGCGGCTTCGGCTCCTACGCCGAGGTGATCCCCGCTGCGGCGCTCAACTGAGCCAACCCACCCGCGTTGCCGTTGTCGGCGCTGGCTTTGTTGGCAGCGCCACCGCCTGGCTGCTCAGCCGCCAGGGGTATGCGGTTCAACTGATTGATCCAGGAACAACCTCCAGTGCCCAGCGCAGCGGTAGCACCGCCGCGCTGGGTTTGTTGATGGCGGATGTGTTCCAACGCCGCAGCGGCCGCGGCTGGCGGCTGCGCCAGCAGTCACTGGAATTGTTCAGGCAATGGAGCGCCCAGCTGCAGGCTGAGGGTTTCGCCCAAGCCAGCCTGAATCCCGGGTTGCTGCTGCTGGCCGCAACTGAGGAGGAACAGCAGCGGCTGCAATGGCTGAGCCAACTGCGCCAGGCCCCTGGGGCCGAGCTGAATCTGCTGAGCCAGAGCCAGCTTGAACACCAGGTGGTGCAAGGCCTGTTGCCACCACTGCCGGCCAACCAGGCGGGCGGCCTCTGGTCGCGGCGCGACGGTCAACTGGATCCGCTGGCCTGGATGCAGGCGCTGCAGCGCTCAGGGGAACGGCTGGGGCTGCAGCGGCTGCCACAGCAGGTGTTCCAGGCAACAACCAGCAGCCAGGGTTGGAGCCTGGAACTCGGCAATGGTGAAGCATGCCACTGCGATTGGCTGGTGATCTGCGCCGGCATGGGCAGCCAGGCACTGCTGGCCAACCTGGGGTTGGATCTGGCGCTTGAACCCGTGAGCGGCCAGGCCCTGGAACTGCAACTGCCCGCCCATCAACAACCCTGGGCAGGCTCCTTGGTGTGGCGCGGCATGAACCTGGTCCCAAGGCCACAGGGTCGCCTCTGGCTGGGGGCCACGTTGGAGCCTGGTGCCAGCGGTGAAGCCAGCGCCCTGGACAACCTGCGCCAGCTGCAGGGCGATGCCCCCGAGTGGCTGCAGCAGGCCGAGGTGCTGGGGCAATGGCAAGGGCAACGGGCTCGCCCCGTGGGGCAGCCGGCACCGGTGCTGCAGCAACCCCTGCCCCAGCTACTGGTTCTGAGCGGCCACTACCGCAACGGCATCCTGCTGGGGCCAGCCAGCGCCGCCTGGGCAGCCGATCAGATCAACGCTGCCACGCCAGCCAAAACAAAAACCCCCTGAGACCAGCGTCCCAAGGGGTTTGAAGAGACCGTGAACATCGCCATCAGGCAGCCGGAGACAGCCTCCGACTGCCGTGATGGGCGTTACTTGGATTCAGTGAATTCAGCGTCGATCACATCATCCGCACCGGCGGAACCGGACTCGGCGGAAGCACCATTGCTGCCGCCAGCGGCAGCCTCAGGAGCACCCTCTGCACCCTGCTGATAGACGGAGGCACCAGCGGCGTAGAGCGCCTGCTGCAGCTGCTCCAACACGCTCTTCATGGTGTCGTAGTCGTCCTTTTCGATCGCCTCCTTGAGCTCGGTGGTGAAGCCCTCCACCTTGCTCTTGTCGTCAGCGGACACCTTGTCACCCAGCTCGCTGAGCTGCTTCTCAGCCTGGTAGACCAGGGTTTCCGACTGGTTCTTGAGGTCGATGCGCTCGCGCTTCTCCTTATCGGCAGAAGCATTGACTTCGGCATCCTTGACCATCTGCTCCACCTCGTTGTCGCTGAGGGTGGAGGCACCGGTGATGGAGATGGTCTGCTCCTTGCCGCTGCCCTTGTCCTTGGCGGTCACGCTGAGGATGCCGTTGGCATCGATGTCGAAGGTCACCTCGATCTGGGGCACGCCGCGGGGAGCGGGGGGGATGCCATCGAGGCGGAAGGTTCCGAGGCTCTTGTTGTCGGAGGCCATCTCGCGCTCACCCTGGAGCACGTGGATCTCCACGTTGGTCTGACCATCCACCGCCGTGGAGTAGGTCTCCGACTTCTTGGTGGGAACCGTGGTGTTGCGGTTGATCATCTTGGTCATCACACCGCCGAGGGTCTCCACACCTAACGACAGGGGGGTGACGTCCAGCAGCAGGATGTCCTTCACCTCACCGGCGAGCACACCACCCTGGATGGCGGCACCCACGGCCACCACCTCATCGGGGTTCACGGTTTGGTTGGGATCCTTGCTGGTGACGCGCTTGACCAGCTCCTGAACGGCCGGGATGCGGGTGGAGCCACCCACCATCACGATCTCGTCGAGTTCGCTGGAGGAGAGCTTGGCGTCCTTGAGGGCCTGCTCCACAGGCACCTTGCAGCGGTCGATCAGCTTCGAAGCCAGCTCCTCGAACTTGGCCCGGGTGAGGGTGAGATCGAGGTGCTTGGGACC
>JAYKHZ010000075.1:0-2921 GCA_035286165.1 Synechococcus sp.
TGCTGTGACCGTTCCGCCCTTGCTGGTGGCCACCGCTCGCCACCTGTGGCATTGGCAGTGGCAGCGCTTGATGGATGGTTTGGCTCCGGCCGATGCCGCTGGCCATTACCGCCGGCGTCCTTCGCAGTTTTCAGGTTCTGCCCTCGAACCCCTTCTGGCTCAGGCGCTGGCGTGCTCCAGCCGCCCTTGGCTGATCGTGGGCCGCAGCTGCCCCTGGGCCCATCGCACCTGGCTGGTGCACCAATTGCGCGGGCTGCACGAATCCATCGAGCTGGTGGTGGTGGAGCCCGACCCCCAGGCGGGGCGCTGGGTGTTTCCCGAGCCTCGATTGGGTTGTTCCTCGCTGCAGGAGCTGTATGCCTTCGCTGGAGCCCAACCCGGTCAGCGCGCCACGGTGCCCGTGCTGCTGGATCCAGGCGATCAGGGCCATCAGGCCCAAATCCTTTGCAATGAAAGCGCTGAGCTGGTGCAGCTGCTGAACCGTTGGCCCCAGGAGGATGCTGTGGTCATCGATCTTGAGCCTTCGACATGCCAAGCAGCGATCAGCCGATGGAGTGAGCAGCTGCAAGGCCCACTCAACGATGGGGTGTATCGCTGCGGCTTTGCCCGCAATCAGCAGGCGTTCAATCAAGCGGAAGCAGAGCTGTTCTCTGCCGTGGATCAGTTGGAATCCACCCTTGAAGCCGCTGGCCCCTGGCTGTGCGGCAGTCAGCTCACCCTGGCTGATGTGCGCCTGTTCCCCACGTTGATCCGCTGGGAGCAGGTGTACAGCCCTCTCTTTGGCTGCAGCCGTGAACCCCTCTGGGCCTATCCAGAACTGTGGCGCTGGCGAGCTCGGTTTGTTGATCTGCCCGGAGTGCTTGCCACCTGTGATCCCGCCGCTTGGCGCCGCGATTACTTCGGCGCGCTCTTTCCGCTGATGCCCTCGGCGCGGGTGCCAGGTGGCCCTGCCGATGCAGAAGCGCTGCGGCGCCTGGTGGCCGTTGAACCCCCCGCCAGAATGGCGCCATGAGCACCGCACCGATCCAGTACGAGGGGGTTTATGGCCCCTACACCGTGACGGGGGAGCATCGCCGCGAGGTGTTGCTCTATCGCCTCTCGTTTTTGTTGCTTGCGCTGTCGCAACTGGCGGCCTTAGTGCAGTGGCATCAGTGGGGTGCCCAGGCCTGTTGGCCCTGGGTGCTGTTGATGTTGCTGGGTCTTGGTGGCGCCTTGCGCTGGGTGCATATTTATTTGCGGCCCCTGCATCGGGCTCTGCAGCTGTTCTGGTTGCTGGGTTGCGCAGGATTTGCCGTTTTGGCCTGGCGCGAGGGCCTCGCCGGCATTCTTCCGGCTCTGGTGCAGCAACCCCGCTGGATCTGGGCTGTTGGGCCGGCCTTTGCTGCCCTGGCCGGGTTGGGCTTCAAAGAATTTTTTTGTTTCCAGCGTCCGGAAGCCATTGGTGTCACCTTGCTCTTGCCCGCGCTGCTGCTGGGTTGGTTGGTTGGGGTGTTGCCCGTGCCGGTGGCCCAACTGTTGTTGGGGTTAGAAGCTGCTTTGGTGCTGGTTCTGGTGCTGCGCAAATTCCCGATGCCTGAGGAGGCCGACCTGGGGGATCTCAGCGTGTTTGCCCACCTCGATGCCCAGGCTCATTGAGGCCGTACACAAGAAAGCCCCCGGTGAACGGGGGCTTTCTCGGAGCCACGCTGTAGCGATGGGGCTCATGGCCGACGCGGGGCTTCGTCGCCTTGGCCATCTCCTTTTTAAACACCAGCCCCCACGGTCAACATCCTGATGCCACCGATCTCACACATTTCCTCAGATTTGATGCCTCAAGCTCTCGGTGAGCCCCTCAGCTGGGAGCAGTTGGAGGCCCTGGCCGCACCAGCGGCTGATCGGGTGAACGGACCCACCAACAGCCAAGCCCGCTTGCGACTGTTTGGCTGCAGTGAGGCTGAGGTGCGGGTTGTGCTCTATCGCGACCATCACGCTTGGTGCCCCTACTGCCAGAAGGTGTGGCTCTGGTTGGAGGAGAAGCAGATCCCCTATCAGATCGAGAAGGTCACGATGTTTTGCTATGGGGAGAAAGAGCCTTGGTACAAGCGCCTGGTGCCTTCAGGGATGCTGCCGGCCCTGGCTCTCGATGGTGACGTGATCACGGAAAGTGATCAAATTCTGCTGGCCCTGGAGGCCGCGTTTGGCCCTTTGGCCTACGGCTTGAGCGAGCCTCAGGTGCTGCCCTTGCGTCAGCTGGAACGTGACCTGTTCCGGGCCTGGTGCACCTGGCTTTGCTACCCGGGCTCAGAGCGAGAGGGGCAGCAGCTGTTTGAGTTGCAGGCTCAACGGGTGTGCAAGGCGCTGGAGCGGCTGGATGGCCCCTGGTTCCTTGATCGCTTCAGCAGCGCTGATCTGGTGTTCGTGCCCTACGTGGAGCGCATGAACAGCAGCCTTCTTTATTACAAGGGCTACCACCTGCGCAGTCAGTGGCCTGCTTTGGATCGCTGGTTTCAAGCCTTGGATGGGCGAACCACCTATCGGGGCACCCGCAGTGACCACCACACCCATGCCCATGATCTGCCACCCCAGATGGGTGGCTGTTACAGCAACCGCAGCAGCGAAGCCAGACAGTGGGCGCATCGGATTGATGCGGGCCCCTGGGACGGCTTGAGCGATGCCAGCGAAACTGATGATCCCCATGCTGCGAGTGAAGCGTTAGCGCGGGTGTTGCTTCACCGTGAGGTGCTTTACACCAGGCACTCGGGGCTGACCGATGACGCCCTGCGCTGTGCTCTGACCCGCATGGTTCAAGGGGTGCCCTGCCAGCCACCTGCCGGCAGTGATCGCGGCTTGCGCAGCTTGCGGGATCGCATCAGCGTGCCCCGCGACATGGGAGTGCATGCGGCCAGGGCCCTGAGGCAGGCGCTTGAAGACACCGCTGCTCT
>JAYKHZ010000076.1:0-3120 GCA_035286165.1 Synechococcus sp.
ATCGGGAGGTGTGCCCCCTCAACCTGGCGCCAACAGCCAGCACGGCGGTGGCCATGGCCATCGGTGATGCCTTGGCCGCGGTGTGGATGCAGCGGCAAGGGGTCACGCAAGCGGATTTTGCGGTGAACCACCCCGCGGGGGCCCTTGGGCGCCAGCTCACCCTCAGCGTTGCTGATCTGATGGTGCCCATCGCTGAATGGCCGTCCCTGCAGCCTGATGCGGCCCTGGCCGATGTGGTCGAACACCTCACCGGCACCCTGGCTGGTGCCGCCTGGGTGCAGCAGCCGAATCAGCCCAAGCGTTTGTTGGGCCTGATCACCGATGGGGACCTGCGCCGCGCCTTGCGCACCCATGCGCCGCAGGCCTGGGCTGCGATTCAAGCCGCCGATCTGATGACCACTGACCCCATCACGGCAGCCCCCGATCAATTGGCGGTGACCGCCCTGGAGATGATGGAGCGCAACCGCCGCAAGTCGATTTCCGTGATGCCTGTGGAGGCTGCTGGTGGTGAGTTGGTTGGGCTGCTGCGCCTGCATGATCTGGTGCAGGCGGGAATGAGCCGCCGTGCTGCCATCACCACAGATCTTGAGCAGGCGGCATGAGCATTCCGTTCACCTTGATTGCCGGGCCCTGCGTGCTCGAGAGCCCTGAGCTGGTTTTTGACATGGCCGCTGAACTCAAGGCCATCAGCGAGGGGCTCGGGATCCGTTTGCTGTTTAAAACCAGCTTCGACAAGGCCAACCGCAGCTCAGGTGGCAGTTTTCGCGGCCCCGGAATGGAGCAGGGCCTGGCGGTGCTGGCCCAACTGAAGCAGGAGCTGGGGGTGCAGCTGCTCACCGATATCCATGAGAGCCATCAGGCAGCGGTGGTTGGCCAGGTGGTGGATGTGTTGCAGATTCCTGCCTTCCTGTGCCGGCAGACCGATCTGTTGCTGGCTGCTGCTGCCGCTGTGCAGAACCCTGAAGCAGCAGCATCAGCGGTGAATGTGAAAAAAGGGCAGTTTCTGGCCCCCTGGGACATGGCTCAGGTGGTGAGCAAATTGCGTGAGGCCGGTCTGCAGGGCGCCGCAGACCTCTGGCTGACGGAGCGCGGCACCAGCTTTGGCTACAACACCTTGGTGGTGGACATGCGCAGCCTGCCGCAGCTGCGCCAGCTGGACTGCCCGGTGATTTTTGATGCCACCCATTCGGTCCAACAGCCCGGAGGTCGCGGCAGCAGCACCGGTGGTCAGCGGGAGTTTGTGGCCCCCCTGGCCCGCGCAGCCATGGCGGTTGGGGTGGATGGATTGTTCATCGAGACCCACCCCAACCCTGAGCAAGCCCTCAGCGATGGGCCCAACATGGTGCCCCTGCATCGCCTTGAGCCGCTGTTGGAACAGTTGCTGGCCATTCGTGCCGCCGCCGCAGCGCAGCCAGAAGCGGTGAGCAGCCTGTGAGCCGCCTCAGCAAGGTCTTACGCCGGCTGCAGTTGCTGGTGCTCGATGTGGATGGAGTGCTCACCGATGGCGGTTTGAGTTACGCCCCCGATGGCCAGGTGTGGCGTCGCTTTGATGTGCGTGATGGCTTGGGCTTGAAACTCCTGCAGCAGTCGGGCTTGTCGCTGGCGTTGATCAGTGGCGGCCGCAGCGGAGCGATTGAGCGCCGTGCCCAGGATCTGGGCATTGCCCATTGCTTCACCGAGGTGCGTGACAAGCAGGCGCAATTGGGTTTGCTCCAGCAGCAGTTGCAAGTGCAGCTAGCCGCCACGGGCTTCATTGGCGACGATCTCAATGACCTGGTGGTACGCCCCCAGGTGGGGCTGCTGGCGGCGCCCGCTGATGCTTGCGAGGCCCTGCGTCAGCAGGCGGATCTGGTGCTGCGGCGACCCGGTGGGCATGGGGCTGTTCGCGAGCTGGCCGAGCGGATTCTCAAGGCTCGCGGTGAATGGTCAGCGCTGGCTGCCGCCGGTTGGCGTCAGCGCAACTGAGCGGCGATCTGGCGAGCCTCGTTCAGCTGCTGAGCGGTATCTACCGATAGCGAATCCGCTTCCACAGGGAAGCTGCCAATGGCGATGCCCGCCTCCAGCAGCTTGAGTTGTTCCAGCTTTTCAATCGCCTCCAAGGGCGAGGCAGGCAGTGCGTTCCATTGGGCCAGCACGTTGGCCCGGTACCCATAGATCCCCACATGACCCCAATAGGCAGCATGGGCATGCCATTGATCGGGCGGGACATCACGCACATGGGGCAGTGCGCTGCGGGAAAAGGTGAGGCAACGGCCGTCATGGGCCAGCAGGCACTTCACCACCGCTGGGTTGTGGATCTTCTCAGGGGTTAGCCGGTACACCGGGGTCAACACATCGGTGCTGGCTTCAGGGCAGCGCTCAGCCATGGCGTCAATGATCCCTGGCTCCACAAAGGGTTGATCCCCCTGCACATTCAGCACCCAGCAGTTGGCGGGATCGTGGGCTCCACTCAGCTTCAGGAGTTCAGGCAGGGCACAAGCCAGCCGTTCACTGCCGCTGCTGCAGCTACCGGGGGTCATCACCACAGGCACCGGTCGCGGCAAGGGCCATTGACTGGCCTTGTCGCGGAGTTCTTCGCTATCGGTGCAGAGCACAACAGCTGCAGGCACGCGGGCCTCGAGGCAGCGCTCCAGCACCCGCTGCAGCAAGGGCTTGCCGCCCACATCGGCCAAGAGTTTGCGAGGCAGTCGCTTGGATTCCAGCCGGGCTGGGATCGCCACCACCGTTGTGGGCTGCTTCATTGCTCCCAAAGCGCCATGGCATCGCTGCGGGCGCCGAACCATTCGGCCGCGGCTGCCTCACCCATGGTTCGCTGTTCGCGGAACCAAGGCCCCCCCAGGGTCCAATGCAGCAGAGCCGCCTCCTCGCTCCCCTGCTCCTGCACCCCAACCAGGTGATTCCAGCGTTGGGGCAAGGCGCCGATGGCGTGGTCCCCCTCCAGCCAGTGGAAGCGATGCAGATCAAGCCCACTGGCTGTGTTCACGTACTCAGGGGTGAGTGCTTGGCAGCGGCTGCAGTTCAGCAGCATCAGTGAGCTCCAGTTTTTTTTGGGGTACGCGCTTTGTGTTTCCCCCAGGAACTTGCTGGTTTCCATTGGTTGGTGATCGTGTTGCACGCACA
>JAYKHZ010000077.1:0-4830 GCA_035286165.1 Synechococcus sp.
CCAGCCTCGGTGAAGGTGGAGGAGAATCGCTCCTCATCGTCCTGGGTGGGGGCGTCATCCTCCGCCCAGGACTCGCGGTAATCAGGGTCGTGGCTCACCGGTAGTTCTGGAATTGCAGGGGAACCTCGATGTCCTGCTCCTTGAGCAGGGAGATGGCGCTCTGCAGGTCGTCCTTGTTTTTGCCCGTCACACGCAGGCTTTCGCCCTGGATCGACACGGTCACCTTCTTGAGCGAATCACGCACGGTTTTGCTGAGCTTCTTGGCCAGCTCCTGGCTCAGCCCCTTGCGCAGTTTGATCTCCTGCTTGACCCGGTTGCCGCCCACGGTCTCGGCGGTCTGCTCATCAAAGATCTTGAGTGAGAGCTGGCGCTTGGTGGCCTTCTGGCGCAGCACATCAACCACCGCATCCAGGGTCATGTCGCTGGCGGTGGTGATCACGATGGCCGTTTCCTCCAGCTCGATCTCGGTGTTCGAATCCTTGAGGTCGTAGCGCTGGGACACGTCACGGCGCACCTGATCCACGGTGTTCACCAGCTCCTGGCGGTCGAAATCAGACACGACGTCAAAGCTGTAGGTGTCGGCCATGGGGGAAGACGGCAACGGCTTGGGATGCCACCACCCTAGAAAGGGGCCATCAGTCCACAACCATGGCCGACCTGCTCAGCTCCCTCGCCGCCCCCGGTGCACCGTTCGCCTGCTCCCTGGTGCTGGCTGGCCTGGTGGTGATCCTCAGCATCGTGCCGTTGGGGGCCGCCCGCTCCCAGGCGGACTTCACCATGGCCGACATGGCAGCTCCGCGGGCGATGTTCGATCGCTTGCCGGCCTGGGGCAGGCGCGCCACCTGGGCTCACCAGAACAGCTTTGAGGGCTTCACCCTCCATGCCCCGGCCTGCCTGTTCGCCCTGATCGCAGGCACCACGGCCCCAGCAGCCCTGCTGGCCGCCTGGCTGTTTCCGCTGTTGCGCCTGATCTACATCGGGGCCTATGTGGGCAATGTGCCCCCCCTGCGCGGGCTCTGCTGGGCCTCAGCCTTGCTCTGCAGCGGCACCATCTACCTGGAGAGCCTCAAAGCCGTGCTGCAGCGCTGAGCGCAAGGTTCAATCAAAGAACAGCAGGGTGGCCACCTTGCCCTGCTCTTCTGCGCTGCGAACGGTTTCGATCAGCGTTTCGCTGTCGTGAAAGGCGAAGCAGATCAACTGATCACAGCGGCTGATGATCTCCTTGTTGCAGAGGGTGCTGGCCTCGGTGAGGGGCAGATCATCGTGCTCAGGCTTCTGCACCAGGTGCAACACCCGCTCCAGCAGCTCCTGGGATTCGGGCGATTGCTGGTCCAGCCCCTGGGGCAGGATCACCGTGAGCTTGGCAGGGTCCACCGCCAGGGCACCACGGATTGCCGCAGCGTTGATGCCCTGGGCCCCGGAGGTGAGCAGGCTGTGGCCCTCCTGCACCAGGGAGCGAGCCAGAAGCTCCACCAGATGGATGGACACCACCGGCACATGGCGTGTGCCGAGGATGGCAATGCGGCGCTGCCCAGTGGCCTGAAGCAGGGCGAGTTCTTGAGCGAGGGTGTCCACCCGGTCAAGGGATGGGAGGTCGAGGGACCGGGTCACAAGCCGCGTCACACCAGCGATCTGCCGACCGTAGCAACGGTCTGAGCTTCAGGACAGTCCCAGATGAGCAAACAGGGGGCTGAAGTCGCAGTTTTCGGCAACCATGCGGGAGGCGTAGGTGGCTTTCACCGCTTCGTGCAGGCGCACATGACCAAAGGCCTTCTCGATCACCGCCACCGTGGTGAGGGTGTCGTGGTTCACTTTGAGCAGGGGCACGTCGAGCTCCTGGGCCCGGCCCACCAGCTGGGGCAGGGGATCACCGTTACCGGTGAGGATCAGGCACTGGGTGGAGGCCTCCAGAGCAGCCAGTTGGATATCGGTGCGATCGGCACCGGTGACCACCGCCATGTTGCGCTGCTGGCGGAACACCTCCATGGCCGAATTCACATTCATGGCGCCGATGCTGAGGGTTTCCACCAGCAGATCCTTGCGTTCACGGCAGCAGAGCATCTGGGCCTGCAGGCGCTGCACCAACTCCCCCACCGTGACGCTGCGCAGCAGCGGGCTGCGGGGCAACAGGCCGTAGATCGGTAACCCGAGGGATTCCAGCGCCGGTGTCAGCTGCTGGCGCAGGGGCTCCAGCTGATCCGGCTCAACGTTGTTGAACACCACACCCACCAAGCGCTCACCGAGCAGCTGCTTGGCCTGCAGCAGTGGCTCCACACTGCGGGCGTCCTCCCAGGCATGGGCCAGCACCACGGGGGCATCAAGGCCCTCAGCCAGCTGGGGCAGGCTCAGACCAAAGAGCACCCCTTCGTTGAGGGAGCCGGCCGCCTCCAGCAGGGTCAAGCCCTCGGAATCCCCCAACAGATCGCGCAGGGTTGCACTGGCCTCTGGGGCAGGCACCACCGCGCCAGTGCTGAGCTGGGCCTGGGTGGGGCCTGCGGTGCTCGAGTGCAGCGACGGCAGCAAGGCCTCGCTGGGCAGATTGAAGATCTCGCCAACGAAGCGCACGTCGTCGTCGATCAGCGGGCCATCACCGCTGTGCTGTTCAACGCTGGTGGCCAGGGGCTTGCCATAACGCAGGGGAAGCTGGCGATCACGCAGCTGCTGAAGCAGCCCCATCACCAAAGCGGACTTGCCGCTGAATGGTTCACAGGACCCCACCAGGAGTGTGGCGCTGGAGTGGCCCATGGGCTTGGGTCTGACTGATGGGAAAATCTACCCAGGTGCAGGAGCACAAGCGTGGCCCAACCCCCAGCTGGATCGCTGCAGGGCCTCCGCTGCGGTGTCACCGGTGCCGGAGGAAGCCTGGGCCGGGCCCTGCTGTGGGAACTGCATCAGCAGGGGGCCATCCCGGTGGCCCTGCGCCACAGCGCCGATTCCCTGGTGCTTGAGCGCGACGGCCAGAGCCTCGCGGTGGAGACCCTGAGCTGGCAGGTGGGCCAGGAGGAGCAGCTGCGTGAGGCCCTGGCAGACCTCGACTTGCTGGTGATCAACCACGGCATCAACCGCATTGGCGCCCGTGATGCCGTTGCCACCAGCGAAACCCTGGCGGTGAACCTGCTCAGCCCGTTGCGGTTGCTCGAACTGTTTCTGGCCTCGGAACCAGGAGCTGGAGCGAAGGACGGCGGCAGCCGCGAGGTGTGGGTGAACACCTCAGAAGCCGAAGTGAATCCGGCCCTCAGCCCCCTGTACGAGATCAGCAAGCGGGCCCTGGGCCAATTGCTCAGCCTGCGCCGGCTTGATGCCAACTGCCGGGTGCGGCGACTGGTGCTGGGCCCCTTCCGCTCCGACCTCAACCCCTATGGCGTGATGCGGGCCGAAGGGGTGGCTCGCAGCGTGATCCGACAGGCCCTGGCGGGGAGGGATCTGATCATCGTGACCCCCAATCCCCTCACCTGGGTGTTGATGCCCCTCACCTGCTGGGGCCGCGAGCTCTACTACCGCTGGTTCACACGGCCTCCCGGTCCGTGAGGATCTCGCAACCGCTGTCGGTCACCAGGATCGTGTGCTCCCACTGAGCCGAGAGGCTGCTGTCCTGGGTGACCACGGTCCAGTGGTCCTTGAGCGTGCGGCAGTACTTGCTGCCGGCATTGAGGATCGGCTCCACCGCCAGGGTCATGCCCGAGCGCAGGGTCACGTTGGGCAGATCGCGGGTGCGGTAGTTGAACACCGAGGGTTCTTCGTGCAGATTGCGGCCCACCCCATGGCCCGTGTAGTCCTCCACCACGGCGTAGCCGTTGGCTTCCACGTGATCCTGCACAGCCCCGGCGATATCCATCAAGGTGCTGCCCGCCTTGATCGTGGCCAGGCCCTGCATCAGGGATTCCTGGGCCACCCGTGAGAGGCGGCTCGCTTCTTCCGAGATGGAACCCACGCCGATAGTGACGCAGCTATCGCCGTGATAGCCCTCATAGAAAGCACCGGTGTCCACCTTCAGCAGGTCGCCATCACGGATGACCCTCTTGCGGCTGGGGATGCCATGCACCACCTCGTTATTAATGCTGGCGCAGATGGTGCCGGTGAAGCCGTGGTAGCCCTTGAAGCTGGGCACCGCCCCCATGGCGCGGATGCGCTCTTCGGCGTAGGCATCCAGATCACCGGTGGTCATGCCGGGCTTCACCAAGCCCATGATTTCCTTGAGCACCGTGGCCACGATGCGGCCCGACTCGCGCATGATCGCGATTTCGCGCTCCGACTTCACTTCGATGCCACGGCGGTTCTGACTAATGCGAGGACCGGCCTGGGGGCGGGAGGAGGCGAGCAGCTCGGCGAACAAATTCATGGATGGGTAAAGAAGGGCTCCGTCCGGCCTGATCAGCCCCTTCAAACTATCAACGTTGTTCCAAGAACCGAGGAGTCGCCCCGATGGCTGCCTGGCTGCTGACCCTGCGCCGCTGGCATGCCCGCCTGGCCCCGGTGGTGTTGGCACCACTGCTGCTCACGGTGACCACGGGCCTCAGCTACCGGGTGCTGCGCGACTGGGGGGGATGGGGCCGGGACCAGGCCCACTGGCTGATGCGCCTGCATGAAGGGGAATGGCTGGGGAGCACAGGCGAAACCATTTATGTGGTCCTCAACGGCCTGGGGCTGCTGTGGATGCTGAGCACCGGAGCGCTGATGCTGCTGCAGAAGTGGTTGAGGTGAGAAGGTAAGCTGGACCCTTGGCCCGCTACGGCAACTCATTGATGAGTTGCGACTACACGCAATGACCGCAGAGGAAACAGCAGCAGAAGTCAGCAAAGAGGAGAGCGCCGTAGCTGTGGAAACCCCCGC
>JAYKHZ010000078.1:0-4453 GCA_035286165.1 Synechococcus sp.
TGGGATTAATCCCATGCACAGGCGAATCATCGTGACCGCGGTTTCAGGCTGGGCGATGTAGCTCAGGGCGCCGCTGCACTGGCTGGCGGAGATGTAGCCCGAGAGGCTCAGCAACACGCCGAACAACTGCATGCTCAGGCCGATGATCAATTTCTGGCTGAACACCATCCAGGCGGTGTAAAGCCCCGCCGGTTTGCTGGGGTCGGCATCAATGGCATCCGGCAGCAGCGACCAGGGGATCAGGTAGGCCGTGGAGGCGCCCAATCCCACCAGCATGATCAGCCCCACCAGGGGAAGCATCTGCACCAGGGAGGCCCCTGCCGGCAGGGGCGGCAGCAGCATCGACAGGATGCAGGCGCCGATCCAGAGGCTGCCGCCCCAGCGCAGGGTGGCCACACGGCCATGGCGGTTGGCCAGCAGGCTCCAGAGCTGCAACCCCGCCAGGGCACTGAGTTGGAATGGCAGCAGGATCCAGGTGGAGAGTTCCGGCGGCACCCGCATCACCTGCACCAGGTAAATCAATGCCACCACCTGCATCAGCTGCAGGCCAAACCACAGCAGCAGATACAGCCCCAGCACTCGCACGAAGCGGCCATTGGTGCGGATCCGCTTGAGCTGGCGCAGTAGCGGCTCACTGGTGCCACTCGGCCGTTGCGCTTTCTTGGCAAACGGGGCCAGGCCCCAGCAGCACAGCAGCGTGGCCACCGCCGCCACCGTGCCGGTGATGCGACCCATCAGCACATAGCCGCTGGCGCCTTGGCTCAGCACCAGTGAGGCCACCACCAGGCCGCTCAGGCCGGCGGTGATGGAGCCAGTGAAGCGGGCGGCGTTGAGGCGGGTGCGAACGCGGGTGTCGCTGGTGAGTTCGGTGGAGAGTGCCGCGTAGGGCAAGTTCACGCTGGTGTAGGCGGTCATCAGCAGCACCGCCATCACCACGTAATAAATGGTGCGCTCCATCACCCCGCCGGGGGGCACCCACCACATCGCTGCCAGGCTGATGCCCAGGGGCAACGCGCCCCCCAGCAGCCAGGGCAGCCTCGGCCCCCAGCGGCTTTGGGTGTGATCCGTTAACCAGCCGATCATCGGGTCGTTGAGGGCATCCCACACCTTGATCACCATCAGCAGTGAGCCGGCGATGAAAGCCGGCAGGCCTGCGGTGCAGGTGAAAAATGGAAATAAATAGAAGCCCAGCTGGGTGGCGGCCAGGCCAGTGCCGGCATCACCCAGGCCATAGCCGATCATCAGGCGCCGGCGGCTGGACGCCGGCATGGAGGAACTCACGCTCAAGGGAGCTGGGATTGACGCGAACCGCCATAATGATGGGATGGCACTTGATCAATCCCAGCACTCGTGGCTGTGGTGCAGGTGTACCAGTGCGGGCGTAGTTTAGTGGTAAAACCTCAGCCTTCCAAGCTGATGATGCGGGTTCGATTCCCGCCGCCCGCTTTGCTTTCGGCCCCTCAATTCAGTTGAGGTTCAGCGTTTCATCGGCCGCCACCAGCAGCATCAGGCTGCGGCTTTCCATCGGCGCAGAGGGGGGATGCCACAAAGGGGGCTCAGCCGGTAGATCCTCACCAGCCGGCAGGCCGGTGTCGATCACGCGCCGCCAGCCACTAGCACTGGCCGGTAGATCGAAGTGCAAGGCCTTGAAGTAGGCATTCATGCCGCACCACAGGCGCACCCCTTTTTCAGGGCAGTGGATGCTCCAGGCAAAGCAATGGGACCAACTGGCCCAGTCGGGGTAGCTCAGCTTCACCCCATGCCACTGGCGCCAGAGCCCACCGCGGGAGCCATCGTCCGCCAGTGGTTGGACTGGGTCCAACACATGCAGCAGTTGTTGTCTTAAACGCACCAGGCGCTGCACAAATTGCTTTTGCGCCTGGCCCTGGCTGTCCCAGCTCCAGTGCATCCAGCCCAGGGGGTTGTCCTGGCACCAGCAGTTGTTGTTGCCCCCCTGGCTGCGCTGCACCTCATCCCCCATCAGCAGCATCGGTGTGCCCACCGAGAGCATCAAGGTGCAGAGCATGTTGCGCATCTGCCGCTCCCGCAGGGTGTTGATCGCCTTGTCGGTGGTGGGGCCCTCCACCCCGTGGTTCCAGCTGTTGTTGTGGGAATCGCCGTCGCGGTTGTCCTCGCCATTGGCGAGGTTGTGCTTGGCGTTGTAACTGACCAGATCGTGCAGGGTGAAGCCGTCGTGGGCGGTGATGAACTGAATGCTTCGCCCCGGTGCAGCCGGTTCGCCCCCGTAGAGATCGGGGCTGCCGGCCAAACGCTGCGCCATTGGCCAGGCGGTGTCCTCATCCCCCTTCCAGAAGCGGCGCAGGTCATCGCGGAAGCGGCCGTTCCAGGTGCCCACCCGGCGCGCCGGGAAATCCGCGAGGCGATAGAGCCCGCCGCAATCCCATGGTTCCCCCACCAGCTTGATGTCGGCCAGCTCTGGATCGGCCTCCATGGCTTCAAACAGAGGCGGTTGCTCCAGCGGCACCAGGTTGTCGCCCCGGGTGAGGGCGGCCCCCAGATCAAAGCGGAACCCATCCACCCCCAGTTCCACCGCCCAGCAGCGCATGGAATCGAGGATCAGCTGCACCGCGATGGAACGGTTGGCGGCGATGCTGTTGCCGCAACCTGAGACGTCCTGGTAATAGCCCTCGTCGCTCTGCAGGTAGTAGGCGCGATCCCCGAAGCCGCGCCAGCTCAGGGCCGGCCCCTCCGGGCTGCCTTCGGTGGTGTGGTTGTAGACCACATCCACAAACACCTCCAGGCCAGCGTCATGGCAGGCGGCCACCAGCTGGCGCAGCTGCTGCCGCCCCGCCAGCGGATCATCACCGGCCACATAGCCCTGGTGCACCGCGAACCACGACAGGGGGCTGTAGCCCCAGTAGTTCTGGCGACCCTCCGGGGCATCATCGGGATCAAAGGCCATGGAGGGCAGCAGTTCCACCGCCGTGACCCCCAGCTCTTTGAGGTGGGGCAGGGCGTCGATCAGCCCCAGAACACTGCCGCGTTGCTCATCAGCGGCGGGGCTGTCGCTGGCGCGGGTGAAGCCACCGGGATGCAGCTCGTAAATCACGGTGTGGCGCCAGCTGTGGCGCGGACGCGGGTGGCGCTGCAGATCGAAGCGCTCCCGCTCGGTCACGATCGCTTTGAGGCAGTGCGCCGTGTTATCGCCATCGCCTGTGGCTTTGGCCCGTTGGTAGCCCTGCCAGCCGCCGATGGCACGGGCACAGGGATCGAGCAGCACCTTGTTGGGGTGAAAGCCTTTGCCGGCACTGCTCACAGGCCCCCACACGCGGTAGCCGTAGCAGCAGCCGATGCCAACGCCCGCCACATGGGCATGCCAGTAGTCGCCACTGCGGTGCCGTTCCGGCGGCAGTGGAATCACATGGCTGGCCGTGGTGGCTTCGCTGTGCTCAAACAACAGCAGTTCAACCTGGGTGGCATCAGGTGCAGCCACCGAAAAATTGACGCCCTCACCACAGATGCTGCTGCCCAGGGGCCAAGGGCTGCCGATGCCCACGCTCATTGGCTGCACGCTGGGTTTTTTGAACGCTACCGAGACCATGGCTTGAATGGAAGCCATGCGCCTTACTCAAGCCGAAGAACAGCTCTGGGTGTTTCCCCCCAGCCGTGAATCCGACGGCGGCAGCGCCTGGCTGCTGCGCACTGCCGCCGGCCGTTCTCTGTTGCTGGATGTGCCCCTCCTGGTGGAGGAGCATCTTGCGTTCCTCGAACAACAACCCCCGGGTTGGATCGTGCTCAGCCACCGCCAGGGGCATGGCCGCTGCCGCCGCCTGCAGGAGCGTTTGGGCTGGCCGGTGCTGGTGCAGGAGCAGGAGGCCTATCTGTTGCCAACCGTGGCGGAGCGCCAAAGCTTTGCTGATGAGCTGGAGCTCGAACCGGGGTTAAGGCTGGTGTGGACCCCAGGACCCACCCCCGGGTCCTGCTGCCTGCACTGGGCCCAGCAGCCCCGCAATGTGTTGTTCTGCGGACGCTTGCTCTGGCCCACGGCCGCAGGAGGCGTGGAGTTGCGCCAAACGGAAAGCACCTTCCATGGCCCGCGGCAGCGGCGCAGCCTGCAGCGCCTCAGCCAGTGGCTTGGGCCGGATCAACCAGCCCAGATCGCTTGCGCCGCAGGGCTTGGCCCCTTGCGCGGCGCCAAGCTGGTGGAGTCGGGTGCGGCCGCTTTGCGGGCTGCAATCGCGCCGTGAGCGGCTTTTAATCGCTGAAATCCATTGCAATTGCTGGGTTATCGGGTTGCGTCGTTTCGATGTGATCCATACCATTGGCGCGTCACAACCCAGGCGGCGAGTTCGACCTGAGTGCTATGGCGCCCTGCCGACTCGCAACTCCACGCTTCCCTCCCCATGAACAAAGCTGATCTGGTGAATCTGGTGGCTGCTCGCACCGAGCTCACCAAGACCGATGTCTCCCTGGTGGTGGATGCCGCCATCGA
>JAYKHZ010000079.1:0-3905 GCA_035286165.1 Synechococcus sp.
AGTTATAGGTTTGATCCGGCGGCAACACATCAGAACCAATCTTGCCAATGGAGCCCTTCACATCACCAAATTCGTTGTAAGGGAATGCATCCACCCGCACCTGCACCTTCTGACCCGTGCGGATGAAGCCAATATCCTGGTTGGTAATAAAAATACGAGCCACCAGAAAATCAGTGGGCACAATCTTGAGTACAGGCTCCGGCACATTGCCACTGATCACATAGCCCGGTGAACTGGGCTTGAGATCAAACACCAGGCCTGTGACCGGTGCCTTGATGCGCTGGTAGCGCAGGGTGAGACGGGTTTCACTGAGCTGGTTCTCCAGCTCAGCCAGCTGCTTCTGACCCTCCTCAACCTTGGTGCTGAAATCGATTCGGGTGAGGGCCTTGGTGTTCACCAGTTTCTGCTCAGCTTCCTGCAAACCGGCCTGTAAACGCCTCAAGGTGGCCTTCTGATTTTTCACCTCCCCTTCAAGGGTGATCTTCTCCTGCTTCTCCTTGAGGTACTGGGAGCGGGCCATGGCCCCCTCAGCAACCAGTGGTTCGATATCGCGCAGCATGCTCTCGCGAATCTTCAACGCTTCCTCACTAGCGCTGAGCTGAGCACGGGCACCATCCACAGCCTGGCGAGCCTGCACCACCCCCTTCTCGGAGGCCTCAATCCGGCTGGTGTATTCCTCCTGCAGGGCGCGAAGTTTGTTGCGTTGGTTGGCATTGAGATCTGCCAGTTCAGGAGTTTCCCCCAGCTGCACGCGGCTCAGGGCCAGATCAGCGGCCACGCGATCGCGCACCGCCTGCAATGCCTTGAGCTTGGCCTTGGCAGCTTCGGTGTCGAGCACCAGCAGGGTTTGGCCCTTCTCCACCAACTCCCCATCCTTCACCAGGATTTCACTGATCACACCGCCCAAGGGGGCCTTCACCTCCTTGGTGGCACCTTTGGGCTCCAGCTTGCCGGTGGCCTGCACCGTTTCATCGATGCGGGCAAATGAAGCCCAAACAATCCCAAAGCCAGCCAAACCCACCAGGGTCCAGAGGATGCGGCGGCTCCAGGCATTGGAAGGCTCAAGCGCAGTCCAGTGCTGGCGGGCCGGATCAGCCGTGAAACGGTTGATCAGAGCTGCTGAACGCTTCTGAAACGCAGGCAGGCCCTTGGTCTGAAACCAGAGCAGGGGATCGAAACCGTTGCGGCTCATGGCTGCGGCAGGGCGCTCTGGGGCACCACCGACCACAACCGCAGGGCCTTGCCCCCGTTCTGCCGCTGGGCTTCACCGCGATACACCGCAGCAAGACCATTCGCCGCCCGCTTCACCAAACCGGGGCTGTAGCCATGGCGAGCCCCGAAATTCAGCAGGCTTGCAGGTGAGCGCAGGCCCAGGGCCTGGGCGGCCTTGGCCGTGGGCAGGGGGTCATTCGGCGGAAGAGCCTGCAGCTGCAGGGGGCTGAGCACCTGGGCGGCGGAAACCTGGGGCGAAGGGGCTGCCAGAGGCATGGGCTGCGCGGGAGTAGAAGCCGCCGGGCGCTGCTCAAGGGCTTCGAGGCGCTGAAGAATCTGCTGCAACACCCCCTGCAAACCAGGATCAGCTGCGGCTGGTGCAGGGGCAGGAGGAGAGGATTCAGCGGAAGGTCCAACAGCGGTGCTCGGCTCTGGCGTGGCAGCTGATTGCTCCGGCGGCAAGGGCCGGCGGAACATCATCATCGTGAGCTGGCCAATGGGATACACCCCAACAAATTCCCAGCCTTCGGCGCCGAGCTTGTTCATGAAGCTCTGCAGCTGGGTGGCCGGGTGCTGCGGCTTGGGGGGCACCGGCGGCTGCGGTGGCTGACCGCTCTGCTCGGAGTAGTGATTCGGAAACTCTTCCTTGAGGTAGGCCTCAGAAAAGAGGGGCTTGGCTGGATCAGCGGGCGGATCCGCCTGGGGCTTGGGTTGCTGCTGGGATTGAGGCCGCGCCTCGCCACCCGGCTTGTTGTTGAGATTGAGGTGGATTACCCGTGTTTCCCAGCGCTGCTGCGGCCACTCCATGCCCTGCCTAGTCCCAGGTGATCCCAACGTTCAATTTAGGCAGTGGTGGCCTGAGCGCCAGGGGAAGGCGGCGACAGGAAGCAGCAAACGCATCAGCCACCTTCACCGGCAGCCTCCTGCTGGCGGTAGAGGGTGTAGTAACGGCCCTTCAGCTCCATCAGATCAGCGTGGCTGCCATCTTCTGACAACGAGCCCTGGTGCATCAGCAAGATGCGATCAGCGCTGCGAATCGTGTTGAGCCGGTGGGTGATGAACAACACCGTACGGCCTCGCAGGGCTTCCATCAAATTGAGGCAGACCTTGCGCTCGGTATCCACATCAAGGGCGCTGGTGGCCTCATCCATGATCAAAACGCGCGGGTTCTGCAGCACCGTGCGGGCAATGGCAATGCGCTGGCGCTGACCACCACTGAGGCTGCCGCCCCGCTCGCCCACCGGGGTGTTGTACCCCATGGGCAATTGCATGATGAACTCATGGGCGCAGGCGATGCGCGCTGCCGCGATGATTTCCTCGCTGGTGGCCTCAGGATTGGTGAGGGCAATGTTGTCTTGAACGGTGCCTTCAAACAGCAACGATTCCTGGGGCACGATGCCGATTTGGCGGCGCAAGGAATAGAGCTCCACCTTGGCAATGTCGTAACCATCAATGAAGATGCGCCCTGATAGCGGTGGATACAAACGGGGAAGCAGCTTGGTGAGGGTGCTCTTGCCTGAACCGGATTGCCCCACAATCCCCACAAACTGCCCCGGCTCAATCAACACCGACACATTGGCCAGCTGCAGCGGCCCCTCCTTGCCAAAGCGGAAGGAAAGATCTTCGTAGGTGATCTGACCGTTAATTTCCGGCATCGGGATATTGGTGCGATCCACCAATTCCGATTCCTGGGGCGTATCAACAATGTCAGCCAAACGCTCCATGGAGAGGGCGGTTTGCTGGAAGGTTTGGTAGAGATTCACCAAACGCAGCAACGGCTGGGTCACATAACCGGCAATGATGCGGAAAGCAATCAGGCCACCAAGGGTGAGCTGGCCCTGCAGCACTAGGTATGCGCCAACACAGATGACCGACAGACTGGAGAGCTGATTGAGAAAAGCCGTGAGCGAATTGGCGGTGGTGGAGGTCATCGCATTGCGGAAGCCCTCAGCCACAAATTTGCTGTAGTTCTCCTTCCACTTCCAGCGGGCCTTGAGTTCAAAATTCTGGGCCTTCACCGTTTGAATGCCGCTGAGCACCTCCACCAGATGGCTCTGGGTGCGGGCATTGAGCTCTGCCTTGGTGCGCAATTGAGCCCGCACCACTGGCGACATGCCCAGGGTGATGGCACCGAGAAGTGGCACCAGCAGCAGCGCCACAATCGTGAGGATCCAGCTGTACATCAGCATCACGATGATATAGATCACCGAGAACACCGAATCCAGCACCACCGTGAGGGCTGTGCCTGTAAGAAATGAGCGAATGTTCTCCATCTCACCAAGACGTGAGGAGAGCTCACCCACCGGACGCTTATCGAAATACCCCAGGGGCAGCTTAAGCAGGTGATCAATGATCACCTCACCCAGGGAAAGGTCGATTCTGTTGGTGGTATCCACAAACAGATTGGTGCGCAGTGCTGTGAGCAGGTTTTCAAAGATCGAAAATGCCACCAGCAGCACACCCAGCACCGGCAGGGTGCTCATGCCGTTCTGGCCAATCACCTTATCGATGATCTGCTGAATCAACAGCGGATTCATCAGCTGGAACAGCTGCACAAACAGCGAGGCCACCAGCACTTCAACCAAAGCCTTGCGGTTCTTTTGAATCGCCGGCAGGAACCACTTCAGCCCAAAACGGGATTTGGGCGTGGTGGGTAAGGTGCGCAACAACAGCACCGGCAGCCCCTTGGCCTC
>JAYKHZ010000080.1:0-23592 GCA_035286165.1 Synechococcus sp.
CAGCAACGCCGCTGGTTGCCCCTGAGGCGGGAGGCGGCGGTGATTGGTGCCTTGCGCGTAGACAGTGATCTGGCCCCCTGGCCCGACGCCTTGCGGGCGCGGTTGCAGGGCGCGGTGCTCTTGCTCAGTGATGCCCTGCTGCTGGATTTGGAGCAGCAGCGTCTGCAGGGGCAATTGGAGCAGGAGCGGCGGCAGCGATCGCTGCTGGTGCATCAGATGCGCAATCCATTGGCCGCCCTGCGCACGTTCACGCAACTGTTGCTCCGGCGCGTGGAGCCCGGGGATGAACGCCGCGCCCTGGTGGAGCATCTCCTGGAGGAGGAGCTGGCCCTGGGGCGCTACCTCGATGCCCTGGCGCAATCGGTGCCGGCCGTGGCTCTGCCCCCCGCCGATGCGGCGGAAGCTCCCCTGTTGCTGCCGCCGGCCCTGGCAGGTGATCAGCTCGAACCTCTGGCTTCTCTCCTTGAGCCCTTGCTGGCACGGGCTCAAGCCACCGCCAGCCTGCAGGGGCGTTCATGGTGCCCACCCCAGCGGCCCTTGCCCGATGAGTTCTGCGCCGCCGCAGCGGTGGCGGAAATCATTGCCAATCTGCTGGAAAACGCCTTCCGCTACAGCGCAGCAACGGCGCCGGTGGGGCTTTGGTGGGCCCCCTCCGGTACTCAGATGTCGTTGGCGGTGTGGGATGGCGGGCCCCCCATTGCCCCAGAGGAGCGGGAGCGCATTTTTCGCCGCGGAGAGCGCGGCAGCCGCGGGCAGGGACTCAGCGGCACGGGGCTGGGGCTGGCCTTGGCCCGGGATCAGGCTGAAGCCCTGGGGGGGCAGCTTGCGTTGGTGGTACCCGCGGCAAGCCTGGCGGCTGAGCTGCCTGAGCAGGGCAATGCCTTTGTGCTCACCCTTCCGCTCAGCCCAGCAGCTGCCAACTGAGCCAGCCGCTCCAGAGACTGAAGGCTTCGGTCCACTCCACGCAGGCGCCGTAGCTGTCACCCGTGTGCCCCTTGAGACGTCGCCCCAGTTCCAGCGGCACCAGCAGCGCGGGCAGTGCTCCGCTCAGTCCACTGAATAGTGCTGCGCTGCGCCAGGGGATGGCTGTGCTGCTGAGGCTGAGTCCACTCAACAGTCCTAAAAGCAGTGTTGTGGGCAGCAGTTCCTCGCCCAGGCGGCGCCGGCTGCTGCGGTGGAACGCCCCACTGCCGCCGGGGCGTAGGTAGGGGAACCAGGCCATCGCTGGCAGGGGGGCCACCCGACCCCAAACCGTGCTCCAGATCAGCAGCGGTGCTGCCGCATCGCCAAGGCTCAGCAAGGCGGCGGCCTTCAGCAGCAGCACCATCAAGCCGGCCACCAGACCGCTGGCGCCAATACGGCTGTCGGCCATGGCCTCCAAGCGGCGACTGCCGGCTGCGAGCCCGTCACCGGTGTCGAGCACGCCATCCATGTGCAAGCCGCCGCTCAGCAGCAGGCCAAGGCCAAAGACCAGGGCAATGCAGGCACCCTGGGGCAGGCCTGCCCCCCGGCCCAGCCACCACAGCATCGCCTGGGCGCCACCGATGATCAGCCCCACAACGGGTGCAAAACGGGCGATGCGCTCGAAGCGCGGAGCTGGGCCTGGCAGGGCCGGCAGGGTGCTGTAGAAGATCCAGCTGCCCGCGAGATCAGGCCACCAGCTGGGCATGGTTGCTGCCTGCAACTGATCACCATCCTGGGCGCCATAGGGTGAAGGGTTGTTGCCCCAGATCTGTGACTGCCTCGGCGCAACCCTTCCGTTTTGAGCTGCTGAAGCGCTGCGTGAACACCGGGGCGCGGGTGGGGCGATTCCACACACCCCATGGGGTGGTGGACACCCCCCGGTTCATGCCGGTGGGCACCGCTGCCACGGTGAAGGGCATCAGCATTGATCAGCTGAGCACCACCGGTGCGCAGATGGTGCTCTCCAACACCTTCCATCTGCACCTGCAGCCGGGGGAGGGAATCGTGGCGGCCGCCGGGGGGCTGCACCGCTTCATGGGCTGGGATGGCCCGATGCTCACCGATTCCGGTGGCTTTCAGGTGTTCAGCCTCGCCAGCCTCAATGCGATCAAGGAGCGGGGGGTGATTTTCCAATCACCCCGTGATGGCTCGGTGGTGGATCTCACCCCTGAGCGGTCCATGGCGATTCAGGAGCAGCTGGGGGCCGATGTGGCCATGGCGTTTGATCAGTGCCCCCCCTATCCGGCCTCCCATAACGATGTGCAAGAGGCCTGTGGTCGCACGCACCGTTGGCTGGAGCGGTGCGTGAAAGCTCATCAGCGACCCGATCAGGCCCTGTTCGGCATTGTTCAAGGTGGTGTCTACGAAGACCTGCGGCGCGAATCGGCCCGGGTGGTGGCTGATTTCGATCTGCCCGGCTGTGCCATCGGTGGCGTCAGCGTGGGGGAGCCCGCCGCGGCGATGCATGAGGTGGTGCGCTGGTGCACCCCGTTGCTGCCCGAGCACAAGCCCCGGTATCTGATGGGGGTGGGAACCCTGCCGGAGATGGCCCAGGCGGTGGCCCATGGCATTGATTTATTTGATTGCGTGCTGCCCACGCGGCTGGGGCGCCATGGGGCGGCCCTGGTGGGCGGTGAGCGCTGGAACCTCAAGAACGCCCGTTTCCGCGAGGACCACACCCCCCTGGATCCCAGCTGCCCCTGCAGTTGCTGCCGCAACCACACCCGCGCTTATCTGCACCATCTGCTCAAGAGCGATGAGATCCTCGGCCTCACCCTCTTGAGCCTGCACAACATCACCCAGTTGGTGCGCTTCACCACTGCGATGGCGCGGGCGATTGAAGATGGCTGTTTTTCAGAGCGTTTCGCTCCGTGGGAGCCCGGCTCCCCCGCTGCTCACACGTGGTAGCGTCCAGCCACTGCTTGGTTCCGACCGCGATGGTGAGCGCTGTTCTGCCCCTGATGGCCCAGCTTCCCGAGGCATATCGCACGTTTGCTCCGCTGGTGGACATCCTGCCGCTCATCCCGGTGTTCTTCCTGCTGCTGGCATTTGTGTGGCAGGCCTCGGTGGGTTTCCGCTGATCACGGCCCAGGCGAAACGCGGCAGGGCAAGCATCCGCCTCCAGCGGCTTGGCTCCTGCAGCAACCGATAAAGCCACTCGATCTGGAGGGTTCCCATCCAGCTGGGGGCCCTTTTCTTGTGGCCTGACCAGACATCAAAACTTCCGCCGACACCCATCCACAGCCCGGATTGGTTCTGGTGCATGCGCTGCAGCCAGGTTTCCTGGCGCGGGACCCCCAGTGCGGCCAGCACCAGATCGGGCTTGTGTTGCAACAGCTGTCGCTCCAGCTCAGGCCAGGCATCGGCTGGCTGGTAGCCGTGCACAGCCATCACCAGCTGCAGCCCCCGATGGCGTTGTGGCAACTGCTGTTGCAATTGGCTCATGACGGCTGGAGACGCACCCACCAGGGCCACCCGCCAGCCCTGGTGGGCTGCGTGGGCCAGCAGGGCATCGGCCAGTTCGATGCCGGGGCTGCGTTGCACCTGAATCCCCTGGCGCTTGAGGGCCCACACCACGCCCGCGCCATCGGGGATCACCAGCTGCGCGGCGTGAATCGCAGCCCCCAGGGGAGCCTGTTCCAGCGCCGTCATTGTCATTTCGGCGTTGAGGGTCACCAGTTGGCCACCACCACGCCGGTGCAGCTCCACCGCAGCGGTGAGCACATCGGGGCACACATCAATCGGTAGCCCCAGCACCTGATGGCGTTTGGGCGTGCTGGCCGCACTGGACATGGGGTGTACCGCTGACGGGGGAGAATCTGACCGATGAGCACCCGCCTGACAACGACCCACCCCGCCACCACCACCCCGCTGGATCACTTCGATGCCCAGCTGGATCGGATTTTTCTGTCCCGCCAGCATCCGATCTCCGGCCTGATGCCTGCCAGCACCGCCCACACGGTGCATGGCAATTACAGCGATGCCTGGGTGCGTGATGGCGTCTACACGGTGCAGGCCATCTGGGCCATGGCGATCGCCTGGCGCCGCCAGGGGGGGCGCCCCCAGCGGGTGTATGAGCTGGAGCAGAGCGTGCTGTCGCTCATGCGGGGGCTGCTGCGCTCAATGATGGGCCAGGCCCACAAGGTGGAGCGCTTCAAGGCGAGCCAGGATCCCCTCGATGCACTGCACGCCAAATACGACACCGCCAGCGGTCAGCCGGTGGTGGCCGATAACGCCTGGGGGCATCTGCAGCTCGATGCCACGGCGCTGTTTGTGTTGCAGCTCGCCCAGCTCACCCGTTCCGGGTTGGTGGTGGTGGCCAATCAGCCCCAGGCGGCGTTTCTGCAGAACCTGATTTTCTACCTCAGCCGTGCTTATCGGGTGGCCGATTACGGCATCTGGGAGCGGGGGGATAAAGGCAACAACGGGGCTCCAGAACGCAATGCCAGTTCCATTGGCCTGGTGAAGGCGGCGCTGGAGGCGGCCAGTGGCCTGGATCCTTTTGGACCGCAGGGGGATGGACGGCAGCGGCTTTGGGTGCCTCCGGATGCGGTGATGCGCATGCGTCGCTCCCTGGAGGCGTTGCTGCCGCGCGAATCCGCCAGCAAGGAGGTGGACAGCGGTTGCCTGCCCGTGGTGGGGTATCCGGCTTTTGCGGTTGAGCAGCCGGAGTTGCGCCAGCGCACCCTGGCGGCGATTCGCCGTCATCTTGGCGGCCAATACGGCTACGCCCGCTTCCGCCGTGATGGTCACCAGACGGTGGTGGAAGACAGCTCCCGCTTGCATTACGAGCCTGAGGAGCTCGCTTGTTTTGAGCATCTCGAATGCCAGTGGCCCCTGTTTCTGGCCTTTGAGCTGGTCAGCGCTTGCCTTGAGGAGCGCTGGGATGAAGCCCGCGCCCTTGATCTGCGCTTGCGGCACCTGGCGGTGCAACAGGGGCCGGATGCCCTGCTCCCCGAGCTCTACCTGGTGCCGGAGGCGGGGGTGGAGGCGGAACGCCGCTCCCCTGGCAGCCAAGAGCGGGTGCCCAACGAAAATGTGCCCCTGCTCTGGAGCCAGAGTCTCTGGCTGCTGGGCCAATTGCTGCTCGAGGGGTTGATCACCCCAGCTGATCTGGATCCCTGTGGCCGCCGCTTCGCTGCCACGCCAGGGTGTCAGCGGGTGCGCGTGGCCCTGGTGCCTGGTGATGGTGCCGTTGCCGATGCCCTGCGGCGGGAGCAGTTGCCCATGGTTACTCCCGGGGATGGGGGAGTGGCGGTGGAACCATCCCATCGCCTGGCGGAAGCCACCGCGGCTGTGGGGGCCTGTCCGGCTCTGGGGCTGAGCGGTCCGGCTGAAGGGGGGCTGGCCACCCTGGCGATCACGCGGCTCTACCGCTGTGGTGGGCGGCTGACGGCCTTTTTGCCGCCCGTGCTGGAGGAGGGCACCTTCTATCTGGCCGATGACCCCGAACAGTTGGCCGATGCCCTGCTCGGTGAACTGCGGTTGCTGCAACGCCACTGGAGAGAGCCGGAGGAGCCGTTGCTGCTGGTGCCGTTGGCGGCCGCTGCTTTTGCCCGCCGCGGCGAGCAGGTGCTGGAGCTCGCCCGCAACCTGGCTTCTGGCTGTTTTGGTGGGGTGGAGGTGGTGCTGGGAACCCTTGAGCAGCATGGCCCCCATGTGTGCTGTGCAGAGCTGGATTTACCGCCCTTGGCTCCGGCAGTTCCCTTGGCGGCGACCCCGTTGCAGTTGGCTCGGGCCAGTAGCCACCGCCCACTGAGTGCTGCCCGTGAGCAGGAAATGGCCCTGCAAAGCACCTCCGTGCTGGATTTGTCGGGTCAGCTCTGGGGCAGTACCTCCCTGCGGGAGCAGGCGGAACTGCTGGAGCAGCTGCAGCTGCGGCTGGGGGCTTTAGGCCAGATCCAGGCGCCGGATCAGCCGTTGCCAGTGCCCCTCAGCCAGATGCTTGAGGCGGTGTATCGCCGCAGCCTCGAAGCCGGTGACTGGGAGCCGGTGCGCCGCTGTGCCGCCTTGCTGGGGCTGGTGCACCCCCACCTTGAAGACGCCCTTGATGACCTCTTGGTGCGCAACCGCCAGCTGGTGGTGGGTCGGAATTACACCGATCAGTCGCGCATTGCTGAACCGCTTGAAAGCCGTGAGATTGCTGCGCGCATGCGCCGCTTCAGTGGCGAAGACGGCCGCGAAATGATCTTGCAGCAGGAGCTGCTGCTGGCCCTTGAGGGGTTGGCGCGTCAACGGCCGGCCCTGTTGGATGGCACGCTCACCTTCCAGCTCGGTCAGCTGTTGCTGCTGCTCACCAGTGAACTCGCCAGTGAGCGCCGGCTCAGTTCAGCTGAAGCGTTTGAGGCGCTCTGCGCCTTGCCGCCGCATGGCATCTTCCGCCGCCTCGGGGTGGTGCTGGCTGATTTGGAGCGGGCCCGGGCTGCGTTGCAGCGCTGTGAGCAATTGCACCTGCGGGGTCAGGTGTTGTGGCAGGCGCCAGCCCCTGCTGCGCAACGGCCGGCGGGGGGCTGCTGGCTGCAGCACCGCCGGCGCCAGGGAGCCCTGCAGCGGGTGCCGGGCAATTTCTATGCCGGGGTGTGGGGGTTGCTGCAGCACTGCCGCGGGCTGCTGGTGGGCGACAAGCTGGAGCGCCGCAATCGACTGGACAGCGACCTGCTGGCGGAGAAAACCCCCGGCGAGAAAAACTTTGCCGCGGTGGTGGATCACCTGCTCAGCAAGATCGAGGCGCCGGAGTACCGCCAGCTTTCCATCGAGGCGTTGCTGTCGCTGATGGCGTTCTTTGAGGCCAATCCCAGCGTGTGTTTTGAAGATCACATCGCCTTGGATGTGGTGATCGGTCATGCGGTGCGCCTGGGCTGGCAGGCCGACCATCCCGATCTGGAGCGCAGCGACTACCCACAGCACAAAGCCAACGCCTGGGATGGCTTCTATCGCCATTCCCCCACCCGTTGCCGTGAGCTGTGTGTGGATGCGCTGCAGCAGCTCGCCGGGGTGGCCTAGAGCGGGTGGGGCAGCTGCAGCAGGCTCTGCTGGGGCTGCTCCACCGCCTGCTCAATCAGATCAGCCACCCGCAGGGCTCTGGATGCCTGCAGGCCATCCACCGCAGGAGTGGCAGTGCCACGCACGCACTGGAGGAAATGCTCCAGCTCGGCGTAGAGCGGTTCGGTGGGGGTGATGCTCACCTCTTCGATGAAGCCGTCGTGGCGGTAGAGCAATTCGCCGCGGGTGGCTGAGTACGACTCATGGGCCCGGCGGTGGATGCGCAGGTTGCGGTTGAGGAAATCCGCCTCCACCAGGCTGTCGCGGCAGTGGGCACTGAGGCAGCGCACCTTGCGGTGACTCATCTTGCTGGCGGTGAGGCTGGCGGCCACCCCATTGGCGAAGTTGAGCGTGGCGGTGACGTAATCAATCGGGCCCTGGGTGCTGCGCCCACCGGCAGCGGCGAAGCCCACCAGGGGAGCTCCGGCCAGTTCCAGCACCAGGTCGATGTCGTGGATCATCAGATCCAGCACCACCGACACATCGTTGGCACGGTCGGCATTGGGGCTGTGACGGCGCCCCTCGAGCACCACCACCTCCTCGTTCGCCATCACATTGAGCAGCTCGCGGAAGGCGGGGTTGAAGCGCTCGATGTGCCCCACCTGCAGCAGCCGACCGGCCTGCTTGGCCGCGGCGATCAATTCAACGGCTTCCTGCTCGTTGGCGGCGATCGGCTTTTCGATCAGCACATGCACGCCCGCCCGCAGGCAGGCCATCCCCACCGGATGGTGCAGCAGGGTGGGCACGGCGATGCAGACCGCCTCCACCTGCTGGATCAGCTCGTTGTAATCAGCGAACCATTCACAGCTGAACTGCTCTTTGGCGAGGGCACCACGGGTGGCATCGGGGTCAGCAACACCCACCAATTCGGCATCGCGCAGGAGGCTGAGCACCCGGGCATGGTTCCAGCCCATGTTGCCGATCCCAATCACCCCCACCTTCACTGGTTTCATCGAGCTGGGCGGCGGGGGGCAATGGGCAAGGGATCAGTCCTGCTGGGGGGCCATTATCAACGCATCGGCCCGATCGCCGAGGCAGATCTTCACGTGCTCGATCCTTGGGCCGTCCATGGTGAGCACCTCAAAGCGGTGACCGCCCCAGCGCAGCGCTTCCCCAGGGCTGGGGATGTGCTGCAGCCGCTCCAACAGAAAGCCAGCCAGGGTGTGGTGCTGGTCGGCTTCCGGCAGCTTGAGGCTGAGGCGTCGGTTGAGCTCAAAAATCTCCAGATCGGCAGCCACCCGCCAACAGCCGTCCTCCAGCGGTTGCACATCCGGGGGGCCATCCTGGTCATCGAGCTCATCCCCCACGATCTCGCCGGTGATGTCGGCGATGGTGACCAACCCCTCGGTGCCGCCGTGTTCATCCACCACCACCAGCAGGGGTTCGCCGCTGCGGATGCGCGGCAGCAGATCCGCCAGTGATGCGCTCTCAGCGATGCGAGACACGCTGCAGATGTAGGGGGCCAGAGGGGTGCTGAGCTGCAGTTCGCCGCGGGCGAGCGGCTCGGCCAACAGGCGCAGATCCAGCAGGCCGCGCACGTCATCCAGCGAATCGCCGATCACCGGAAACCGCGCGTGGTTCGTGCTCACCACCGCCTGCATCAGTTCACCGAACTGCACGTGATGCGGCAGGGTCACCATGCCGGAGCGGGGCACCATCACTTCGCGCACCAGCGTGTCCCGCAGGGAGAACACCCCCTCGAGGATGTTGCGCTCATCCGGTTCAAGCCCGATCACGGCATCGTTTTCGATCAGGTTTTCCAGCTCACCCGCCGAGAAGGCGGGCACCAGCCGGCCCCAGCGCCGCGGCAGTCCAGCGGCCTGCAGCAGGGCATCGGTGAGGCGCCCGATCAGGTTCAAAAGCGGATCGAGGGCCTGGTTCATGGCCTCCAGCACAGGCCCCAGACGCAGGGCTGCGGCTTCTGGATCAGCCAGCACCCAGGCTTTGGGCAACAGGCCGCCCAGCAGGCTGCTGCCCAGGGTGAGGCCCAGGAACACCAGCAGTTCCAGCCAGGGGGTGGCGGTGTTGCCACTGAGCAGCACCACCAGGTTGTGGCTGCCCCAACCAAGGGCCAGCAGGGAGAGGCAGAGCCCCAGTTGGGTGGCCAGCAGGGTGCGGCGCAGGCGCCGTTGCAGCCGTTCCACGGCTTTGGCCTGCTGATTGCCCAGTTCTGCCAGTTCCTCCACGCGGGTGGCGCGCAGGCGAATCAAAGCGAATTCGCAAGCGGTGAAAAAGGCCAGCAGGGCCAGCAGCACCAGCAGGCCGAGCAATCGCAGCGCTAACCCCATCACCGATTCGTGCTGCAGCTCAAGGTGTGGCGTGAATTATGAGTCCGACACCTGGAGCTGCCAGCTGCGCTGCAGATGCAGCAGCAACGGCGCCAGGGGGTCAGCAATCACCGAACCGCCAGCGGCGGCCGGGTCGGGCCAGCGGCGGCGGATTCGCTCCCCGGCTTTCATCCGGCGCCAGAGCTGTTGCAGGCGTGGATCTGGGGAAGGGGTCAACAGGTGACTGGAGCTTGGCTCAATAGTCTGCACCGTTTTATTTTCCTTTCCTCACTGAACAAATCTTCGGCTGGGCCCAGGTTCAGCTCAGCCCCATCACGGTGCGATAAGGGGGACGGTTTCGGGTGGCTTCGATCGTGGCCTGCACGGCCGGATAGGGGCTGAGATCCAGATCGGGAAAAAACATCGGTAGATAAGCCAAATGGGCATGCACGGCGCAGTCGGCCACGCCCCAGCCATTGCCCATCAGCGGCTGCGCTGGAGCCAGCAGCTCGTTGAGCACTCCCATCAGCCGGGGGAATTCCTTTTCGCGGTTGCTTGGCACAAACAGGGCGGTGGCCAAGGTGGCATTGGCAAACAGCACCCACTGGGAGGCCAGGGCTCGGCTGGCGGCCGTGGCGCATTCACCGCTGAGTTCCGCCAGATACAGCAAGATCGCGCCGCTTTCAAACAGCTGCAGGCGGCCGCCTGGGAGAGCTGAATCCTCGTGCACAAGGGCCGGCAGTTTGCCGAAGGGATTGATGCTCAGAAAGGGCTCACGCCGGTGCTCACCGTTCTGCATGTCGAGCATCTGCCAGCGGTAGCTGATCCCCTTTTCCTCCATGTACCAGCGGGGCATGGAGGCGCGGGTGCGGGCACCGCCGTAAAGGGTGATGGTCATCAGCAACCTGACATGGGGGTCCCGGGGATCGAACCCGGCTAAGGCGAATTATGAGTTCGCTGCATTCACCAGATTGCTAGACCCCCTGGTGTGGACTGCATTCTGACGCAGCTGTCACCACAGGCCGCGGACGGCCTGCGCTTCCGGCAGTGGCATGCGCTTGCGGATGCTGCCGCTGTACGGGCTCTCCAGATCAGCCACCCGCAGCGGCAGTGGACTGCTCTGCTCATCGAGCATGGAGCGGTAGGTGGTCTCGATTGCCGAGCCGTCCCAAACAATTGTTTGATCCGGGAAGCCAAAGCCCATCACCTTGGTGCCGTCGCCACCTCCCATGGAGATCCCGAGCAGATCGGTGATCTGGTGGGTGATGTCGATGCCACGGGCGAAGGGGGCGGTGTAGGAGAAAGCCCGCTGATCGATCAGTTCAGCGCTGGTCTGAACCGGCCCGCAGCGGGTCACTTCAACCGGGGTGAGCGTGGCTTCGCTGCTGCTGCCCAAGGGGGCTTCGAAGGTGGTGCTGCAGAGCATGGGGCCTGCCAGGGCAGGCGATCCCAGCAGTAGCCCGGCGATGGCAGCAGCAACGTGGCGGGCCATGGTGCGGTGGCGGAGTCCCAGCTCAAGGTAAAAACGATGAAGCCCTCATGCCAGCGTTCATGACCAGCCCTGATCCATTGCTGGAGCTGCTCGTGCAGCGCGCCTATCGCCGTGGCCAGTTCACCCTGGCCTCGGGTCGCAGCAGCGAGCACTACGTGAATTGCAAGCCGGTCACCCTCAGCGGCCGCGGCGCCCAGTTGCTGGCACCCCAGCTGTTGCAGCGGGTGGAACCGGAGGCGGTCGCTGTGGCTGGCCTCACCCTGGGGGCTGATCCGATGGTGAGCTGGGTGGCCCACGCCGCGGCCCTGGCCGGGCGTGATCTCGATGCCCTGATCGTGCGCAAGGAGGCCAAGGGCCATGGCACCGGAGCCTGGCTGGAGGGGCCGCTGCCGCCCCAGGGGGCCTGCGTCACCCTGCTGGAGGATGTGGTCACCAGCGGTGGGTCCGCCCTCAAGGCCGTGCATCAGTTGCGGGAGGCCGGTTACAAGCTCCAGCGCGTGGTGGCCATCGTTGACCGTGAAGAGGGGGGAGCTGCGGCGCTGCAGGAGCAGGGGCTTGAGCTCCAGGCTCTTTTTCGCCTCTCCCAGATCGCTGCGTTGCACGATGCCAAGGGGTCACAGGCATGAGTGCTGGAGGGGATGTCTGGGCGCTGCCGCAGCAGCCCGTGCGCCTGCAGCGTCCGGTGTGGCGGCTGCAACTGCGGGGACCTGATGCCCTGCGGGTGCTGCATGGTCAAACCACCCAGGCGCTGCTGGATGCCCAGCCAGGGGAGCGTCGTCCCACCTGCTGGGTCACCGCCACCGCCCGGCTGCGGGCGCTTGCGGAGGTGGAGGTGCACAGCGAAGGCGCGGATCTGCTGGTGAGCGCTGGTGATGGCCAGCAGGTGCATCAAGGTTTGGATCGGGTGCTGTTCCCCGCCGATCAGGTGAGCCTGTCACCGCTGGAGCTGCTGCAGTGGCACGCCCTGGTGGACCCTGCTGGCCCTGCCGGTGGTGCGGGTTGGGGGCTGCCGGGGCGGCAGTGGTTGCTGCCTGAAGCGGCGCCGCTGCCACCAGAGCTGGAGGCCGTTCCCCTGGCGGATTCAGAGCTGCACAACTGGCTGCGTTTGCGCCAGGGCATCCCCGCTGCTGACGCTGAACTGAGCGAGGCGTTCAATCCGCTCGAGCTTGGTTTGCGCGATCGGCTCAGCTTCGACAAGGGCTGCTATCTCGGCCAGGAAACCCTGGCCAAGCTGCATGCCAACGATGGTGTGAAGCAGCAGCTGCGCCGCTTCCATGCGCCTGAGGGGGTGGAGCCCCCCGCCCCCGGCAGCCAGCTTGTGGATGCCAGGGGTGAGCGCGCGGCCCTGGTCACCTCGTTGCAGGGGCGTTGCGGCTTGCTGCTGCTGCGGCGCCGGTGTTGGGATCAGTCGGAGCTGGCTGGCTTGCAGCTGTCGCTGCCGGCGGCTGCGGTGTTTGACAGCCATTGAGCCACTGCCCAGGTGGCCAGGCAGTCATCGCGGTTGTACCGGAAGATCTGCTGCAGCAGATGCCGTTGCCGCTGGGCACGCCACTGGCGCCACCAGAGCACGCAGCGGGCCCCTTCGGCGGCGGGCTGGCTCCAGCGGAAGCCGCGCCAGCTGGCCACCGCCTTGAGCCCATAGCTGCTCACCGGCAGGCGCCAGTGCTGTCGCACCCGCTGGTGCAGATCGATCAGGCCCCGCGGTGGACGCCCACCCTGGCGTTCCGCCATGCGCCGCAGGGCGATGGCTTCGGTTTCGCCGTAGTGCAGCACTGGCCAGCCCTGGTGGGCGGCGAGTAGCCGTTGCAGGCGCTGCCACAGCTGCGCTTCACCGTGCTCCCGCAGGGCCAGCAGGGGGCGGTAACGGGCGACATCCGCCGCTTCAAAGCTCCCATCCGGCAGGCGCCTTAGCGGCAGGAAGCCGTGCAGGAAATCGTCGCGGGCATCGGGATCGGATTCGATGTCGTAGAGCAGCACGCCCGGAGCGTTCAGCAGCTCAGGCAGGGGATGGCGCTGGGGTGGCTGCAGTGCTTCGGCGATTCCGCTCTCCTGCACCTGGGCCTGGGCAATCAGTTCCAGCGCCAGCTCCGGGCGCTGCTCGCCGCGCTGCTCCAGCTGCTGCATCAGCCATTCAGGCGGCACCGCAGCCAGGGCTGCACGGTTGAGGATTCCCAGCTCCTGCAGCAGTTCCTGTCGCTTGGCTCCGATGCCGCTCACCTGGTTGAGCGCACCCTGTTGCTCCGCCACCTGATCACAGCTGGCTCGCCAGCTGCAAAGGGTGCACTTGCGCCTGTCCTGGGTGAGCGGTGGTGCCGTGTTGCGCTGCAGGTCGCTGCGCAGGCGTTCCAAGGCCTGATCGCGCTGGCGCGGCAGGCTTCCCCCCAGCCGCACCCGCTCCCGTTGGCCGCGGGGATTGATTAACAGGCCTTGTTCTGGCATCTCCCCCAGCAGCGGTTCCAGCAGCAGGGCCCAGAAGCTCAGGGTGATGCGGTGCTCCCGGGTGCCGTGGCGGCCCGGTTGCAGCAGGGCCGGCTCATAGCTGAACCTGCCGAGGTTGCTGGCCTTGGGCTGGCGCAGCAGCAGGGTGGGACGGCCGCGCAGGGAACCCCGCCGCAGGAGCAGCAGCCGCACTTCTGCTTCCCCCCGTTGCAGCGCCCCCAGCCCGGTGGCGCGCTCGATGGGTTGGCTGACCAGCTTCTGCAGCCTGGTTTCACGCTCGGCCAGCTGCAGGGCGCGATGGGGGTTCCAAAGCCGCTCGCTTGGATCGCCATGGCGGTCGAGCCAGGCTTTGCGGCGGCAGCGCAGCCAACTGCGCAGAAGCCTGTCGCTCAGCAGGGGTTCACTGCTCTGCCGTTGCTGACCCATCGACTCAAGCTAGAAGGGTGCCCGTTCGGCTGAGACGCGTGCAGCTCACTTATTTCGGTGCCAATGGCTGGTTGATTGAGCTGGCGGGTTTGCGGGTGCTGCTCGATCCCTGGCTGGTGGGGCCGTTGCAGTTTGGTGGTGCCGGCTGGTTCTTTGAGGGGACCCTCCCCCACGACTGGCCGGTGCCAGCGGATCTGGATCTGCTGCTGCTCACCCAGGGGCTGCCGGATCACGCCCATCCCGCCAGTTTGGAGCTGTTGCCCAAAAGCCTGCCCGTGGTGGGTTCAGCGGCGGCGGTGGCGCAGGTGCAGCGTCTGGGCTTTGAAACGTGCCAAGTGCTGCGCCCCTCGCAATGCCATCGCCATGGTGCGCTGGACCTGCAGGCCACGGCCGGCGCGCCGGTGCCCCTGGTGGAGAACGGCTATCTGCTGCGTGGCGGCGGCGAGAGTCTGTATGTGGAGCCCCATGGTTTCCTCGATCCAGCCTTGATGCCTGAGCCGCTCACGGCGGTGATCACACCGGTGCTTGATCTGGCGCTGCCCCTGGCTGGAGCCTTTGTCAAAGGCCAGGCTGTGGTGCCCCAGCTGCTGGAGCGCTTCACACCCAGGTATCTGCTGGCCAGCACCGCTGGCGGGGATGTGCGTTACAGCGGCTTGTTGCAGCGGTTTCTGCAGGCGCGGGGCTCCCAGGCTGAGGTGGAGGCGCAGCTGAGCGGCCGGCACCCCAGCACGCGTTTCATTGATCCCGATCCTGGACACTGCTATCAGCTCAGCGCAGCTTGATGTCCTCTGCCCCTCTGCCCCTGGAGCCGGCGCCAATTGTGTTTGGCACCGATGGTTGGCGCGGCATTCTTGGCGTGGACATCACGGTGGAGCGCTTGTTGGTGGTGGCCGCTGCCGCCGCCGCTGAACTGGCCCATTCCGCTCCGCCTGAGCTGGACAGTCGCATCGTGTTGATCGGTTACGACCGCCGCTTTCTGGCCCCTGAATTAGGCGCTGCCATTGCTGCGGCTGTGCGTGGGGTGGGGCTTGAACCGTTGCTGGCCCAGGAGCCGTTGCCCACTCCCGCCTGCAGCTGGGCTGTGGTGGAGCGCGCTGCCCTCGGCGCCCTGGTGATCACCGCCAGCCACAACCCGCCTGAGTGGCTGGGCCTCAAGATCAAAGGCCACTTCGGCGGCTCGGTGGAGGGGGATTTCACCAAGCGGGTGGAACGCCGGCTTGAGGCGGGGGGCATCAGCGTGCCCCAGCCCGGGGAGGTGGAGTGTTTTGACGGCTGGGCTGAGTACCTGCATGGCCTGCGCGGCGCTATCGACACCCAGGCCTTGGCGAAGGGATTGCAGGCCATGGGCCTGCCGGTGATCGTGGATCCCATGCACGGCTCGGCTGCCGGCGGGTTGCCGGCTCTGTTGGGGGATGCGGTACGTGAAATCCGCTCCAACCGTGATCCCCTCTTCGGCGGCAATCCGCCGGAGCCTTTAGCGCCCTATCTGGAGCAGTTGATTGCTGAGGTGAAGGCCTCGGCGGCGGCTGGTAAGCCCGCCGTGGGCCTGGTGTTCGATGGCGATGGTGATCGCATTGCTGCCATCGATGAGCAGGGGCGTTACTGCAGCACGCAGTTGCTGATGCCTCTGCTGATCGATCACCTGGCCAGGGCCCGGCAGCTGCCGGGCAAGGTGATCAAAACCGTGAGTGGTTCCGATCTGATGCGCCAGGTGGCTGAACACCTTGGCCGTGAGGTGGTGGAGAAGCCCGTGGGCTTCAAGTACATCGCCAGCGAAATGCTGGCGGGTGAGGTTCTCGTGGGCGGCGAGGAATCCGGTGGTGTGGGCTTCGGCATGCACCTGCCCGAGCGTGATGCCGCGTTTGCCGCGCTGCTGCTTTTGGAAGCTCTGGTGGAGGGGGGGCAACCCCTGGGGGTGCGGCTGGAAGCGCTGCAGGCCCGCTGCGGTGGGGCCAGCCATTACGACCGCTTGGATTTACGCCTCGCGGATATGGCAACGCGGGCGCGCCTGGAGCAGCGCCTGGCTCAGGATCCACCGCAGCAGGTGGCCGGTGTGGAGGTTCAGGAGGTCATTCGCACCGATGGCGTGAAGCTGCGCTTGGGGCCAAGCCACTGGTTGATGCTGCGCTTTTCCGGCACAGAACCGCTCCTGCGCCTGTATTGCGAAGCTCCAGATGTCAAGCGGGTGACAGACGTGTTGGCCTGGGCCCGTGAACTCGCAGAAGCCTCATGAGCAGTGCTGATGAGTATCGCCAGACACTGGTGATCGCCAGTGGCAATGCCGGCAAGGTGCGTGAGTTCCGCAACCTGCTTGAGCATCTACCGCTGACACTGCGCACCCAGCCTGAGGGGTTGGAGATTGAGGAGACCGGCAGCAGCTTCGCCGCCAATGCCCGTCTCAAGGCTGTTGCAGTGGCCCAGGCCAGTGGTTGCTGGGCCCTGGCCGATGATTCCGGCTTGAGCGTGGCGGCCCTCGGTGGAGCCCCCGGGGTGCATTCAGCGCGCTATGCCGCCACCGATCCAGAGCGCATTGCCCGCCTGTTGCGGGAGTTGGGGGATGGTGACGATCGCCGCGCTGAGTTCTGCGCGGCCCTCTGTGTGGCTGCCCCTGATGGCAGCGTGCTGCTGGAGGTGGAAGGGCGTTGCCAGGGCCAGATCACCACTGAGATTCGCGGGGTGGATGGCTTTGGTTACGACCCGATCTTTGAGGTGGATCACACTGGGCTGACCTTCGCCGAGATGCCGGTGGAACGGAAGCGGGAGTTGAGCCACCGCGGCCGAGCGTTTGCTCTGCTGGAGCCGCGGCTGCGTCAACTTCTGAACGATTACATCTCCTGATGTCTTTTGGCTGCTTTAGGGATTGACATCAGGCCGCGATCGTTAGGTTGAGCCTTGCCGCTGACGGGTCAATGGCCATCGCCATGACCACGGGTTACAGCGCGCAGACCGAAGGTGCACTGCTCTGCATCAATGCCGCTTCGGACTGGGCCTTGACTTGTGTTGACCAACTCGCTGCCCAGAGCAGCTACACGCTGATTGATTACGGCGCTGCTGATGGAGGCACCGCTGTGGGCCTCTGGCATCAGGTGTTGGATCGCTTGCACGAGCGTCAGCCCCAGGCTCACCTGACCCTGGTGGGCAACGATCTGCCCAGCAACGACAACGTGGCCCTGGCCGCGAACCTGGCCCAGCAGCTGCAACGTCCCCCCAACCCCACGGTGTTGGTGAGCTGCCGGAGTTTCTATGAGCCACTGATGGCTCCTGAGTCGGTGAGCTTTGGCTTCTCTGCAACGGCCATGCACTGGCTCAGCCGCTCGGCTGGCGCCCTTCCGGCGCACACCCATGTGCAGGCCTCCGGCGATGCCGAAGCGCTGCAGCGCTTCACCGCGCAGGCCATGGCTGATTGGAATGCATTGCTGGCGCTGCGCAGCCGTGAGTTGCAGGTGGGTGGACGCCTGCTCACGGTGAATCTCTCCCGGGATGGGGAGGGGCGTTATCTCGGCCATAACGGTGGCCGCACTCGCAATGTGCACGATCAGCTGCACCAGATCTGGCGTGAAATGGCCGATGAGGGCCGCATCAGCGCGGAGCAGTACCGCAACGCCACGGTCATGAACTTCTACAAATCCCCTGAAGAGTTCATGGCTCCGCTGAAGGATTCCTCCTCGGAGGCCTACCGCAATGGCCTGCGTTTGGTGGATGAACGCACGGTGTATGTGGAGTGCCCCTATCGGCGCCGCTGGAACGAGAACGGCGATACCGCTTCATTTGCCGCTGGCTTGATGGCCACCATCCGCAGCTGGAGTCGGCACAGCTTTGCCTCCACCGCTGGTGATGCCGCTGCTGATGAGGTGTACAGCCGCCTGGAGCAGCGCATTGCTGCAGCCCCTGAGGAGTGGAGCCTCGATTACGTCGAGCACCACCAGATCATGGAACGGGTGGCCGCATGAGTGATTCCGGAACCCAAAAATCTGAGGTGACCGTGCTGGCGGAGCACGTGTCTGAGCACCTCTCGGTGTTCGTGGTGGCCGAAAACACCGATGCCAGCCGTCCGGCCAATGGGGGCCTGCGGTTGTTGTCCTATGCCGACGACGCCAGTTGCCGGGCTGATGGCCATCGCCTGGCCAGCTTGATGACCAACAAGCACGACCTCTATGGCACCGGCTTTGCTGGCGGCAAGGTGGTGGCCCGCGCCAGTGATCCGGATGCGGTGAAAGATGAGTTGATCGCTGTGACCGCCGGGCTGCTCGAGTCCCTCGACGGGGCCATGATCACCGGCTGCGACCTCAACACCAGCCTGGAGGACATGGAGCGGCTCACCGCCATGACTCCCCATGTGCTGGCGGCTGTGGGTAGTCCTGTGGATGCCAGCAGCGCCACGGCTTTCGGCACCATCGGTGCCGTGGAAGCCGTGCTCAGCGGCAGCCTTGAGGAGGCCACCCCTGGCACGGCGCTGGTGCATGGCTGTGGTGCGGTCGGTGGGCCTGTGGCTCAGACCCTGATTGACAGTGGGTGGACCGTGTACACCGTGGATGTGGATGCGGAGCGAGCTCAGCTCAGTGGGGCCACCCCTTTGGATCCCGCCAGTGATTGGTGGGACCGGCAGTTGGATCTCTTGCTGCCTTGCTCGATCTCGGGTCTGCTCAGCGCAGAAATCACCGAGGCGCTCCAGGTCAAAGCGGTGGTGCCGGCAGCCAATGCCCCTTTTACCGACCCGGCCTTGGCCGACACCCTGCGTGAGCGGGGCATCAAGGTGCTGCCTGATCCCCTGGTGAATGCCGGCGCCGTGATTGCCGATTCGATTGAGCGCTTCTCCCCGGAGGCCTGGAAGCAGGCCTGTCCCGAGGAGGTGTACCGCTTTGTGCGGGAATCGGTGCGGGAGAGGGCCTCTGAATTCCTGCAGCAACGGCAGCAGGGCTTGAGTGCTGGTGCTGCCCTGAGTGAGGTGGCTGCCAATCCGGATGACGATCCCATCGGCCTGAGTTTTCCGCTGGATTCATGACCAACGCTGCGATTCCTAGCCGCGCCGCCGTGGTGATCATTGGCGGCGGCATGGCAGGCCTCAGTTGTGCTTCGGCTCTGGCTCGCGACGGGGTCAGAGACGTGGTGCTGCTGGAAGCCAAGACCCTGGCTCATGCCGGGGCCAGCAGTTTCGGTGAGTCACGGATGTTCCGTGAGATGTACTCCGATCCGGTGCTTTGCCAACTGGCCCAGGAGGCCAACCGGTTGTGGCGCCAGGAGGAGGATCGCTGCCCCGAAACGTTGCGGGCCACCCATGGCCTGCTCTTCTACGGCGAAAGCTGGGAGGAGGAAACGATTGAGGGCTCCATTCCCGGGGCCCGCCGGGTGATGGATGCCCAGGGCATTCCCTATGAAGCCCTGAGCTCCGCCCAGATCGCCGAGCGCTTCCCGCTCAAGCCCCGTGCCGACTTCACCGGCTTGTTCGAGCCCACTGCCGGTGCTGTGCGCAGCGACCGGGTGATTGCCCACTGGATCCGCACCGCCCGCGGTGCGGGCCACCGGCTGATCGAGCATTGCCCTGTGCAGGCGGTGGAGCCTGCCAGTGGCAGGGTCAGCCTGGAGAGCGGGGAAACGATCGAGGCGGCCCAGGTGGTGGTGGCCTGCGGGATCTGGAGTCAGCTGCTGCTGGCCCCCCATGGCCTGGCCCCCAAACTGGAGGTGTGGCCCATGCTCTGGGCCCACTACACAGTGGATGAAGCCCAGGCTGAGCGCTATCCCCAGTGGTTCTGCTTCCAGCAGGAACGTGGCGACGATGGCGGCCTCTACTACGGCTTCCCCGTGCTCAGCCGCACGGCTGATGGCCGCCCCAAGATCAAGGCCGGTATCGATTGGGCTCCGCCCGAGCTGCGGGTGGCTGAGCCCAATGCCATGGCCAAAGAGCCCCCGGCCCGCTTGGTGGAACTGTTGGATCACTTCCTGTTCAACAACCTCACTGGCGTTCAGGAACGGGTGGAGACCGTGATCAGCCCCTATTCCATGGCGTCTGACGTCAATTTCGTGCTGGATCGGTTGGGGCCACGGCTCAGCCTCTTCAGTGGTGGCTCTGGTCAGGCCTTCAAGTTCGCCCCCCTGATCGGTGCGTCGTTGGCCCGTTTTGCCATCGGTGCGACCCCCTTTGTTGATCTGTCCTGTTGGAGCCGCGACCGCGATGCCGTCTGCACCTAAGCGCCATTGGCTGACCCAGCCTCCCCTGTGGGTGGGGGCAGCGCCATTGCTGGTGTTTCTGCTGATGGCCGCGGTGGACCTGCAGTTGGCCAGCAGTTTCACGGCCAATGGCAAGGCGGTGATCAGCGATTGGCTGGGCAGCACCTGGCAATGGATGGTGGCCCTGCTGTTTCTGCTGGCGATTGGTCTGGCCATCAGCCCGGTGGGCCAGCTGAAGCTGGGGGGGGCGGAGGCCAAGCCCAGCCTCAAGCTGTTCGATTGGTGCGCGGTGCTGATCTGCACCTTGCTAGCCGGTGGCGGGGTGTTCTGGTCGGCGGCGGAACCGCTGTTCCATTTCCAATCGCCAGCGCCCTATTTCAGCGGCGTTGAGGGCGGTACGGAAGCGGCGGTGGATCCGGCCCTGGCGGTCAGCTTTCTGCATTGGGGTTTTCTGGCCTGGGCGTTGGTGGCCACCACGGTCACGATCACGTTTTCAGTGCTGGAGCGCCGTGGTGAGCCGCTGCGTCCCCGCAGCCTGCTGGTGCCTTTGGTGCCCCGCGCCTGGGTGGATGGTCCGCTCGGCCATTTCAGTGATGGCCTCTCGGTGGTGGCCGCGATTGCCGGCACGGTGGGCCCCTTGGGGTTCCTCTCGCTTCAGCTCAGCAATGCCGCTGGGCAGCTGCCTGGCCTGAGTGACAGTGCCGGCCTGCAGTCGCTGGTGGTGGTCTTGCTCACCGCTGTGTTCGCATGCTCAACGGTGAGTGGCATTCAGCGCGGCATCAAGTGGCTGTCGGAGCTCAATGTGTGGCTCACGATCGGTCTGGCCCTGGCCTTGCTGTTGCTTGGCCCTGGGATTTGGTTGCTGCAGCATTTCTTCAGCAGCCTGGGGCTCTACCTCAGCAAGCTGCCCCAGATGGCCCTGGCCTCCAACAGCGGCAGCGGCAACTGGGTCAATGGTTGGACGGTCTTTTACTGGGGCTGGTTCCTCGGTTATGCCCCCCTGATGGGCCTGTTCACCGCTGGCGTGAGCCGTGGTCGCACCGTGCGAGAGCTGGTGCTGGCCGTTGCGATCCTCTGCCCGCTGCTGACCAACCTCTGGTTCACCCTGCTGGGGGGCAGCGGCATGTATCTGGAGTTGGCCGAGCAGGGCTCGATCACCTCACCGCTGTCTGCCAGTGGCGCTGCGGGTGCCTTGTTGGCCATCCTCACCCAGCTGCCGTTGGCCTGGTTGTTGATTCCCACAGGGCTGTTGCTGGTGGTGCTGTTCATGGCCACCAGTGCTGATTCGATGAGCTACGCCGCCGCCATGGTGGTGAGTGCTCAGGCCAAGCCACCGGCGCTGCTGCGCCTGTTCTGGGCCCTGATGATCGGCAGTCTCACCTTGGTGTTGCTGCGCATTGGCAGCGGTTTGGGCGACAGCACCAGCATCGATGCCTTGCAGGCCTTCATCGTGATCGCGGCGGTGCCTGTAACGCCTTTGGTGCTCACCACGCTGTGGACGGCGCCGCGCCTGGCCTGGAAGGAGTGGCAGCGTCAGGGGAGCTGAACGGCTCGCTGTTGGCTGCGGGCATACCAGAGGGCCAGGGGAATCCCTGCCATGGCCCAGAGGCCATAGCCCAGAAGGGTGGTGGGCAAGGCGATGGTGCCGGGCAGCTTCAGCAGCTGACCTGACAGCACCATCGTTACCCCGCCGGTGATGGTGCCGAAGGTGTTCACGATCGCCACCACCATGGCGGTGCGCCCAGCCGGTGCCCCCTCTTCAGCGATGGGAAAGGCCAGCACACAGCTGCCGATGCCCAGGCCCAGTAGCAGTCCCACCACAAGCTGCAAAGGCCCTGCTGCCGCCAGGGGGCAGAGCACCAGGAGCGCGAAGGCGCAGAGCACGCTGCCGCTGAATAGCAGGCCAGCACGCTTACGGGGTTGCTGCCCCAGGGCGCCGCAGATCAGCATTCCAGCTGTGATGGCAAGGGAAAACAGCAGGGTGACCTGCAGTTGCAGCGTGGTGCTCCATTGCTGCAACCGGGAGACCAGGGCGTATTGCCCGAGCCCGAACATCAGCCCACCGCCCCAGGCGTAGAGCAGGATCCCCAGCAGCAGCTGACGTCCCCCCCTGCCATGCCATAGAGCTGTGCTGGGTCTGGGTGTTGCCGCAGGAGACAGATTGCTGCTGCGGCTGCCCCCTCGCACCAACAGCAGCAAGGGAATGATCACCAGCAGGGCCATCACCAGGCTTTGCAGCTGCACCAGGTTGCGCCAGGGTTGCGGGCCCGCCAGCAGCGGCAGCAAGGCCGCCACGGCAGCGCCGAGTCCCAGAAGGCTGTCGGTGATGCCCAGGGCCAGGGCAAAGCGCTGGGGCGGCAGGCTGCGGCGCGCCAGCAGGCCGGAGGCGGGAAAGGCCACGGCGCAGGCCAGACCCATGCCAGCGCGGCTCAGGATCAAGTCATTCAGGCTTTGGCCTCGAGAAAAGGCCAGGGTCATGGCGGCAGCACCGATGCCCCCCAGCAGCAGCAGCCGTTCGGCGCGGCCATGGTCGAGCAGCCAGCCCACCGGGATCTGGGCCAGGCCGTAGGGCAGCAGAAATGCACTGCCCACCAGGGCCACCGCGCCGGGATCCAGGTTCAGCGATTGCCCCAGGTCCTGCTCGAAGTACTGAAAGCTGGTTTCCGCCCAGATCATCCAGCCGATGAACACCAGGCTCAGATACCAGAGCAGTCGATCGCGCATTGCAACCCAGCCGTTGGATGGGTTGTAGCGAGTTCAGTGGGCGTTGACCCAACGGCCGTGCAGACCGTGGGGGATGGCCAGGGGCAGTTCCAGTACGGCCAGCTCCCGCAGATCCGCCGCAGCGAGGATCACCAGATCACTGGCGCAACGGGCCCCGTTCCACACCAGGCACAGCACCCAGCCGTCGTCCTCGTCGCTGGCATCAGGCCTGGGCACCATCACCGGTTCGCTCACAAATCCCCGGGGTGCGGCACTCCACAGCTGCTCCTCGCCGCTGCGTAGATCCAGCTTCTTGATGGCTTGCAGGGGGGCATTGCCCGACTCCTGTTCGGTGACGGCCATCCAGCTGAAGCGGCAGGGCAGGCCTTCGCGCTTGGGGTTCACCATGGCGAACTCACAGCAGCGCTCGCTGAGGCGATGGCTGCTCACGCTGTTGCTGCTGAGGTTGATGCGGCACTGCTCCAGCAGACCTTCAGGCAGCGAATCGAAATCCACGGCACGGAAATCCGTGTCGGGACCGATGGATGGGAAATCGGCGTAGTAGATGCTTTCGATCACCACATCGCCGTTGTCTTCCCAGGCGTTGAGGTGGTGAAACACGAAACCATCGGGGGCATCGATGATCCGTGGGGGTTGGCCGGCAAATTCCCCGCTGTCGCGGGGAATGAGCCAGAACTTGGCCTGGCCGCCTCGTTTGGATTTCAGGCACTGAGCGGCCCCCTTGCGACCCATCACGAAGGGCAGCGGGTTGAAGCTGATGGCGTTCTGCAGGAACACCGCCCAGTTGGGGGTGATGGCGAAATCGTGCAGGAAGGCGAAGCCGTTGAAACTGTCGCGGCGTTCGCTCAGCAACGCGCCGGCCTTCACACCATTGGCGGGGTCATCCTTCACGGCGAATTCCATCAGCCGGATGGTGCTGCGCGGGCCGGTTTTCACGCCGAAGGTCACCATGCGCTCGCTGCCGTGATGGCCGGGATCGAAGCGTGGGTGGGCGCTGAAGGCCTCACCAGGTTTCAGCACGCCCCCCAGGCGGGAGAGTCCGCGGGTTTCCAGGGTGTGGGGATCAAGGGCGTG
>JAYKHZ010000081.1:0-3616 GCA_035286165.1 Synechococcus sp.
TGGCCCACCCTGCTGATGCGCCAGCCCTATGGGCGGGCCATCGCCTCCACCGTCACCTATGCCCACCCCCGCTGGTGGGCCGCCCAGGGATTTCTGGTGGTCGTGCAGGACGTGCGCGGTCAGGGGGGATCCGGCGGACAGTTCACCGGCTTCAGCCAGGAAGCGGAGGACACCGCTGCCACCCTGACCTGGGTACGCGGCCTGCCGGAATGCAATGGCCGCATTGGCCTTTACGGCTTTTCCTACCAGGGCTTCACCCAACTGGTGGCCAAGCCAGACACCGCCCCCCCCGACTGCCTGGCTCCGGCGATGACGGGCCTGGATGAACGGGACCACTGGAGCTGTGAAGGCGGTGCCCACTGGTGGCATCTGGGACTGGGATGGGGCCTGCAGCTGGCGGCCCTGCAAGCCCAACGCCGCAACGATGCCCAGGCCTGGGAGACGATCCGCCGTTGCCTGGAGCAAAACCGACATTGCCGCGATGGCCTAGCGCTGCTTCGCCAGCACGATCCCAACGGCATGGCCAGGGGTTGGCTGGAGCGTTCACCGCAGAACGATCAGGAGTGGCGCTGCCATCAACCACCCACCCAGTGGCTGAAGCAACCGATGTTGCTGATCGGCGGCTGGTGGGACCCCCACCTGCGCGGGGTGCTGGATCTGCACCAGCGCAGCCTTGCCGAAGGCGGGAGGCCTGAACTGCACATCGGTCCTGCCACTCATCTGCAGTGGTGGCCTGAGGCCCAGCAGCTGCATCTCGACTTCTTCCGGCGCCATCTCAGCAAAGAGGCCCCTGCCTCCGCGATGGAGTTGGCACTGCCTGTCGTTAGCCCCAAGGCGATTCGGGTCTGGGATCTGGTGGCTCAGAGCTGGCATGCCCTTGACGGCCCTGAAGCACGGGGTGGGAGCTGGCGGTTGAGCGGCGACGCCCTGAGCAGCCACGACCCCAGCAGCGGCCGATTGCAACCGATCGAGGGCTCCGAGTCCATCCCGCCTCAGCCTGATGACAGCACTCCTGCAGCTGAATGCACAGACGTCGTCTGTGCAGCCTCAACCACCGTGGTGATTGTTCATGATCCCTGGCGGCCCGCTCCTGCCATCGGCGGCCATCTCAGCCCCAACCCAGGCCCCTGCAATCGCACTTCGGTGGATGATCGAACCGATGTAGCCACCTTCACCTCAGCCCCCCTGGAGGCCAACCTTCAACTGCGAGGCCGCCCCGTGCTCCAACTCCATGCCGGCGCTGATCAGCCGGGCTTCGACCTGTGCGTGGCGCTCTCGGTGTGTCCAGCGGGATCCAGCGAAATTCAACAGCTGAGCACTGGAGTGAAACGGATCCTTGGCGACAAAGCCTCATCGATGACACTCCACCGGGTGGAACTGCAGGCACTGGAGGCTCAACTGCACTGTGGCGACCGCCTGCGCATCTCAGTCGCCGGTGCCTGCTGGCCGGCCATTGCCATCAACCCAGGCCACAGCGAAGCACCTTGCGAAGCAGCTAACAGCGGCTGCCGCGTGGTGAGCATCAGCCTCGCCACCGATCCATCGGAGTTGCGTTTCGAACCGCTATTCGAACCAAGGATCACTGCGAAGCAACCCAATCCACCGCAACCCTGAAGCTCCGGCAAACTGACGCCATCTCCGCGTCGCCTCCACGCCGTGAACACCACTGCCTGCGCCCTCGTGCTTACGCTCTGCAGCCCTATCGCCACCGTGATGGAGATGGGCAGCAGCCAGGCCCTGGCCACCCCGCAGGCTCTCGTTGCACAAGCAAGCACTTCAGCCGCCACCTCGCTCACAGCAGAGCAGGCCAACCGAGCCGCCAAGCAACTGCTGGACGCCCTCAAAGCCAGGGACGCGGCCAAGATTTATGCCGGACTGTCAACACCGCTGCGCAGCACCACCAACGAAGCCGCCGTTCGGGACCGACTCAAGAAGAGTCCTGGCCTGAGCGCTTACCGAATCAAAACCGTCGCCCGCGGCATCGACGACACCACCGTGGAGGCGGTTGCGGTGCTCGAGGGTGGCAACAAGGAAGCCCCCCTGCTGCTGGTGCTCGACGACAGCGGCAAGTTGGTGGCTTGGAAATGGATCGGCAAAACCCTGCCCATCGAGCAGAGCGCCATCAAGTTCGTGGAGGATCTTGATGCCCAACGCTGGGTGTCGGCTCGGTACTACCTGGACCTCGCGTTTCAGAAAGAGATCAGCCCCCAGGACCTCCAGCGCAAATGGAGCAAGCTCTCCCGCGCCCTGGGTGGCGTGAAAAGAGTCAAGAGCGCGCTGGTGGCAAGCCAAGGCGGCGACCAGCAACTGGTGCTGGTGACCATCCAATTCGGCAAGGTGACCGACAACCTGTTTGTGATCTTCAATCGTGAAGGTCGGATCATCAACGTGGATTTCTCCTCGGATCTGGTCTGATCAAGCCAACTGGTCGTGATGGACAGCGGGAAGCCGGGATTTTCCGCTTAAGCTCCCCGCCAACACTGCCCTTCCGACATGGCTGCTGCCGTCCTCGACTGGATGATTGAGGATGCTCGGCGGTTGGCCGAGTGCCGTCACGACCACCCTTTCGCCGTTCTGGGACCCCAGCCCAGCGACCAAGGTTGGACTGTGCGGGCATGGATGCCCGAAGCCGACCGGGTGGATCTGCTGATCAATGGCCAGGTCATCAATACCAGTACTCCTAATCACCCCTGGGTGTTTGAAGCCCAGGTAACGCAAGACCCAGGCTCGGCTTATCGGTTGCAGGTGAGCCGTGGTGGGATCAACCACGAACAGCACGATCCCTGGGCTTTCCGGGACGAGTGGATGGGTGAGATGGATCGCCATCTCTTCGCGCAGGGAAACCATCACCACATTTGGCGCAAGATGGGGGCCCACCTCACCTCCATGGCAGGCGTGGAAGGGGTGATGTTCTGCCTGTGGGCTCCTCACGCCCGCAGCGTGAGCGTGATTGGCGATCTCAATTCCTGGGATGGGCGCCATCACCCCATGCAGCAGCGCACAGGCGGCATCTGGGAACTGTTCATCCCCGGCCTCGAGGACGGTGCGCTCTACAAATACGAGATCCGCACCCAGGAGGGCCACTGCTATCAGAAGGCAGATCCCTACGGCTTCCGCCACGAGGTGCGCCCCGCCACGAGCTCCCTGGTGGCCCGGTTGGACACCTTCCAGTGGACCGATGCGGGATGGATGCAGGCTCGCGACAGCCGCAATGCCCTCGACCAGCCCATCTCTGTGTACGAGATGCACCTGGGCAGCTGGATCCATGCTGCCGCCGATCAGCCGTTCATCGAAGCTGATGGCACCCCCCGGGCTCCCGTACCGGCAGCCGATCTCAAGCCCGGCGCCCGCCTGCTCACCTACGCCGAGCTGGCCGATCGGGTGATCCCCTACGTGAAGGCGCGCGGCTTCACCCACATCGAGCTGATGCCCATCTCGGAGCATCCCTTCGATGGCTCCTGGGGTTATCAGGTGACCGGCTGGTACGCCCCCACCAGCCGCTTCGGCACGCCCGATGAATTCCGCGCCTTCGTGGATCGCTGCCACGCCGAGGGCATCGGTGTGATCCTCGACTGGGTGCCAGGCCACTTCCCCAAGGACGCCCACGGCCTGGCCT
>JAYKHZ010000082.1:0-5154 GCA_035286165.1 Synechococcus sp.
GGACTGGCTGGCGGGGTCGCAGCCCGGTGAGGAGCGTCAGCGCTGGATCCGGCGCCTGCTGGTGGCCCTCGAGCAGTTGGACCGGGCCGACATCACCACCATCCATGGCTTTTGCCGCCGCAGTCTGCGCCGTCTGGCCCTCAGCAACGCTGCGGCAATGGAGCCCCAGCTGGACACCGATGCCACCGCGCTTCAGGCCGAGGTGGTGCAGGACCTCTGGCAACAGGAGCTGCTGAGCCTGCCGCCGGATCAACTCAAGGGGTTGCGTCAACGCGGCCTCTCGCCCCAGACCCTGCGCCGGGGCCTGGCGCAACTGGATGGCGAACAGCAGCCCCGCTTCAGGGCCACTACAACAGCCATCGATCTGGACCAGGCCCTCGCCCCGCAGCTGGACCATTGGCTGGCCCAGCTCTGGGACGACTTCGTCCCGCTCTGGCAGCGGGACCACGCCGCCCTGGATGCCGGGTTCCGTCAGGCGGCCGAGCAGTGGAAAGCCCAGGGCTGCGGGCCCACCAGCCCTTATTCGGCCAAGCCCAAGAGCGATCGCTGTGCGCAGATCAACCAGTGGCTGCAGGGGCAGACCGCCGTGCCATCGCTGCTGGAGATTGCCGCCCGTGAGAAGCCGCTGAAGGAGTATTTCCACCCCGGCAGTTGGTGCAAGGTCGCGCGCAAGTGCGGTGAAACCGACCCCAGCCTGGTGACGCCGGCGTTGCAGGCCGCTGTTGCTGCGCTTTGGGATGCCCCGATTGAGCGCGCCTGGCAGTACCTCTTGGAACGGGGCTTGCAGGAGCTGGATCGCCGTCGCCGCCGTCGCGGCGTGATCACCTTTGGAGGCTTGTTGGCCGCCATGGACCCTGGTGACGGCGACGTCGCCTGGCTTGCGCCCCTGCAACAGCGCTACCGGGCCGTGATGGTGGATGAGTTTCAGGACACGGACCCTGTGCAGTGGCGCCTGTTGCAGCGCGCCTTTGGTGGTGGCGAACGCCATCTGCTGCTGATGGTCGGGGATCCAAAGCAGGCGATCTACCGCTTCCGTGGTGGTGATCTGGCCACCTACATGGCAGCGCGGGATCAGGTGGAGCGGATCGACCACCTGCTCGACAACTTCCGAACAACGGAACCGCTGATGGAGGGGTTGAACCGCTTGATGGCTCCGGGTCTTCCCCGGTCTGAGCTTCCGGTGCCTCCGGTGCAGCCCCGCAGTTCCGCTACCCCACCGCAGGATGCCCCGGAGTTGCGACTGCTGCTGCTCTCCACTGAGGCGCCCTCCAGCCGCAGTGCCCTGGAGCAAGAGCTGCCTCAGCGGCTCGCCGCGATGGTGTTGGAGCAACTGCAGAAACGGGACGACCTCACCCCCGCCGACCTGTGTGTGTTGGTGAGCCGCCATCAACAGGCGGACGATTTGCGCCGCGCTCTGGGGGCCTGCGGTCTCCCCACCCGCCTGGTGACCCAGGGGGATGTGCTCGACAGTGAAGCGGCGTTGCTGTTGCAGTGGTTCCTCGATGCCCTGGCGGAGCCGGGTGATGACGGCCGCCTGCGCCTGCTGGCCTGTTCGGGACTGATGAACGTTGACCCCGATGCCCTGGAGCCGGGCCTGTTTGATCAGCTGGCGCTGCAGTTGCGGGGTTTGGCTGAGGCGATGCCGCGCCTGGGCCTGCTCGGGGCGCTGGCCGATCTGCTGAAGGGTGAACAGATGGCCGGTCTGTCGGAACGGGGACGGATGCTGGGGGATCTGCAGCAGGCGGCGCGGCTGGTGCAGGAGGCGATGCACCGCCAGGGGCTGGATGTGGCCACCGCGGCGGATTGGTTGCGGCGGGAGCGGTTGCATCCCAGCCAGCCGGTGCCGGAGGCCCGCCAGCCCCACAGCGATCAGGCCGACAGTGCCATCGCTGTGGTGACGGTTCACCGCAGCAAGGGTCTGGAATATCCGGTGGTGATCTGCCCCTACCTCTGGCAGTCGCCCCCAGCCGTGTCCGGTCCGCTTTGGCGTGACCCCCGCTCTGGGGAGTGCCTGGTGCGGGTGGATGTCCACTGGGGGGAGGGCTGGCAGGCGGCGCAACAGGCGCAGCAGGAGGCTGCGGCCGAGGCCGAGCGGCTGGCCTATGTCGCGGTGACCCGCGCCCAATCCCAGCTGATCCTGATCTGGGCCCGGGCCAACGGCCAGGAGGATTCGCCCTTGCCGGTCTGGTTGTTCGGTGCTGATGCCGCTGGAGACGTGATCGACAGCCTCACCGATGAGCGGCTGAGCGATGCCTTGGCGGCGCGACAGGTGCCGATCAGCATCGATGTCTTGGCCGAGCACCCGCCCAGCGGCAAGCGTTGGCGGCCTCCGCTGGCGGCGGAGCCGCTGGCCCTCGGTTCGATCCCCAAGCGCATCGACCGCAGTTGGGGACGGGCCAGTTATTCGGCCTGGATTGCCTCATCCGACGATGGTCAGCTGCATGAACGGGGTCGCGATCGCGATCCCGGCGCTGAGGAATCGATCTTGGAATCGTCTTTGGCGAGGGCAGAACCGGCATGGTCCGAGACGGGGCCGCTGGCGGCCTTCCCCCGTGGGGCCGGAGCGGGGGACTGTCTGCACCGGATCCTCGAACAAATCCCCTTTTCCGCTGCAGAGGCCACTGAGCCCAGCCAGCGGCTCGAGCTGATCGCCTCCGAGTTGCGCCGGGCCGGTCTCGATCTCGACCTGCAGAACGATGTGCTGCAGGGTCTGGATCAGGTGCTGCAGACCCCCCTGGGGGGACCACTGGGGGCGTTGTCGTTGGATCGGCTGGGGCCGGACCAGCGCCTGCCTGAACTCAGTTTTGATCTACCGGTTCAGCACGTGCGCACCGCTGATCTGGTGGCCGCCTTCGGCTGTGATGCCGAGGCCCGTTTTGGCCGCTCGTACAGCCCGGCGCTGGCGTCGCTCTCGATCAACAGCCGCGGCTTTCTCACCGGCTCGATCGATCTGGTGTTCCAGGACCCCCAGCACAAGCGCTGGTGGGTTCTCGATTGGAAGAGCAACTGGATCGGTGAGCGGCGCACTGGGGCTGAGCCGGGATTGTGCGGTCCGCATCACTACTCCCAGGAGGCGATGGAGGAGCAGATGCTGCACCACCACTACCCCCTGCAGGCGCACCTCTACCTGGTGGCGCTGCATCGCCACCTGCGTTGGCGGTTGCCGGATTACGACCCGGAGCAGCATCTGGGGGGCTACGTCTACTGCTTCCTGCGGGGGATGCCCGGATCGGTGGGGGCGTCCTCCGAGGGCGATGTCGGCCCTGGGCGCATCGTTGAACCCGTGCCGCTCAACCGCATCGCAGCCCTGGATCGTGCCCTGGGGGAGGTGGCGGCGTGACCGAGCTGCTGCCCCAGTCCCAGGCAACCAGCGCTTGGCCTGCCAGCTTCACGGCCGGTCTGCATGCCGCTCTGCGGCGGCGGATTCCGCCCCAAACCGATGCGCCGGCGTTGGAGGCGCTCAGTCGCGACCTGGTGCTGGCCTTGGAGCAGGGGGAGTTGACCGTGGCGTTGACGCCGGAACGGCTGGCCGTTGCCCAAGCCAGTGGCTGGCTGGAGGGGGATGCTTCCCCCCTGCTGCGTCAGGGAGACCGGCTCGGCTGGCGCCGCTGGTTGCAGGCCATGGAGCAGGTGGTGGATGCGCTGGTGGAGCGGGCCCACGCTCCCGCTCCCAAGCCCGTCAAGGCTGCCGCTCCCGAGTTATCGGATCGTCTCAACGCTGAACAGTGCGCCGCCGTGCGCGCCCTGGATCAGGCCTCGGTTGTGCTGCTCAGCGGTGGCCCGGGCACGGGCAAAACCAGCACGGTGGTGGAGATTCTGGCCCGGGCGGAAGCCCGCCATCCCGGCCTGCGCATCGGTTTAGCGGCCCCGACGGGCAAGGCGGCCCGGCGTCTGGGGGAGGCGGTGCTGGCTCAGCGGGCTCCCTTGCCCTGCAGCACCCTCCACCGCTGGCTGGAGGCCGGCAGCCGTGGTTTCGGCCGGCACCGCCAGCGTCCTTTGGAGCTGGATCTGCTGGTGATCGATGAAATGTCGATGCTGGATCTGGCTTTGACCCAGGCCTTGCTGGAGGCGTTGCCCAGCGGTTGTCGGCTGCTGTTGGTGGGGGATCCAGCCCAGTTGCCGCCGGTCGGCAGTGGAGCGGTCTGGCATCGGTTGCAGCAGCCCGACGTGCGCGGCCGTTTTGGTGCCGGAGCCGTGCATCTCGAGCGCACCTATCGCAACCGAGGTGCCTTGGCACAGCTGGCCCAACAGCTGCGCCAGGGGGATCTGCAGGCCTTTGCAGCGGAGCTGGCTGCCTTGCCTGAGCAGGCCAATCTGCAGGTGCACCCCAGCCCTCTGCGTCGTTTCCCTGCCTTGGTGCGGGAGCGCTGGGCGCAGCGCCTCCAACAACTGCAGGAGCTGACTGTTGATCTCGACCGCTGCTCCGACGAGATGCTGATGGCGGAGTCCAGGCCGTTGTTCGCCCTCCTCGAGCAGGACCTGTTGCTCTGTCCGCGCCGGCGGGGGCCGTGGAGTTTGGATGATGTGCACCGCACGCTGCTCGGGGCCAATGCCGCCGGCAAGGTGGAACGTTGGCCGATCGGTTTGCCGGTGATCTGCGGCAGCAATCAACCCGAACTGGGCTTGGCCAATGGTGATCTCGGGGTGGTGATCGGTGTTGGCGCCGAACGACGCCTGTTGTTCCAGGTGGTGGACCCGGGCGGCCAGCTGGAGGTGCGCCGTTTGCATCCAGCCCGTTTACGGCGCTTGGAGCCTGCGGTCGCTATCACCATCCATCGGGCCCAGGGCAGTGAGGCCGACCGGGTGATCGTGCTCTGGCCAGATTCCCTTGAGGATGGCCCCTCAGCTGAGCACCAACGCCGTTTGCTTTACACGGCCATCACCCGTGCCCGTGCCAGCCTTGATTTGGTGACGCTGATCTGAAGCGGGTGGGCTGATGCGGGTTGAGCGTCCCTGGGGCTGGTACGAAACGTTGATCCAGGGGGAGAACTATTTGGTCAAACGCCTGCTGGTCCGCGCTGGGCAGCAGTTGTCCCTGCAGCGCCATCGTCACCGCAGCGAAAGTTGGACGGTGGTGTCGGGTTCGGGGGCTCTGCTCTGCGGTGAGACCTGGCATGCCGCCAACACGGGCGTGATGCTCTCCATCCCCTGCGG
>JAYKHZ010000083.1:0-5697 GCA_035286165.1 Synechococcus sp.
GTGGTGATCGATAACTCCAGCGCTTTTCGCATGGATCCCCAGGTGCCCCTGGTGGTGCCTGAAGTGAATCCCCAGGCCTGCGCTGGCCACCAGGGGATCATCGCCAATCCGAATTGCACCACGATCCTGTTGACCCTGGCTCTTGCCCCCTTGGCCGCATTGCGGCCGCTGCGGCGGGTGGTGGTGAGCACCTATCAATCAGCCAGCGGTGCCGGTGCCCGTGCCATGGAGGAGTTGCGCCAGCTCAGCCGCACCGTGCTCGATGGCGGTGAGCCGGTGAGTGAGGTGCTGCCCCATTCCCTGGCCTTCAACCTCTTTCTGCACAATTCCCCGCTGCAGGCCAATGGCTACTGCGAGGAGGAAATGAAAATGGTGAATGAAACGCGCAAGATCATGGGGTTGCCCGATCTGCGTTTCACGGCCACCTGCGTGCGCGTGCCGGTGTTGCGGGCCCACTCCGAGGCAGTGAACATTGAATTTGAGTCGCCCTTGGCGGTGGATGAGGCCCGTGCAGCGTTGGCCAAGGCTCCCGGTGTGGAGCTGATTGAGGATTTCGAGGCCAATCGCTTCCCGATGCCCACCGATGTCACCGGCCGCGATCCGGTGGCGGTTGGTCGCATCCGCCAGGACATCAGCGACCCCAACACCCTGGAGCTTTGGCTTTGCGGCGATCAAATCCGCAAGGGGGCGGCCCTCAACGCGGTGCAGATCGCTGAACAGCTTGTGGAGGCAGGCCGATGAGCGCCACCTTGAGCCCTCACCCCTTCGGCCGTGTGGTCACCGCCATGGTGACCCCCTTCGGCGCTGATGGTGCCGTGGATCTTGAGCTCACCGCCCGCTTGGCCGAGCATCTGGTGAGCCATGGTTCCGATGGCTTGGTGGTGTGCGGCACCACCGGTGAATCCCCCACCCTGAGTTGGGACGAGCAGCACGATTTGCTGCGAACGGTGCTGCGGGCCGTGGGGGATCGGGTGCCCGTGCTGGCTGGCACCGGCAGCAACTGCACCGCAGAAGCTGTTGAGGCCACCCGCAAAGCCGCTGATCTGGGGGCCCATGGCGCCCTGGTGGTGGTGCCTTACTACAACAAGCCTTCGCAGCAGGGACTTGAGGCCCATTTCCGGGCCATTGCCGAGGCAGCGCCCGAGTTGCCGCTGATGCTCTACAACATTCCCGGCCGCACGGGCATCAGCCTGGATCCCGCCACCACGGCACGTCTGATGGATTGCCCCAATCTGGTGGCCTACAAGGCAGCCAGCGGCACCACCGAAGAGGTGAGTGCCCTGCGCCTGGCCTGTGGCCCGCGTCTTGCGATCTATAGCGGTGACGACGGCCTCACTCTGCCGATGCTTTCAGTGGGGGCCGTTGGGGTGGTGAGCGTCACCAGCCATGTGGCTGGTCCGCAGTTGAACCGCATGATTGAGCACCATCTGGCTGGCCGTCCGGCCGAAGCCCTGGAGCTGCATGAACAACTGTTGCCCTTGATGCAGGGGTTGTTTTGCACCAGCAACCCCACGCCGGTGAAAGCTGCGCTGGAGCTGCAGGGCTGGCCCGTGGGGCCGCCGCGGGCGCCGCTGATGAATGCCGATCGCAGTGTGCGCGATTCCCTCAGTGCCCTTCTCGCCGGCTTGCCTCCGAGCTGACCTCTGGCGTCGCCCGGGCCCGAGCGCTCAAGGCATCCCTTTCAGGTTTTTGTTTTTTCCATTTCTTCTGACTTCATGGCTTCCAACGGTTCCAAGCCCCAGCAACCCACCCTCAAGGTGATCCCCCTCGGCGGTTTGCACGAGATCGGCAAGAACACCTGTGTGTTCGAGTTCGGTGATGACCTGATCCTGGTGGACGCAGGCCTGGCCTTCCCCAGCGACGGCATGCACGGCGTGAACGTGGTGATGCCCGACACCACCTTCCTGCGCGAGAACCAGAAGCGCATCCGCGGCATGATCGTGACCCACGGTCATGAGGATCACATTGGTGGCATCTCCCACCACCTCAAGCACTTCAACATCCCGATCATCTACGGCCCCCGCCTGGCGCTTTCGCTGCTCGAGGGCAAGATGGCCGAAGCAGGCGTGACTGATCGCACCACCCTGCAAACGGTTTCGCCCCGTGAGGTGGTGAAGCTCGGTCAGCACTTCAAGATCGAGTTCATCCGCAACACCCACTCGATGGCCGACAGCTATTCGCTGGCCATCACCACCCCCGTGGGCACAATCATCTTTACGGGTGATTTCAAGTTCGACCACACCCCCGTGGATGGCGAGCATTTCGATATGGCACGCCTGGCCCACCACGGTGAGCAGGGCGTTCTCTGCCTGTTCAGTGATTCCACCAATGCCGAGGTGCCAGGCTTCTGCCCGCCGGAGCGTTCGGTGTTCCCCTGCCTGGATCGCCACATCGCCCAGGCTGAAGGTCGCGTGATTGTGACCACCTTCGCCAGCTCGATTCACCGGGTGGCGATGGTGCTGGAGCTGGCGCTCAAGAACGGCCGCAAGGTGGGCCTGCTGGGCCGCTCCATGCTCAACGTGATCGCCAAGGCCCGTGAGTTGGGCTACATGCGCTGCCCCGATGATCTGTTTGTGCCGATCAAGCAGATCCGCGATGTACCCGATCGCGAAACCCTGCTGCTGATGACCGGTAGCCAGGGCGAGCCGCTGGCGGCTCTCAGCCGCATCTCCCGCGGTGAGCACCCCCAGGTGCAGGTGAAGAGCACCGACACCATCATCTTCTCGGCCAGCCCCATTCCCGGGAACACCATCTCGGTGGTGAACACCATCGACCGGCTGATGATGCTGGGCGCCAAGGTGGTGTACGGCAAGGGTGAAGGCATTCACGTGTCGGGTCATGGCTTCCAGGAAGACCAGAAGCTGATGCTTGCCCTCACTAAGCCCAAGTTCTTCGTGCCGGTGCACGGTGAGCACCGCATGTTGGTGCAACACGCCCGCACGGCCCATTCCATGGGTGTGCCGGAGAACAACACCCTGATCATCGATAACGGTGATGTGGTGGAGCTCACCGAGAACTCCATCCGCAAGGGGGATCCGGTGAAGGCCGGCATCGAACTGCTGGATAACTCCCGCACCGGCATCGTGGATGCCCGCGTGCTGAAGGAGCGTCAGCAGCTGGCGGAAGATGGCGTCATCACGCTGCTGGCAGCGGTGAGCACCGATGGTCTGATGGTGGCGCCGCCGCGGGTGAACCTGCGCGGTGTGGTCACCACCGCCGAGCCCCGCAAGATGTCGATGTGGGCCGAGCGCGAGATCAATTGGGTGCTGGAGAACCGCTGGAAGCAGCTCTCCCGCGACACCGGCGGCAAGGCCCCCGATGTGGATTGGGTGGGCGTTCAGCGTGAAATCGAGCTGGGTCTGCAGCGCCGTCTGCGCCGCGAACTGCAGGTGGAACCCCTGATCATCTGCCTGGTCCAGCCCGCCCCCGCTGGAACACCGGCCTACAAGTCGAAGGCCATGGAGGAGAAGGACGACCGTCCCGCACCGCGGAACAATCGCGGTGGTGGTGGCCGTGATGGTGGTGCTCGCGGCGGTGATCGTGAGCGCCAGAGTGATGGTGCTGAGCGCAGCGGTCAGGACAACCGCCAGCGCCGCCGCCGTTCCACCGCCGTGGCTGGTTAAGCCCCAACGCTGAGATCCACCAGCAGCCAGCCCTCCTTCAGGGGGCGGGGGCTGTTGGTGGGATTTTTGTTTTGTAGTGCTGTAGCGCTTGCCAGCTCCGCTTCAGCGCCGGGTTCAGGCTGCAGGGCTAAATCAGCATTGCCTGCGAGCCAGGTGGCTTCAGGGTTTGTTGAGGTGCTTTCCACCGGTTCATCTGGTGCATGGCGGTTGATGCCGCACTGAGCCAGGCCCTGTTCGGCCAGGTCGCGGTAGGGGCCCTCAGGGCAGAGCGCCAGCACCTGTTCGTAGCTGTCGATGGCAGCGGCTTCGTTCTGGAAGCCAAACATCTGCACATACCCGCGCAGCAGTAGGGCTCGCAGATCCTCAGAATCGAGGGCCAGCAGGCCCTCGAGTAACTCCAGGGCCAGGCTGAAATCGCGCTCCTGATAGGCCTGCTCGGCTGCCTCGTAGCTGGCTGGCTCGATGGCAACCGGCTCTGGTTTGGCAGAGGGTGCTGGTTGGCTGGCTTCAGGGGTGCTGGCTTCCGGTTCGCTTGCCTTGGTTGGTGCCACCTCGGCTGCGGCTTTGGTTGAAGCGGCGTGCGGCTGCAGCCAGGGTGTGGCTGGGGGTGGTTCCTGATTTGGTGCCACCGGCGTTGCCGCTGTTGCTTCGCTTGCGGTGTGGGGGGGTGCCGCCTGCGGTGTGGGACATTGCTGCAATCCCTGTTCCGCCAGCTCGCGGTAGGGGCCTTCAGTGCACAGTTCCAGCACGCGCCTGTAGCTGATGGCGGCTTGCTCAGGCTGTTCAAAGCCAAAAAAGGCGATGTAGCCCTGCAGCAGCAGGCCGCGCAGATCATCGGGTGTTTGGCTCAAATGCTCGGCGAGCAGTTCCTGGGCTTCTGCAAAGCGATGTTCGGCGTAAGCCTGCTCGGCGGCTTGATAGCTCATGGGCTTGGCTGCAGCCGGATCCATTCCCGATTCCAGCTCAGTTCCAGGTTTGCGGCCAGGGCCCAGCGGCCTGGGGGCTGGCCCGGTTGCAGCCGTTGCAGCAACTGTTTCAGAGGCCCACTTGCCAGCACGGGTGCCCCCTGCTGTTGCAACCAGCTCTGCAGCAACAGGGCCTGATTGGCGCTGTGCAGTGCCATCAGCGCTGGGCGTTGCAGGCCTGGGGGCGCTTCTTTGCTGTTGGGTGCCATCAGCTGCAGCACGGCCAGCTGCGTGAGCTCCTGTTGGTGCTGCTCTTCCTCGCCCAGTTGTTGGCTCAGGGCCGCCAGGCGTTGGCTGGCCCCCGGGTGCAGCTGCTCCAACACCGGCAGCACCTCATGGCGCACCCTGTTGCGGCTGTAGTGGGTTGCTTGGTTGCTGGGATCCAGCCAGATCGGCAGCTTCAGGGCAGCGCAGATTCGGGACGTATCGCTGCGGCTGAAGCTCAACATGGGCCGCACCAGGGAGATGCCAGGGGCCAGGGGCCGTTGTTGGCGCAGGCTGGCTAGGCCGCGCCGGTGGCTGCCGCGAGCAGCATGCAGGATCACGGTTTCAGCTTTATCGCTGGCGGTGTGGGCTGTGAGCACATGGCCAATGCCCAGCTCAGCCGCTCTTCTGCTGAGGCAGTGGTAACGCCAGCGGCGGGCCGCCGCTTCATCGGGCTTGGGGTGCTGCCAGCGATCCAGCAGCAGGGGGAGGTCTTCGCGTTGTGCCCAGGCCTGCAGGTCCATGGCCTGTTGGCCTGATTCGGCCCTGAGCTGGTGATCGCCATGCCAGAGCTGCAGCGGCCAATGGTGCAGCCGCCGCAGGTCCTGCAGCAGGGCTGCCATGGCCATGGAATCCTGCCCGCCGGAAACAGCCAGCAGCAGCGGCTCCCCATGGGGCAGCAGGCTGCTCTGGCGCAGCAGCTGTTGATGCAGCTTGAGGTGATCAGCGCTCCAGCGGGCCGCCATGGATGCACTCAGCCAATCCTCCTCAGCTTGCCGCTGCGGCCAGGTGGGAAGATGGGTCTCATCCCTAATACTGCTTTCGTCAGGTATGTCCCCCTCTCTGCAGCGCGCCCTGGAGCAACGCCGTCTGCTCAAGGTGATCGCCGGCCTGGCGAACTTTGA
>JAYKHZ010000084.1:0-5645 GCA_035286165.1 Synechococcus sp.
ATCAACGAGGTTCCCTCCGGTCTTGCTCGGGCGCTCAAGCAGCACGCCGAATCCGGCGACAGCTGATCGTCTTCGACCCGACTGTTTTTTTGATCTGTTGCTGATTCCCAACCATGTCTGCAAAAACCGACGAAATCCTTGAGTCGCTGAAGACTCTTTCCCTGCTTGAAGCTTCCGAGCTCGTCAAGCAGATCGAGGAAGCCTTCGGTGTCTCCGCCGCCGCCTCTGCTGGCGCTGTGGTGATGGCTGCCCCTGGCGCTGCCGGTGGTGGTGATGCCGCTGAGGAGAAGACCGAATTCGACGTCATCCTCGAAGGCTTCGATGCCGCTGCCAAGATCAAGGTGCTGAAGGCTGTGCGCGAGGCCACCGGTCTCGGCCTGGCCGAAGCCAAGGCTCTGGTGGAAAAGGCCCCCACTCCTGTCAAGGAAGGTGTGGCCAAGGAAGCCGCAGAAGAGCTCAAGAAGGCCATCGAGGCCGCCGGCGGCAAGGTCACCGTCAAGTGATCGCTTGCGGCCATTGGTCGCACTGCCCCATCACCCCCGCCTGTGCGGGGGTTTTTTTATGGTTGCCCGTGGTTGCAGGCCACCGCTGGGGGCAACAAGACAAAAAAAAGCCCCGCAAAGCGGGGCAGGAATTTCAGACGTTTCACAAGGAGTCTGTCCTTGTTTCGACCCTGGTGAAGCGTCTGCACTCCTCACACGAAATAAAACTATTTCGCCAGAGAATAAAAGTCGACCCCCGGGCATGACGGTTCGCTGATTGGTTCTGCGCTGCTGGGTAGGTTCAGAAGATGCCTGCTCAATCTTCCGCTGCCCCTGGGCGCACTGTGATCGCTGCCGCCTGTGATGGCGCTTGCCGCGGCAATCCCGGCCCTGGAGGGTGGGGGGCCTTGCTTCGCTTCGATGACGGCAGTGTGGAGGAGCTCGGTGGTCATGACGCACAGACCACCAACAACCGCATGGAGCTCACCGCCTGTTTGGCTCTGCTGGAGCGCTTGCAGCACCTCCCGCGGGCCCAGGGGCTGGCCATCCGCACGGACAGCAAATATCTGATTGATGGCTTCACCCGTTGGATCAATGGTTGGAAGCGCAAGGGCTGGCGAACCGCCTCTGGTGGCGCTGTGCTCAACCGCGATCTCTGGGAGGCCCTCGATGCCGCCCGCTTGCCGGATGTGGCGCTGCAGCATGTGAAAGGCCATAGCGGCGATCCCGATAACGAGCGTTGCGATGCCTTGGCGGTGGCCCATTCCCGCGGTGACACCCCAGCCCCTGCACCCGCGCCGCAAGCACCACCAGCTGATGCGGCGCCGCCAGAGCTCACCGCTTTGCTGACGCGCCTCGATGTGGCGGAGCGGCTGGCCACAACCGGGTATGGCCTCAACTTGGTGGAGTTGGCCCAGTTGGTGGAGCAGCCCCTGCGCCAGTTGGAGGCGCGTGATGGCCCCTGGCGCTGGCGCGACTGGCAGGTGTTGCCCCTGGCGGATGGCCGCTGGCGTCTGCAACGGGAGCAATCCCAGGAGGTGAACCCATGACCAGCGATCCCTGGCAACGGTTTCTTGGCCCCTTGCTGGCCTCCGACACCGGCACCGATGCCGAATGGATGAGCCAGATGAGCCTGGCGGCTCTGGCCCAGGCCAGCCGTTGGCGCGGGCTGCCGCCAGTGCGCAGCAGCCTGGATGCCATGGCTGCTGCGTTGCAGCGCCCGGATCCTCGCCTGGAGCAGACCCTGTTTGGCTGCCGGTTTGCCAACCCGGTGGGTCTGGCCGCTGGATTCGACAAAAACGCCGTTGCTGCTGGCATCTGGCAGGTGTTCGGCTTTGGTTTTGCCGAGCTCGGCACCGTGACCGCCCTGGCCCAGCCCGGCAATCCACGGCCACGGTTGTTCCGCCTGGCTGCTGAGCAGGCGGCCCTCAACCGCATGGGATTCAACAACCGTGGCGCCGAGGCGGTGGAGCGCATCCTGCAGGCCCAGGCGTTGCCTCCTCCGGGCCAGCGACCGCTGGTGTTGGGGATCAATCTGGGGAAATCCAAGCTCACGCCACTGGAGCGGGCGGCGTCTGACTACGCGGTCTCTCTCGATCGTTTGGCCGCCTATGCCGATTACGTGGTGATCAATGTGTCGTCGCCCAACACACCTGGCCTGCGGGAGTTGCAGGATGAAACCCTGCTGCGGCAGCTGGTGGAACGGTTGCGCGGTCAGCAGGGCTGTCCGCCGCTGCTGGTGAAAATCGCCCCGGATCTGGCCGATGAAGCGGTGGATTCCCTGGCGCGCCTGGCCTACAGCGAGGGCTTGGCTGCGGTGATCGCCACCAACACCAGCATGGATCGCCTTGGCCTGGGCGAGCGGCGTCTGCAGCAGACCGGCCGCACCCTGGCGGAGGAGGCCGGTGGGCTCAGCGGAGCGCCGCTGCGGCGCCGGGCACTGGAGGTGCTGCGCCGTTTGCGCGCCAGTGCCGGGCCCCAGCTGCCCCTGATCGGGGTGGGGGGCATCGATAGCCCTGAGGTGGCCTGGGAGCGCATTGCGGCCGGTGCCTCACTGGTGCAGCTCTACACCGGTTGGATCTATCGCGGCCCCGAGTTGGTGCCCCGCATCCTCGAGGGGTTGCTGAGTCAGTTGGAACGCCATCGCTTGCCCCACATCTCTGCAGCGGTGGGCTGTGGTTTGCCCTGGCACGACGGTTGAGGTCGATCTAGCTTCAGCCCAGCTGTTGCGGTGGCCGGGTGTTCTCGGGGCTGACCGAGCGGTTGTTGCCCCTGCAGCAGCACGTGCTCAAACCCTTGATGCGGTCGCGGGTGGCCGTGTCCATCGGCGCTGATCAGGTCACCGTGCTGGCCTATCAGCAGCGGGGGCAGCAGCTGCGGTTGCAGAGCTGGCAGCAGGCGCCCTTGCCTCCGGGCCTGTGTGAAGGGGGTGTGCCGCTGCATGTGGAGGCGCTGGGTGACCTGATTGGTGACCTGCTGCTGCAGGGGGCCATTCAGGCCCCGGGGGCCACGGCCCTGGTGCCTGCCCCCGCCGTGGTGCTGCGGGTGTTGGAGCTGCCCCCTGGTCTGGAGGCGGTGCAGGATTCAGCGGCGTTGCTGCAGTGGCTGGAACCCCATGCCGCAGCCCTGGAGCTGCCCTTTCCCCTGGAGCTGGCCAGCTTGAGCCTGCAGCCCCGGGGCGATCGCTGGCTGGCCGCGTTCATCACCCAGGCCAGCCTCGATGCCTGGATTGAAACGTTTGCGGTGGCGGGCCTTGAGCTGCATGGCCTTGAACCGGAGGTGCTGGCCATCGAGCCTCTGCTGCCCAGCCCAGCCCTGGAGCAGCCTCCGCTGTGGCGAGCGTGTCTGGATCAACGTCAGCAGCCCTGGCAGCTGTTGCTCTGGCAGGGGCAGATGCCGCAGTTGCACCGCAGCCTTGAGCCCGATCAAGCGGAGCCCTGGCTTGAGCAGCTGCTGGGGCAGCAGGGCATCAGCCTCGAGGCACTCTGGCTGCTGCCTGACGCGGCGGAGGCGTGGGAGCCTTTGCAGCAGCACTGGCAGGCGCGCCTGGGTTGCCCGGTGCACGGCCTTGATCCCTACAGCCACAGTTCCGTGGTGCTGCCGGAGCAGGGCTGGCAGTCGCCAGCACCGAACCAGCTCGATCCATTGATCGCCATGGCCCTGGGGAGGCTGCAGCCATGAGTTTGGATCTGCTGGAGCAGCGGCGGCAGCAGCTGGGTGTGGCCCCGGATCGGCCGCTCGCCTGGCGTCCGCTGCTGCTGCCCGGTGGCCTGATTGCAGCCGCAATCCTTGGGGTGCTGATTGCGGCTGGGGTGCTGCTCAGCTTGCGTCAAGCCCTGCTGCGTGGTGCGGTGGCCGCACTGGCGCCCCAGGCGGAGGCCAGTGAACGCTTGCGCCGGCAGGGGCAGGCCCAGCTGGGTCAGGCGCGGCAGCTTGAAGCGGCCAATCGCACCTTGGCGGAGGCGGTGGTGGCCGTGCCATCAAGCTCGGCCTGGCTGCTGGATCTGGCGCGGCGGGTGCCCCAAGGTGTGCAGCTCAGTCAGGCTGTGGTGAATGGCCGCCAGCTCAGCTTGGCGGGGGTGGCGGCTGATCCCGATGGCTTCATCCGCATCAATGCCCTGCAGCTGGGTTTGCAGCGCTCCCCCCTGTTGCTGCCCGGCAGCGTGCAGCTGCGCAAGGCCGAGCGTCAGTCGGCGGGTAACGACAACCCAGCACGCACCATTCGCTTCGATCTCGAAGCCCGTTTTCGTGACACGGTGCCCCTCTTGGATGCGGAGCAGCTGCAGCAGCTTGGGGCTGCAGGGATGGCCCATCGCCTGGAGGTGGTGCAGAACCTGGGGGTGCTGCCATGACCAACTTTCAGCCCCAGGAGCCCCCCCGGTTTGGGCTCACCCCGGTGCGGCTGCTGCAGTTGGCGCCGGTGCTGCTGGCCTTGGTGCTGGGCTCGGCGGTGGCGGCCGCCTGGCTGCTGCCCCTCAGCCAGCGGATCGGGCGTCTGGCGCAGGAGCAGCAAACCCTGCAACGCCAGGGGGATGCCCTGGCCGCCAATCGCTTGCGCCTGCAGAAGAGTGGCGAGCAGTTGCAGGGGGCCCGTCAAGCCCAGACGCGCCTGTTGCAGTTGGTGGCCGGCACCGATCAACTGGACACCCTGCTGGCCCAGCTGGCGGCTGAGGCCGCTGCCACCGGAGTGCGCCTCGAGATCTTTGAACCCCAGGCTGCTGCTGCTTCGGCTGAAACACCGCCAACCCGCACCCGCCGGGGTTCAGGCCGCAAGGCAGATCAGGAGAAACCCGCCGTGGACCCCTTGCTGGTGGAGGGGGAGCTGGTGAAACGCAGCCAGTTGGTGCAGGCCGCTGGCAGCTTCCCCGCCCTGCTCGCATTTCTGCGCCGGCTGGAGAGCCTCTCCCCCTTGGCGGTGGTGTCGGATCTGAATCTCACCCAGGCCGCGGGGGCGGCGGCCGAGCTGGGGGATGAGCCCACCCTGCTCAAGTTCAGTCTCACGGCCTACAGCCGTGCTCCTAAAACAGGCCCGGCCCCATCAACTTCAAGGCGTAAGGAGCCAGCTGCTTGAGCATGGTGGCGGCGCCACCGAGCACGGCGCTGCCCCAGCCATTCCCCGTCTGCCGTTTCGGGCGTTCGCGAAGGCTGCGGGCCGCCTCGTCCAGTTGTTTGGCCAGTTGTGTGTCCCCGTTCTGGCGATACAGCCGTGCTGCATGGGTGAGATCTGCGGCTGCTTGCAGCGGTTGGCCCTGTTCACCCCGGGCGATGCCGCGGGCCAGCCAGCTGATGGCTGCGCCCGGACGGCGCCCGATGGCGGCACTGAAGCGCTCTTCCGCTTCGGGATGGTTGCCCTTGAGGGCCAGTTCCACACCGCGGTTGTGGAGATCGGCGTAGCTGCTGGCACTGGCGGGGATGCCCTGGGCTCCGTCCCAGTGACTCTGGCTGAGGGCTTCATGGTCGAGCTGGGCGCCGGCCAGATCGGCCTCGCGCAGATCGGCACCGCTCAGGTTTGCCCCGCGCAGATCAGCCCCGCGCAGATTGGCGCCCTGGAGCACGGCTTCGCGCAGATCGCTCTGGCGCAGGTTGGCCCCTTGCAATTGGGCCCGGCCCAGGTTGGCGCCGCGTAGATCGCTACCGCTCAGCTGGGCCCCCTTGAGCTCAGCA
>JAYKHZ010000085.1:0-4613 GCA_035286165.1 Synechococcus sp.
GGCTGCGCGTCAGCGCGGCAAAATGGCTCAGGAGCTCAACGCTCAGCTGCGTCAGCTGCTGCAGACGGAGGGGCGCGTGGTGCAGCACCTGCCGGAGACGGCCCCCGCGCAGTTGACGGAGCTGGAGGTGCCTCTACTCCAAGAAGCGATTGCCTTGCGGGAGGCCAACGACGTGGAGCTGTCGCTGGCGCTGCTGGAGGCCGCGGTGGCGGCTGGCTTGCGCAGCGGTTGGATCGACGACAACCGGGCCCGGGCACTCGTGAATCTGGAGCACTACAGCGAAGCGGTGGCGCTCTGGCAAACCCTGCTGATGAGCGATATTCCAGCTTTGCGGGAGGCTGCAGCAGCGATGCTGGAGCTTAACGAAGCGCGAGGTGTTCAGCAGGGGGTGCTACTTGAGGTGGATCGCTTGCTTGAGCAGGCCGAGACCCCAGAGCAGGGCGCATCATCAGCGCTGGAGTTTCTTACAGAAGCGTTGATGCAGAACCCCGACTGTGACGCTCTTCAAGAGAAGCTGCGAAGCCTCGTGTCTGCTCATAAACCGGCCTCACATTCTGAGACATCCTTTTCTGAATTGAAGTTGCACCAGCAAGTGCTGGATGGCTTTGAGGCCTTTCTGAGTGTCCTTGAGCAGCGTTATGCCTCTGCTCCTTCCGCTGATGCGGAGTGAGTCTGAGCGCTGATCACAATGTTCAGCAACTTCTGTACCCGCTTCTGCTGGTCAGTGTGGCCATCGAGTAGAGCGTTCTGCTCACGACTCAGTAAGAAATAGTGCTCAAGCTCCTCCTGCACCTGATGGAGCTGAAGCAGGGTGAGTTCAGCTTCTTCCCGAGCGTCTTTGGTTTCCGATTGAGCGTCTTTGAGTTGCTGTTGAAGCGTGTTCAGCGTGTCGCTGTGATCTTGGCTGTCGTCTGGTGGTGATGCCTGGGGGCTGGCTTGCAAGCGCAAGGCGAGACCGCCGCTCACTAGGCTGAGGATGGCAACGGCTGCAACCAGCGCGAGATCGAGAGTTGTGAGGGCATCCAAGCTGGTGGGCATCAGAGAAGCTCAATTTGGAGCCATTGTTGCAGTGACGGACCCATCGCCCGACCCCTTCTGGATCGCGTTGCTCCCTGCAGAGGAGCGGCAGGCATGGCGTCAGGGCCGCCTGGATGCCGACGCCCGGAACCTGGGCATCAGTGGTTGGCTTGTGCCCCAGGATGTGACGGCAGCAGGAACCCTTGAGGAGCTGCTGATGCCTGGCGTTGGAGACCTGCCCGCTGCGCCGTTGTTGCAGCTGCGGGAACCGCTGACGCCCATGGCGGAGCAGCAGCTGGTGAAGCAACTGCGCCCTTGGTGGCGCCAGCCGCAGGCGCTGCGCTTGTTCGGTCGCCCGTTGCTGCTGTTGCAGGGAGCTGAGCATCTGAGCCATCGGCAGTTTTCTCTGCAGCGCTTGCGTTGGCTGGCTTTCGATTTGCTGTTGCTCAGCTGTGACCGCGGCGATGTGCTGGAGCAGATCGAGCAGGGATTTGATGGCCAGGTGCAGGACCTGGAGGCTGGATCCAGGCAGCAACCGCCGCTTTACCTCCAGCAGTTGCGATCAGCCCATCACAGCATGGAGCCTCGGGGACTTTGGATCCCGGCAGTGCAAGCGCTGACGCCGGCAATGGAGTTGGGCTGGCGTGCAGGGTGTGCAGAGGCGTACAAGGAGTGGTTGCCGCAGGCCACGGCCTGGAGTCGTCTGCGCTTTCTTGGCGAAGCCGAGGCGCCCGTGGTGATCGCGAGTTGGCAGGGGCATCAACGCTGGTGGCCAGGTGAATCCGCTGCTTCCAGCCAAGTGGCATCGGCTGCGGAACCCGCTGCCTCGGGTGCGGAGGCGACTCAACGGCGTTGCTGGGGGACGCCGCAGAGCGAGCATGTGGCCCTGATGATTCATGGCTATTACCTCGAGAAATTGGCGGTGATGGTGCACCGGCTTCCAGCCGGTGGGCATCAAGGCGGGATCCCAGGTTTGGACCTGTATGTGAGTACACCTTTTGAACAACTCGATGAGGCGGAAGCCCTGCTACGCAGCCAGGGTTGGCCCAGGGTGCATCTGGTGGGGGTGGCGAACCGAGGCCGCGACATCGCTCCCTTTTTGTTGGAGCTGCTTCCCGCGGCACTGCAGCAGGGCCATCGCGCCTTCGTGAAGTTGCACACCAAGGCCTCGCCCCACCTTCAGAAGGGAGACGACTGGGGGCAGCATCTGGTGGATGCGCTGTTGGATTTCCAGCTGCTGGGGGAGTTGCCGCAGCGGCTGCAGCACGATCCTTGCTTGGGATTGTTGACGCCGGCTGGAACGCTGTTGCCGATGAGTGTGGCGTTGCAAGCCAATGCGCTGCATCTTCAGGGGTTCTTGCAAGCGCAAGGCTGGAGCGGCCAGTGGGCCTTGCAGCAACGGTTTGCGGCAGGAAGCATGGTGTGCGGCCGCTTGCAGGCTTTGCAGCCGCTATTAAATCTTGGCTTGTCGCTGAAGCGTTTTGAACCGGAGGCCGGCCAAACCGATGGCACCCTGGCCCATGCCTTGGAACGCTGGATCAGCCTGGTGATCCTGGAGCAGGAGTTGCGGATTGATGTTCTGCCAGGCAAGACCAAGGCGGTTCCCCGGTTTGGTTATGGCTGGTTGGAAGCAACGGTTGCCTGACTGGATTGATAGAGAGCTGAGTATCCTCCGGCCCCCGCAGTCAGGGTTCGAGGCTCGTATCACCAGAGCAGCAGGGCCGGCACCAGCAAGGAATAACTTAACGATAAGGGCCACCCGAAGCGCAGGAAATCGAGGAAGCGGTAGCGGCCGGGGGCGAACACCATCAGGTTGGTCTGGTAGCCGATCGGTGACAGGAAGCTCTGGCTGGCGGCGAACAGTACTGCGATGGCAAAGGTCATCGGGGAGAGGGTCAAGCCATTGGCGACCGCACCGGCGATCGGCAGCACCAGGGCCACGGCGGCCGCATTGCTGAGCAGCTCCGTGGCCACCAGGGTGACGGCATAGATCAGCACCAAAGCCACATAGGCAGACCGTCCCTGCAGGGCCTGGAGCAGGGCATCAGCCACCTGCGAGGCCAGACCGGTGGTCTGCAACGCCACGCTGAAGCTGTAGATACCGCCAAGCAGGAGATAGAGATCCCAGCGGATCGAACGCAGGGCCGTGCCGGCATCGAGGCAGTTGCCGCTCACCAGCACGGCAACCCCAAGCCACACAGCCGCCACCAACGGGATCAGCTGGAGGCCCGCCAGCAGCAGCACCAGCAGCATCACGGTGAGCGCCAGCCCCTTGCGGTGGGTGCTGGGCAGGTCGTCATCCAGTTGATCGAGCACCACCAGATCACTGCTCTGCTGCAAACCGCGCAGGGCATCCAAGGGGGCCTGCAGCAGCAGCATGTCGCCTTCCCGCAGCACCAACCGGCCGAGACGATCACGCAAGGTGCTGCTGGCACGATTCACGGCCAGCACCGTGGCATTGAAACGCTGGCGGAAGCGCAGCTCCCGCAGGGTGGCACCCGCCAGCAGAGAGCCTGATGGCACCAGCACCTCGGCATGGCGCAGCTGATCCAGACCATCGGCCAGCAGGGTGCCGGCCAGATCCACCATGCGGTCCTGCTGGAGGCGCAGCAGTTCCTGACGGTTGCAGCGCAGCAGCAGACGATCACCGGCCTGCAGGCGCAGCTGGGCCAGGGGGGGCTGCAGGCGCTGGCCCTGGCGGTGCACATCGACCACATCCACATCGAAGCGACGCTGCAGGCGGCTGGCGCGCAGGGTCACCCCGCAGAGGGGTGATACAGCCGGCAGCACCACTTCCGTGAGGTAGCCGTCCTGGCTGAGGGAACGCAGGTTGTCGGCGTCCGGCTGGCCGTGATCGGGCAGCCAGCGGCTCGCCAGCACGAGGTAAACAGCACCCAGGAGCCACACTGGCAGACCGATGGCGGTGAAACTGAGCAACTCCAGACGGCCGTAGCCGAGGCTGGTGACCAGATCACTGGCCAGCAGGCTGGTGGAGGTGCCGATCAGGGTGAGGGTACCGCCGATCAAAGTGGCAAACGACAGGGGCATCAACACGCGCGAGGGGCTCACCCCCCGGCGCTGGCACCAGCCCTGAAGCACGGGCATCAGGATCGCCACAATCGGCGTATTGGGAATCAAGCCGGAGATCGGGGCCACCACGAACCCGAGCACGGCCATCAGCTGGGTGGGGGTGCGGATTCGCGGGGAAGCCAGCAGTTCGCGCAAGCGATCGAGGGCGCCGCTGTGCAGCAGCCCGTTGGCCAGCACAAACAAACCCAGCAGGGTGATCAGGGCCGGACTCCCGAAGCCGGCCAGGGCTTCGGTGGGGGTGAGCACACCGGTGGCGATCAACAACGCCGCAGCAGTGAGCGCCACCAGCTCCGGTGCCAACCAGCCACCGATGAAGGTGGCAATGGCCAGCACCAGCAAGACGGCTGTGATCGCAGCACTCAAGAACGGGGCTTATGGAAGAGGACGCTTGAGCGCTTCCCGTCAGCGCCGGGTGGACGGGCACGGAAGCGCAATTCCCCGATGGTGAAAGATTCACCGGCATCGATGCAGTTCTGAATCTCCGCTACCAGAGCCCAGGCGACACG
>JAYKHZ010000086.1:0-8531 GCA_035286165.1 Synechococcus sp.
TGGATCAGCCTCCCCCTCAGGGCCAAAGGCCACACCAGGGCGCTGCAGATCTGAGCGACGCTCAAAGAAGGCCATCACCCCATCGGCCAAGGCCTCAAAGCCGGCATTGCGATATCGGGCAATCAGCTCCATGGCGTCAACGTGCCGCTGAAGCCTCCATTCGATCACGCCTCTGCATTGGCCCAGGGAATCACCAGCAGCGCCTCCAGCCGCTGCCAGCGGGCTGGATCCAGCTCAAGCCGCTCACTGAGGCCCACCCGCTCCAGGGCACGGGTCACCGGCTCCGGTTGCAGCCCATCCTCCACAGGCCCCAGGGGCATCACCAACACCTGATCGTCGGCGGGATCAGCCATCACCTTGAGATCCAGATCGCCCAGCTCCCGCTCAAAAAACAAGCGCCGCAACCGACCTGTGAGCACAGGGCCCAGGGCATGGGCAAACGACTCCAACTCCTCCTGAGACACCCCCACACCGCACTGAAGCGAGAGCCAAATCAAAAACTTGGCCCAGCTCTCACGGGTCCACAACGGTTCAAAACTCTCGCGCTCGCGCCGCACCAGCTCCTCCACCGCGAAATGCAGCAGAGCCCCCTGCAGATCCTGAGGTGACGCCGAGCTCATCGAGGCTTACCAAACCACAATCCTTCCCTCCTACCAGCAGAGCAGTGATGGCCAAGCGATGGACCTCACCTCCTCCCTCGATGAACTGCGCCAGCGGCAGCAGCAGGGCACCACGCTGCTGAACGGCCAAGGCCTGGTGCTCTGCAGCCGCAACTGGCCGCTGCTGGTGAGCCAGGTGTGCGTGCTGCAGCAGGGACCCACGGTGCTTGGGGCTTGCACCTGCGCCAACGAAGCCTTGGCCCTGGTGCAGCAGCACTGGCCCGATCTGCTGCTTTGCCACGACCGGCTGGAACAGGGCAGTGGCCTTGAGCTGATCCGCCAGAGCAAGGCCGCGCAACCCCATCTCAAGGCGCTGATCATCGTGAGCCAGCCCCAGTACTTCCCCTGGCAGCAAGCCCTTGCCCTTGGCATTGATGCGGCCTGCTGTGATCAGCAGCTGGGCCATGGCGTGTTGCTCGAAGCCGTGCGCCAGCTGTGCGAATGCCCGGGAAGCACCTTCATCGATCCAGCCCTGCGGCGTGTGGATCCCTGGCAATCACCCCGGCTCACCAGCCGCGAGCAGCAAATCCTTGAAGCCCTTCAGCGCTGTGAGCCCTGCAAACAACTGGCCCGCAACCTGGGCCTGCAGCTGAGCACGGTGAAGGGCTACCAGAAGCAGCTCTACAGCAAGCTCGGCGTGCATTCAGGCGCTGAAGCGGTGCGGCGTGGACTGCAAACCGGACTCCTGCAGGCAGACTGAAAGGGTTGCAAGCGCCTCCATGGCCCTCGATCTCAACGATCCGGATCTCGAGTTCTCTGACCTGGTCTATGCCTACCAGAGCTGGGTGCTGGCTGTTCTCAATGACGAGAAGCTCAATCCAGACGGCGAAAAGCTCACCACCGACGACATCGCCGAAGACGCCATGAACGCCCTGCGCTTTCTGCCGGCGGAGGTGACTTCCGCTGTGGAGAGCACCCTGGCCCGGGCCTACGACGTGGACAGCGAAGAGCTGGCTGAGTTGCTGTTCCCAGAAGACTGAGGCCAACGCCACGGTCGATCGCCAACATCACCGCTAGAAATCATTCAGACGATGGCGCCTGAATGATTCAGCGGTTGCTTTCTTCAAGCCTGCTAGTGGCTGCTTCATGCAGCGGCTTCCTGTTTCACGCTGCACTGGCCCAGGTTCCCACCAGCCAACAGCGCGCCGGCAATTTGGCGCGCATGGAAGCTGAACGCCTCAATGGCGGCCTCAGCGTCTACAGCACCGCCAACTGCATGTACAAATCCGGTGGCGGCAAGTGCATGGTGAGCGACACCGCTGCGGGATACCGCTTCAAGATCCCGGGAGGCCCCCCTGGCTGGCAGGCCATGGGCCAGGAGCCCACGTTGGAAACCGAGCTATTGATCAGCCCTGATGGCACCCAAGTGAGTGATGTGACCTACAACGGCTCAATTCGCTGAGGGATTCAAAAGAAAATCCCCGCGCAATGGCGGGGTACGTGTCCTTTCGCCCGTAGCCAGAGTCTCAGAACCGTCGCATCACCAGGGTGTTTGATGCAACAAATTCGCTCGGCAAAGTAACTGTGCGGGCGCACAATCAAAAGGTTCGCCGCCTCGAGGTGCCATGCGCTCCCCCTTTCGCGAACCACCGGAGGTGCGCCGACTCAAACGCAGCAGGCTTTGGCGCCATTCCTGGCTCAGCAACTGGCGTGGTGATCTCACCGGGGGCCTCACCACCGCCGTGGTGGCCTTGCCCCTGGCCATGGCCTTTGGGGTGACCTCCGGGGCAGGGGCCATTGCTGGTCTCTGGGGCGCCATCGTGCTTGGCCTGATCGCCGCACCCCTGGGGGGAACACCCTCCCAGGTGTCGGGTCCCACCGGGCCCATGACCGTGATCATGGCCGGCATCATCGCCACGATGGTGCAGCGCTATGGCACCGAGAGCGGCTTAGCTGTTGCCTTCACCGTGGCCCTGGTGGCGGGCCTGTTCCAGGTGCTGTTCGGCGTGCTGCGCCTGGGCCAGTACATCGTTCAAATGCCCTATTCGGTGATCTCCGGCTTCATGTCGGGCATCGGCGGCATCGTGCTGGTGCTGCAGCTACCGGTGCTGCTGGGGCTGAATCTGCGCGGCTCGGTACCCAACATCCTGCAGGGGCTCGGGCAAGAGCTGGGGCAGATCAACAGCTGGGCTTTGGTGATTGGGCTGCTCACCTTCGCGGTGGTGCGCTTCTACCCCAAGCGCTTCAACAAGGTGCTGCCCGGTCCACTGGTGGCCCTGGTGGCTGTCACAAGCCTGAGCCTGCTGCTGCCCCTTGATGCACTGCCACGGCTGGGTGACATCCCCCAGGGCATTCCTGCACTGAGCTGGCCCCAGCTGCACCTGGGTGACATCCGCGTGCTGGGGGGCTTTGCCATCACCCTGGCGGTGCTGGGCTCGATCGATTCGCTGCTCACCTCCCTGGTGGCGGACAACATCACCCGCACCCAGCACAACTCCGATCGCGAGCTCATCGGCCAGGGGGTGGGAAACATGGCGGCAGCTCTTCTCGGTGGTTTACCCGGCGCTGGCGCCACCATGCGCACGGTCACCAATGTGCAGGCCGGCGGACGCACCCCGCTGTCAGGAGTTGTGCATTCCCTGGTGCTGCTTGTGGTCACCCTCGGGGCCGGTGGCCTGGCCTCGGTGATTCCCCTGGCGGTGCTGGGCGGAATCCTGGTGAACGTGGGGCTGGAAATCATCGACTGGAACTTCCTGCGCAACGCTCCACGCCTGTCCTTCCGAGCCACCGCGCTGATGTGGCTGGTGCTGCTGCTGACGATCTTCTGGGATCTGGTAACCGCCGTGGTGGTTGGCGTGTTCATCGCCAACGTGCTCACGATCAAGGGGCAAGCGGAAGCCCTGGCACGCAAAACCCAGCGCTTCGAGGGGGGGCAGCACTACGACACCCTCGATCAGCAGGAGCAAAATCTGCTGGCCCAGCTCGGCTCTGATGTGGTGCTGCTCAGCCTGCAGGGACCGCTCAGCTTTGGCGCCAGCCGCTACCTGACCCAGCTGCTCACCAGTTCAGCGGCATACCGCACGATCCTGCTGGATCTGGGCTCCGTCACCCACCTGGGCGTGACCGCCTCCATGGCCATCGATTCGCTCTGCCGCGATGCCGCTCAGCAAGGCCGTCAGGTGGTGATCTGCGTGAGCGATCCCGAGCAGCAGGAACGGCTGGAGCGGCTGCATCTGCAACGCATCCAGCGGGTGCGCTTCTTCAGGCAACGGCGCTTGGCTCTCGAGCTGCTGTGCTCAGAAGCTGCGCCACAGCAGTGAAAGCCCCATCAGCAGCGCCAGCCACTCAAACGCTCGTTTCACCAAACGACTGCCCTTGGCAATGGCCAGATGGGCCCCGAGATAGCCCCCCAACAGCGAACCAAGCAGCAGCATCGGCAGCCAACTCCAGGCGATCTGCCCTTGCAGCCCCAGGGTGAGGGCCCCCATGCCATTCCAGGCCAGCCCCACCAGCACCAGGGTGTAGGCCACAGCGCGGCCGTAATCCAAGCCGAACCAGCGCACCAGCCACAGCGTGACAAACAAACCCGTGCCGGAGGTGAGCGAGCCATTGAGAAAGCCAATGGCAAACAGCACCAAGGCACCGAACGCCCACTGCAGCCGGCTCAACGGATGGGGCCTGGCCTCAGCCCCGAGGGCTGGACTGGCCATGGAATAGAGGCCCAAACCCAGGGTGAGCACACCCAACAGGACAGTGCACAACCGCGGCGGCAAGGCCAGCACGGTGCGAGCCCCAAGCCACACCCCCGGCAAGCCCGCCACCAGGATGAAGAGCGCAAAACTGCGTTGCAGCGATTGCTCGCGCAAATGGCGCAAGGTGGCGCCAGCGCCGAGGGCCACGCTGGCCACCTTGTGGGTGGCCAAGGCCAAGGAGAATGGCAAACCAAGCAAAATCAACGCCGGCAGCTGCACCAAACCGGCACCACCTCCAGCCAGGGCCGACAACAGATTGGAAATCAGCGAAATCAGCAGCAACAGCGGCTGCAACAGCAACGGCGGTAGCGGCTCAGCACTCAACAAAGGCCCGCGCGCACAGATCAGCCTGCGACCGTACCGAAGGAGCTTTCGAAGGCATAGCAGAACAATGCAGCCACCAGCGACAGCAACAGCACCTGGGTCAACACCTGTTCAGTGGACATGGCGAACGCGCCAACACTGACCCTGGTGTATCGCTGCCAGCCCAATCAGCCAGCGCGCGATGGCTGAATCCACACAACAGCCAGCCAAAGGAAACACCTCTCAGTGCACGCTCAGCCAACCCTGAGTGGATTCCAATGCAACGCCACTGAGCTGCTCAGAAGCCGGTGCAGCAGCGTTCATAGCTTGGCTTTGGACGTCAGCGAAGGGCGTCTTGACGAGTGCTGACCTGCCAGCGATGGCAGGTCTTTTTTTGTCTATTGGCTGAAGCATTCATCCATGGGCCATACAGTGCCAGCACATGTCTGGCTCCATGCCATGCAGAAGAAACTGCGCCTGATTTCAACCCTGATCTTTGGTGGTGCCTTTCTCAGCGTGGGCCTTTTCGGCATGGTGAACACCCTGCTGCAGCAGAACGCTTCGGTACAACCCACCACCACCTTGAGCCCCGCTGAGGTTCACCTGATTGGGATGGTGGCGGCCTACAACTGCCACGTGGAGAAAGGCGCGATCGACCGTGATACCGGCCGAGACAAGCTTTACCAACTCCTGCTGCAAAACGGCATCGATACGGCAATCCTCAACAACCCCACAATCCAAACCGTGGGCTGGGAATTCGCTAAACGCCTGGATGACAATTGCAGCTCCAAGGGCATGAATGAAAACCAGGAGATTCAACAGCTCGCCGCCCAACTGCAACGGCGCTGATTCTCAACTGCCAACAGATCCTTCAGGCACCCATCAAACCCATCAATACATAAAAGCCGCTCCCCAAAAGAGAAGCGGCTTTCGTTGAGGATGCGTGATTGAAGCGTCTGGCACAGGCTCACCTGGGGCCATAGGTCCAGGTGTGTCGGGCGGACTTCTTTGGGGCACCTAAACGATGCAGAGAAGTGGTGCTGATTCGGCAGCCAACACGTTGTCGAATCAACTCCACGCCCACGCTTTGTTGAGACTGTTGGAGCAGGGGCCTGAAGTCAGAATGCTTCCAGTGATCCCTCGGGTGGCGTGTCGTCCATGGGGCGCCTCCGTTGTCGATGCTCACACTCTTGCCAGAGCGCAGCAATCCGGCAATGCGCCTTAATGCTGATGGCCAATGACCACAGATGGCGCCAGATTGAGGTGACGTTTGCTTTTTGGCGCCTCAGCACGCAATGCATGGATGCGCTCATTGAGCTCCGTGGCCTGGCGAATCAACTGCATCGCCTCCCGCCGACCGGTGCTGCGATCCACCTGGTCCATCAGAGCCTGGTACTGAGCTGTGAGCTGCTCAACGCTGCCTGACATGGCGTCTCGTTCCAGGGCTCCGACTGTGATGGAGCTGGTCAGCAGCGACAACCCCCATCCGGGGACACCGTTACACGCTGGGTTCTGAGCGAATGACCCCCAGGCGCAGCTGAGCACTGCGGCGCTGTGCCGTAAACGCACCCTCCCCTTCCGGTGTCTGCAAATAAGCGCTCAGCGACAAACCACGGCGCTGAGCCACCTCGGCCAGCGCATGCATCTCAGCATTGGGAAGCACCCAACCAGCCAAGCGGACCGTCTCAAGATCCATCAGACCAGCCAGCAGCGCTGCACCAGCTTCCCTCCATCTGCAGCCACTTCAAGCAGCAGGATCACTGGACGACTCGGGTTGCAACATTTCCCGCGTGACCGCTGCAGCCGGCAAACCAAGCAACAACCCAAGCACCACTGGCAAGCCCAGCACCGCAAAGACCTGGCCAGCAAACAGCACAATCAAAATCACAGCCGCTGGAGAAAAACTGAGGATTCGATTCATCAGCAGCGGGTAAATGGAATGGTCGATCACCTGGCCTGTGATCACCGCTCCAAGTGCAAAGCGCACCCCCACCTCAGGGGACACCAGCAGCAACACTGCACTCACCAGCAGAATTGTGATCGCACCGGCATAGGGCACCAAGGTGGTGGCGCTGATTAACACCGAAAACACCAGCGCATAGGGAATCGCCAGCAGGGACAGCACCAGCCACAGCGCCATTCCATACAGCACAGCGGTGAGGATCAAACCCCATGCATAGGACCGCAACACCTGATCGCTAACGCGCAGCAAACGCTGTCGTGATGCCTGAGGCATCCAGCCCAGCAACTGCTTGAGCTGTCCCTTTCCACCCAGCAGCAAAAAGAGGGTGAGGAACAGCCCCATCACCAGATGCAGCAACAGGCCCACGCCAGAGCCCAGCCATTTGGGGCCTTCACGGCTCAAGCTGCTGCCCAGTTGCAAAGCCCAGCTCTGCAAAGAGCTCTGAATCGGATGGAGCGACAGCGAAACCCCCCATTGATCCAGGCTTTGATCCAGTTGCTGAACATTGGCCGTGGCCTGCTGAATCCATTGGGGCAGGACTGCCAACAAGCTCTGGAACTGGGCCAAGAAGAGCGGCAGCAACCAGCCCAACATCGCCAGCAGCAGCAACGTAAGGCCCCCCATCACCACGGCCACAGCCGTGGAGCGCTGTAACCCCAAACCTCTGAACCAGGCCACGGGTTGCGCCAACAAAAAAGCCAGCAATGCCGATACCAAAAGGAGTGTGGGAATGGGATCCAACGCACGGATCACAGCCTGCGCTGCCCAGAGATTGAGCGCAGCCAAAGGCAGCCACAACCAACGCGAACGCAACAAAACCTGCACCAACTGTGCTCGCACAACCATGCAACTCTGATCGGTTCAGCCAGCAGCGACAACGCTGATCGCAACCACGGACAGACCCATCTCCGATCTCGTTGGCTTCATCTCCTGAGGCGATACGCATGCGCAGCAATGGTCCAATCCAACTGGCCGCTGAAAAGACACTGCATCGCGATCGGAAGGCGCTGATGCCTGCCAACACCTCAAGCCCCGCTACACAGCGGGGCTTTTTCATGCTCTCAACCACCTGTGATCAACATCACAACAACCCTTGATCCCCATCAACACCCCAACACCCCATCCCAGCGATCTTTAGGTCATCGGAGGAACACAACTCACTCACCTCACACACACACCCAACTCCAACACACCTCACACGCACAAACTCATGGCCTTCACCAGCACCCAAATCACCAAACTCTCCCTTGATCAACTCACCACCATCACCGGTGGTGTCTATCACGAACCAGGCACTCCTGAGCGCAAGCAGCAAGACCGCATCCTCAAAGAGGGCGGCATCACATCCACCAGCATCACGGCTCCCATCAAAATTGAGCTCCCTGGCTATCCACCCGTCACCGTCACACCCGTCCAGCCCACCCCTGCTCCTCGCTTCCCTCGCTAAACCACCAAACAACACACACCTCTTCAGCACACACCTCAAGCCCCGCTACACAGCGGGGCTTTTTCATGCTCTCGACCACCTGTGACCAACATCACAGCCACCCTTGATCCCCATCAACACCTCAACTCCCCATCCCTGCGATCTTTAGGTCATCGGAGGAACACACCTCATTCACCTCCTACACACATCCAACTCCAACACACCTCACACTCACAAACCCATGACCTTCACCAGCAGCCAAACCACTGAACTCTCTCTCGATCAGCTCAACGACATCTCCGCTGGATTCATCGGCGGAGCTTTCAAAGCTGCAAAAGCATCCGCCTTTATGGCCAAAAGGCTGGCCGCTCAAGGATGCGGGATCAAGGGCGTCTTGAAGAATCTCCCCACCATTGCACGAACAGCAAGCAATGAAGTCAGAAGCAATGGCTACACCAAAACAATTGCAATGATCGCAAAAGATTTCC
>JAYKHZ010000087.1:0-6470 GCA_035286165.1 Synechococcus sp.
ATGCCGAGGCGCACGTGGGCCTCAATGGTTTCGTCGAACTTCGCCGTGGCGTTGTCCTTGACCAGCTTCACGGCCTCGAGGGGCTCGTAGGCGCGGTCATCGACCTTGGCCTGGGCGGCCTTAAAACGCTTGGAAATGGTTTTCATAACGGGAATGGGGTGCGGGCGAGACCTTCAGATCTCTCCCCCGATCAGGATTAAAGGGAAGGAGCTGCGCTCAGTCGCTGATGGCGACACCCATGTTGCGGGCGGTGCCTTCAATGATCCGCACGGCGGATTCAACGCTGGTGCAGTTCAGGTCGGGGAGCTTGGTTTTGGCGATCTCTTCGAGCTGGGCCCGGGAGATGGAACCAACGCTGCCCTTGGCGGACTGACCAGAACCCTTCTCGATGCCGGCTGCTTTGGTGATCAGCACAGACGCGGGAGGGGTCTTGGTGATGAAGGTGAAGCTGCGGTCTTCAAAGACCGAGATCTCCACCGGAATCACCAGCCCGGCCTTGTCCTGAGTACGGGCGTTGTACTCCTTACAGAAGGCCATGATGTTGACCCCGTGCTGACCGAGGGCAGGACCCACGGGAGGCGCCGGGTTGGCCTTGCCGGCCTGCAAGGCCAGCTTGATGACGGCGGTGACTTTTTTAGCCATCGATTTGACGGACGGAACAGTGCTGCGGTGCACCCATAACGGGCGCTGAGGTGACGGAAAACCCGTCACCAACGGCCGTCCCCCACAGCAGGACGGCCGGGACGATCAGCGATCAGCTGTCTTTGCTGATCTGGCTGAATTCGAGCTCCACAGGGGTCTCGCGTCCAAAGATCGAGAGCAACGCCTTGAGCTTGCTGCGATCACCGGAGATTTCGATCACCTCACCGGCAAAGTCCTTGAAGGGACCAGCGGTGACCGTGATCCGATCGCCTTCGGCCAGGTCCACCTTGACCACAGGCTTCTTCTCCTGAGCCCGCTTGAAGATGCGATTGACCTCGGCGCGGCCCAAGGGGCGTGGCTTGATGCGGCCTCGAGCGCGGCCGGTGCTGCGGCGCTCCTCGTGACCCACAAAGTTGATCACATTGGGGGTGCTGCGCACCGCCTGCTCGGTGTCCTCATCGAGCACCATGCGGATCAGCACGTACCCCGGGAACACCTTCTCCTCAGTGCTCTGACGGGTGCCGTCTTTTTTGATTTTGACAGCGGGAGTTTGGGGAATCTCGATCTCGAGAATTCGGTTGGAGACCCCCAAGGTGACGGCGCGCTGCTCCAGCGTGGCCTTGACCTTCTTCTCGCAACTGGACGCCACCTGCACCGCATACCAGCGGGCAATGGCCGGTTTTGCTTCAGGTTCAGTCGCTGGGGACTGCTCCTGCGAGGACTCAGCAGGGAGGTCTAGGACCTCCTGATCGTCAATGGAGTCGGTGAGCTCAGACAAGGCTGGTGGTCAACGGAAGACAAGCTGGGAAAGCCAGCGGAAGAAACGGTCGAGCGAAGCGATCGCCGCGGCCGAGAGGGTCACCATCAGCAGCACCGCAACGGATTCACTGATGAGCTGCTGACGGCTGGGCCACACCACCCGGCGCAACTCCGCCAAGGTGGACGCGATCGGCCCCCGCGGTTCGGGCAGGCCGCCGCTGGGGTTGGCACCAGTGCCCCCGGAACCCTCTGTTCCGGGCTGCACCTCAGCCTCCACCACTGCCCCCTCAGGGGCACTGGGCTGACCGGATTTGTTCGGCTGGCTAAAAACCACACTCCTCCGTCGCGGGGGGCTGATCCGCAAACGAATAGCCTACAGAACAGGCACGAATGTGAGGCTGTCGGCCTCCAATCGAACCGCCACCCCCTTGGCCTGGCTGTAACGCTCCTCGAGCAGCTCCGTGGCCAGTGGGTTCTCCAGGCGACGGCGCAGCAAACGGCGCAGCGGCCGGGCTCCGTACTCAGGATCAAAACTTTCGCTGGCCAGCCAGGCCACAACGGGCTCATCCACCTGAAGCTGCAGGTTCTGCTCCTGCAGCAGCCGCTCAAGATCGGCAAGCTGCAAGCGCACGATGGGCACGAGGTCCTCCGGCTGCAATGGCCGGAAGCGAATCACCTCATCGATGCGGTTGAGGAACTCCGGCCGGAACTGGGCTGCCAGGGCACGGTCCACCTCGGCCTCCAACGCCTGCTGATCGCCATCGCGGGCATGGGTCAAAATCGCGCGGCTGGCCAGATTGCTGGTCATCACCACCACCGTGTGGCGGAAATCAACGCTGCGGCCCTGGGAGTCGCTGAGACGGCCATCGTCGAGCACCTGCAGCAGCAGGTTGAACACCTCCGGATGGGCTTTCTCCACCTCATCGAGCAGCACAACGGCGTAGGGCCTGCGCCGCACCGCCTCGGTGAGCTGACCACCCTCCTCGTAGCCCACATAGCCGGGGGGAGCACCAATCAGGCGCGCCACGGCGTTGCGCTCCATGAATTCGCTCATGTCGAGCCGCACCAGGGCCTCTTCCTCATCGAAAAGGTTGGCGGCCAGGGTGCGGGCCAGCTCGGTTTTGCCCACACCTGTAGGCCCGAGGAAGAGAAACGACCCCACCGGCCGACGCGGATCTTTCATGCCAGCACGGGCACGGCGAATCGCAGCGGCCACAGCACTGACCGCAGCGGGCTGGCCCATCACCTTCTCGCCAAGCCGCTGCTCCAGTTCCAACAGCTTCTGGCGCTCACCCGCCATCAAGCGCTGCACAGGAATCCCGGTGGTGCGCGCCACCACATCGGCGATGTCCTGGGCGCTCACCAGATCGCGCAGGAGGCGCCCGGGCTCCTGCAACTCCTGCTCCAGCTCCTGGCGCCGGCGCACCGCCCCGTGTTCCAGCTCCACCTGCAAGCGCGCCATCTCCTCCCATTCGGTGAGCCGCTCGGCCTCGGCGATGGCATGGCGCAGCTCCTCCTCGCGCTGCTGCAGCTCGCGCAGCTCCTGCAGCTGCTGGCGCTCCTGCTGCCAACGATCCTGCAAGGCTTCAAGGCGATCGAGCGCCTCGGTGCGCTGCTGCTGCTGGGCAATCCGCTCCTCCGTGGGGGCCTCCTCAGCAGCCAGCAGGCTCCGTTCAATGGCGCGCAGCTCAGCCTCAGCCGCCTCCACCACCGCCGGCTTGGAGGTGGCCTCCATCTTCAGTTCAGCCGCAGCCTCATCGATTAAATCGATGGCCTTGTCGGGCAGGCAGCGATCACTGATGTAGCGATCCGCCAGGCGAACAGCCGCATCAAGGGCGTCATCCCCAATGCTCACCCCGTGGTGCAACTCGTAGCGCTCACGCACGCCGCGCAGGATCTCAAGCGACACATCCAGGGCCGGCTCCTTGATCAGGAGCTGCTGGAAGCGGCGGTTGAGCACCGGATCCTTCTCCAGGGTGCGGCGGTACTCCTCAATCGTGGTGGCACCAATGCAGCGCAGCTCACCCCTGGCGAGGGCCGGCTTGAGCACGCTGCCGGCATCAGCGCCAGCGCGATCGCCATTCACCAGGGTGTGGATCTCATCGATGAACAGCACCACGCCTTCATCGCCTTCATCGCAAGCGCTGATCTCCTCAAGCACCCGGCGCAAGCGCTCCTCAAATTGACCGCGGTACTTGGCCCCGGCAATCAACGCCCCGAGATCCAGGGAAATCAGACGGCGGCCGCGCAGGGAATCAGGGACTTCGCCGGCCACGATGCGCTGGGCCAGCAGTTCAGCCACCGCGGTCTTGCCCACGCCAGCTTCGCCAATCAACACCGGATTGTTCTTGCTGCGCCGCGAAAGCACCTGAATCAAACGCCGGATGTCGCGGTCGCGCCCAATCACCGGATCCAAACTGCCCGCCCGAGCCAGAGCGGTGAGGTCGCGGCCGAACTGGGCCAGCGCACCGGGCTCCTGCTCCAGGCTCAGGCCATTGGCATCAGCATCAACACCGGCTTGAACCTCACTGTCCTGGGCGCTTGGCCTTGGGCGCACCGATGGGGTGGGCACGGGCGCTGCAGGGGCAGGTGGTTGGTTGCGGGGCGCCGGGGCCGCCACGGTTGAACGCGGCTGCAAACAATCCTGCAGCTGCTGGGCATCCAGTCCCTGGCGCCGCAAGAGCTCAGCTCCAAGCCGCTGATCGGCCGCGAGCGAGAGCAACAGATGACTGGGCTCAATGTCGGGGGCCCCGCAGCGCAGCCGCTCCTGTTCGGCACGATCAAGCAACTGCTCGAGGTCTTCGCCGACATACAGGTTGGTGCCTGAGCGCGTGGGCTGACGCGCGCAGAAATCCTCCAGGTCTTCGCGCAGCTCAAAACCGGTGAGGCGCAGCTGCTCCAGCAGTGGTCGCAGACGCCCTTCCTGCAGCAGCGCCAGCACCACATGCTCCACATCGAGATCACCATGGCGCCAGCGGCGCGCTTCGTCCTGGGCCGCCAACAGCAGGTCCCAGGCCAGCTCGTTGAAGCGTTCAGGCTCGGTGGTGAGGCTGAAGCTGGAATCAGACGGCCGCATCGACACGGGAGCTCAACTGGATCAGTTCCACCTTGTAGCCATCGGGATCCTCCACGAAGGCAATCACGGTGGTGCCGTGCTTCATCGGGCCCGGCTCTCGCACCACCTTGCCGCCCTGGGCCGCGATGCGTTCACAGGTTCCATGGATATCGTCCACCCCCAGGGCGATGTGGCCATAGGCATCACCCAGGGTGTAGTTGCTGGTGTCCCAGTTGTGGGTGAGCTCGAGAACCGTGTGGTCCTGTTCAGCGCCATAGCCCACAAAGGCCAGGGTGAAGCGACCGCTGGGGTAATCCTTGCGGCGCAGCAAGCTCATCCCCAGGACATCGGTATAGAACGACAGCGATCGCTCCAGATCGCCCACCCGGAGCATGGTGTGAAGCAGCCGCATCGAGTTCAGCAAGCAAGCGCTGCAGTCATTGTGCAGGGCTGATCTGCATAATGCCCCCGTTGCTCGAAGCCCCGTCGTGTTCGATTCCCTAGACCTTGTAATCGACACCGTGGTGGCACGGGAGGTGCTCGATTCCCGCGGCACACCCACGGTTGAAGCCGAGGTGCTGCTGGAGGGTGGCGCCAGCGGACGCGCCATCGTGCCCAGCGGCGCCAGCACTGGTGCCCACGAAGCCCACGAGCTGCGCGACGGGGACAGCAATCGCTATTTCGGCAAGGGCGTCAGCCAGGCCGTCAGCAACGTGGAGGAGCGTCTGGCACCGGCCCTGTGCGGACTCAGCGCCCTGGATCAGGGGGCCGTCGATGCGGCCATGAACGAGCTCGATGGCAGCGACAACAAATCGGCCGTTGGCGCCAACGCCATCCTGGCTGTGAGCATGGCCGTGGCCCGTGCCGCCGCCAATGGCGTTGGCCTGCCCCTGTACCGCTATCTCGGCGGTCCATCGGCAACGGTGCTGCCGGTGCCGCTGATGAATGTGATCAACGGCGGCGAACACGCCACCAACAACCTGGATTTCCAGGAGTTCATGATCGTGCCCCACGGTGCCGGCAGCTTCCGCGAAGCGCTGCGCTGGGGTGCTGAGGTGTTCCACACCCTCAAGGGCCTGCTGAACGAGCAGGGCCTGTCCACCGCCGTTGGTGATGAAGGCGGCTTTGCCCCCAATCTCGATGGCAACGATGCTGCCGGCGATCTGCTGGTGAAAGCGATCGAGAAAGCCGGCTACAAGCCTGGTGAGCAAATCGCCTTGGCCCTCGATGTGGCCAGCACCGAGTTCTACAAGGATGGCCGCTACAGCTTTGGCGGCGGCAACTACAGCAGCGCTGAGATGGTGGATCAGCTGGCCCAGCTGGTGAGCCGCTACCCGATCGTGTCGATCGAAGACGGCCTGGCCGAGGACGACTGGGATGGCTGGAAGCTGTTGACCGAGCGCCTCGGTGGTTCGGTGCAGCTGGTGGGCGATGACCTGTTTGTGACCAACAGCGCCCGCCTGCAGCGGGGCATTGATCTGGGCGTTGCCAACTCGATCCTGATCAAGGTGAATCAGATCGGCTCCCTCAGCGAAACCCTGCAGGCGATCGATCTGGGTGGCCGCAATGGCTACACCAGCGTGATCAGCCACCGCAGCGGCGAAACCGAAGACACCACCATTGCCGATCTGGCGGTAGCCACCGGTGCTGGCCAAATCAAGACCGGCTCCCTCAGCCGCTCTGAGCGCATCGCCAAGTACAACCAGCTGCTGCGCATCGAAGACGAACTGGGTAGCCAAGCGATCTACGCCGGCACCGAAGGCCGTGGCCCCCGCGGTCGCCGCTGAGCCAACGGCCTTTCCATAGGAGACGCTCCCCATGCCGCAGCGCATCAGAACGGCAGTGACCACACTCAGCCTGCTGAGCCTTGGCATGGGGATGGGCGCGGCCAACGCCTTTGAAACGATTCCCGAGGCGCTGCACGAGCAGTGCCTCCAGGCCGCTGATTACCTCGGTTGCGTGAAAGCCAACAGCAACCCCGCTGTGACCCAGCAAACGGGGGTGGATCAGTTCG
>JAYKHZ010000088.1:0-7548 GCA_035286165.1 Synechococcus sp.
GTGCTGCACAACGGCACAGCGCTTTCGTTCGAAGCCCCCCCACCGGATCCGTTGCGACGGATTACCCGCGGTTAATCGAAGCTTGCGAACCTGCGGAGGTTGTCCTGGTCCTCCCACACCGTGCGCCGTTTCCGTTCCGTGTTCTGCGCCGCGCTGGCCCTGCTCGGTGGCTGCAGCCAGGTCACACCGAACGCCAGCTCCCAACAGATCGAGCTGAGCATCTGCAAACTCGAGAACACCGTGTTCACCGACGACAACCAGGACCACCTCCTCAGCGTGGGCGACAGCGTCAGCTACACCCTGCAGGTGTCGAGCAGCGCCGACTGCAGCGCCCCCGATGGCTCCCTCTATGGCCTGGAACGGGCCGTCCAGCGGCGTCAGGGGCGCGATGGTCAGGCCCTGCTGCTCACCCAATTCCAGGGCACGATCCAACTGCCCGATGGCAACCTGCAGCTGCAATCCATGGGACACATCGCCCTGAGCCAGCAGGCCGACCAGCGCTTCCAACGCTCAGGTCCGGTAACCATGGAACTCCCACAACTCTTCCCGAAACTCGAGCAGACCTCCGTGATCGGTCAGGGCGGCCGCTTCAACGGGTTTGTTGGCGTGGCCACCATTGATCCAAACAAGAGTCCTGAAATCAAGGTGCAGCTGGGGCGCCAGAGCTGACGGGCTGAGCCGCGCTGGCCTCAGGCGCGCACGAACTCAATCAGGCGAGAGAAATAGAAGGGGGCCTGGTTCAGCTGACGCCGCACCGGCTTGAAGCCGCAGGCCGCCGCCGCGGCCACGATGCCGGCCTCCTTGAGGGTGTAGGCGCGGGTGGTTTTGCTGGGTCCGGGGAACAGCTGGCCAATGCCCTTGAGCAAGGCCAGCAGCGGGGTGTAGGGGGCAAAGCTCACGATCAGGCGCTGCTCGCTCAAGCTCGCCAGATGGCGCACCATCGCCTCGGCCTGGGGTTGGGGGTAGTGAATGAACACATCCAGGCAGATCACGGTGTCGTAACGGCCCTGGAGCCGCTCGAGATCCGAGGCGCTGAATTGCAAACGGCCATCCGCGAGCCCCTGCTGGGCAGCGCGCCGGCCCGCCTCCTCCACCATGGCTTCAGAGAGATCACTGGCGGCAATCGAAGCGGCACCCATGCCCGCCAACGGCAGGCTCAGGCTGCCCACACCACAGCCGGCATCGCAGAAGCTGCGGCTTGCCACATCCCCATCGGCCTCCAGCCAGGCCAGCACCGCATCCACCGTTTTCTGGTGGCCGATCCGGATGTTGCGCTGCACCCGGTTCACATCGCTGCTGTCGCTGTAGATGCGATTCCAGCGGTCAAAACCGGTGGTTTCGAAATAGCCCTTCACCTCACTCTTCTCATCTGCGGCCCGAGCGGCGTCCTGGCTGGCAGCGGAGGAGCTCATGGAGAAGGAGGGGGCAAGGAGAGCGGCGACCTTACCCGTTCCAGCACCAGGTCAGCGGTTGTGTTGGCGCTTGCGACCAACGCAGGGTGTGGGCCAAAGGCTGCCCCAGCAACTGCTGCTCCACCGCCTCCGCCTGGCCCAGCACCCGCCGCGGCAGCACCGTGGCCGCCCGGATGGCAGCGGCGGCATCGCCGGTCCAACCCGCCAGCCGGATCGCCCCCTCCAACAGGGTGAGTGTGGTGCCCGCCAGGGTGCCGTCCTCCAGACGGCAACTGCCGCGCTCCACCTGAATCGTGCGCGCATCCCAGGGGTACTGGCCAGCAGGCAGGCCATAGGGGGCCAGGGCATCGCTCACCAACACCACCTGCTCGGGGAACAGGCGCTGCAGCAGCGCCGCCATTGCCGGGGCCACATGCACCCCATCAGCGATCAGCCCCAACGCCACCGGCGGGCTGCCCAGCAACGCCCCCACCGGCCCTGGGGCCCGGTGGTGCAACCCCGGCATCGCGTTGAAGGTATGGGTGAGCATCGCCACCCCCTGCTGATAAGCGCGGCGCGCCTGGGCTTCATTGGCCGCGCTATGGCCCAGGCTCACCACCACCCCCAGCTGCCGCAACGCCGCGATCACCGCATCGGCCCCCTCCAGCTCCGGAGCCAGGGTCACCAGGGCAATGGCGTCTTCAAAACCGGCAATGCGCTGCTCCAGGGCCTGCAGCGACGGTGCACACAAATGTTCAGCGGGATGGGCACCGCGGCGTGGCTCGGCCAGGAATGGCCCCTCCAGATGGGCACCCAGCAGCCGGCAGCGACCGGGCCGATGCTGGCGGCGCGCCTCCTCCAGCACCGCCAGCCCCTGGCGCAGGGGCTCCACCGCACAGGTCACAAAGGTGGGGGCAATCGCCTCCACCCCATCGCGCCAGAGCAGCTCCAGCAACTCCAGCAAGCGGGGCAACTGCTGTGGTGTGAGCTCGGGGAAGGGCAACCCCAGGCCACCGTTGATCTGCAGATCCACCCCTGCCGGGCTGAGCCAATCCCCCTGCCAGTTCTCACCAGCCCCCTCACTGCCTGGGGGCAACGGTTCAAGCCGGGCGATGCAACCGCTGTGATCCACCCCCAGCCGCCAGCGGCGCGCCGCCATCCCGGCGGCTTCCGGCAGGCGCAGGTTCGTGTGCCACTGCATCGCGGATGGGGAGAATGACCACAGAAGCAGTCTGCCGATGGCCGTGGGTCCGCTGGTGGGAGTGGTGATGGGCAGCGATTCAGATCTGCCCTGCATGCAGCGCGCCGTGGAAATCCTCGAGCGCTTTGAGGTTCCCCATGAGGTGAGGGTGCTCTCGGCCCACCGCACCCCCCTGGTGATGACCGACTACGCGCGCCAGGCCGAGGAGCGGGGGCTCCAGGTGCTGATCGCCGGGGCCGGCGGGGCCGCGCACCTGCCCGGAATGGTGGCAGCGATCACCACCCTGCCGGTGATCGGCGTGCCGGTGAGCAGCAAGGCCCTCTCGGGGGTGGATTCGCTGTATTCGATCGTGCAGATGCCGGCGGGGATTCCCGTGGCCACCGTGGCCATCGGCAACGCCGCCAATGCCGCCCTCCTGGCGGTGCAGATCCTGGCCCTGGGCGATGGGGAGCTGCGCCGCCAGCTGCACGACTACCGCCGCGAGCTCGAGCAGATGGTGGCGGCCAAGGATGAACGCCTGCAGCAGCTCGGCAGCAGCAACTATCTGGCCCAGCAGGCCTGAGCATGAGCCTCCCCCGCTGGCTGCGCCTCAGCCTTCTGCTGCCCCTGCTGGGGCTGAATCTGTTTGTGCTGCGCCAGGTGATGCTGCGGCTGGCCCCCTTCCCAGCCCTGTTCCTGGCGGCTGCCCTGATCGCCTTCCTGCTGGATATCCCCAGTCGCTGGCTGCAGCAGCGGGGCTTGCCGCGGGCCCTCACGCTGCTGCTGGTGCTGGTGGTCACCATCAGTGGTCTGGTGCTGGGGGGCGTGCTGCTGGTGCCGCCATTGGTTGAACAGCTCGGCGAGCTGCTCAACACCCTGCCCAGCTGGCTGGTGCAAGCCGAAGACCAGCTCAATCATTTGCAGGACCTGGCGGAGCAGCGCGGCTGGCCCACCGATCTGAGCCCCTTCACCGACAACCTGCTGGCCCGCTCCGCACGCCTGGCCAGCAGCATCAGTCAACAGCTGCTGGGGATTCTTGGCGCCACCTTGAGCATCACGGTGAACACCGTGATTGTGCTGGTGCTGGCCATCTTTCTGCTGTTGGGTGGTGAATCGATCAGCGGCGGCTTGGCCCGCTGGATCCCCGCCGACTGGCGCCCCCTGGTGGTGAACAGCATGGACCGCACCTTCCGGGGCTACTTCGCTGGCCAGGTGCTGCTGGCGGTGCTGCTCAGCCTGGCCCAGGTGGTGGTGTTCACCCTGCTGCAGATCCCCTACGGCGTGTTGTTCGCCGTTTTGATCGGTTTCACCACCCTGATTCCCTACGCCAGCGCCCTCACCATTGCCGTGGTGAGCCTGGGACTCACCCTGGAAGATCCCCGCACCGGCCTGGAGGTGCTCGCCGCCGCCATCACCGTGGGCCAGGTGGTGGACCAGCTGATCGCCCCGCGCCTGGTGGGCACGATCGTGGGATTGCACCCGGCCTGGGTGCTGGTGAGCCTGCCGTTGGGCGCCCGCCTCGGCGAGCTGCTGGGGGTGGGCGCCCTGCTGGGGCTGTTACTGGCCGTACCGCTGGCCAGCCTGATCAAAACCGTGCTCGATGAGCTCTATCTCAGGCTGCAGCAGGAAGAATCCCCCGCTCCTCCAGCAGGCTGAGCACCGTGGCCACGCTCTGCTCGAGGCTCTGGCTGCCGGTATCCACCCGCAGTTCAGGCGCCTCGGGAGCCTCGTAGGGGCTGGAGATCCCGGTGAATTCCTTGATCACACCGGCGCGGGCCTTGGCGTAGAGCCCCTTGGGATCACGGTCTTCACAAACGGCCAGATCGGCCGCGCAATGCACCTCAATGAAGTCGCCATCGGCCACCAGAGCGCGGGCCTTGTCACGGTCCGCGCGGAACGGTGACACAAAAGCGGTGAGGGTGATCACCCCGGCATCAACGAAGAGCTTGGCCACCTCACCGATGCGGCGGATGTTCTCCTCGCGATCGGCATCGGAGAAGCCCAGGTCTTTGCAGAGCCCATGGCGGATGTTGTCGCCATCGAGCACGTAGGTGGCCATGCCCCGTTCAAACAGCACCGCGTTCACCGCATTGGCCAGGGTGCTCTTGCCGGAACCGGAGAGGCCGGTGAACCAGAGGATCACGCTGCGGTGACCGCGCTGCTTGCTGCGGGCCTCCCGGTCCACAGAGGCCTCATGCCAGACGATGTTGGTGGCGGCAGCCATGGCCCGATCTCTTACGCGCCGGCCATTGTCACCCGCCGGCCTGTTTGGGCTTGAACCCCTCCTGCTGCAGCGCCTGCAGCACGGTGGCCACCTGATCCCCCTGCAGTTCGATCAGGCCGTCTTTGAAGCTGCCGCCACTGCCAACAGCCCCCTTGAGCTGCTTGAGCAGGGCCTTGGCCTCGCTGTCGCTCAGTTCCAGACCGCTCACCTGGGTCACGGTTTTGCCTTTCTTACCCGCCCGGGTGCGCTGCACACGCACGCGCTGCTGCGCCCTGGGGGTGGGCTCAGCGGCTGGCACGGCGCGCTGCAACGCTGCGGAATCGGACTCGAACTCGCGCCAGCCTCCCTTGCCCATCACCGCCTCCCTGCCTTAGGTGAGTGTGCCTTGTGCGCGAGCAAGCGATGGACACACCGCCCGTGAATGTTCAGGTGGTTCAAGTGCAGTTCGCCGATCCCCATGGCAGAAGCAGCTGTGCCCGGGTGGGGGTGAATCTCAAGGGTGAGGCCGTGGGGCCTGCCCCCACGGGGAACTGCCGCCAGGGTCGCGGCCGCATCGAAATTCTCGAGCCCTACGGCTGGCCACCCCTGGCACCACCTGCTCCTTAGGCTGACACCAGTTTTTACGGCGCCGGTGACCAGCACGCTGCCCTCTTCTGCCGATCTGCAGGTCTCCGCCCGCCCCGATGATCTGGGCCGCTTCGGCCGCTTCGGCGGCCAGTACGTGCCTGAAACCCTGATGCCGGCCCTGGCGGAGCTGGAAGAGGCTGCAGCCAAAGCCTGGAAGGATCCTGCCTTCACCGCCCGCCTCAATGAGTTGCTGCGCACCTATGTGGGCCGCCCCAGCCCGCTGTATGAAGCCGAGCGCCTGAGCGAGCACTACCGCCGCCCTGAGGGGGGCCCGCGCATCTGGCTCAAGCGCGAAGACCTGAACCACACCGGCGCCCACAAGATCAACAACGCACTTGGCCAGGCCCTGCTGGCGCTGCGCATGGGCAAGAAGCGGATCATTGCCGAAACAGGCGCCGGCCAGCACGGCGTGGCCACCGCCACCGTGTGCGCCCGCTTCGGGCTCGAATGCGTGATCTACATGGGCGCTGAGGACATGCGCCGCCAGGCCCTCAATGTGTTCCGCATGCGCCTGCTGGGGGCCACCGTGCAACCGGTGACCGCTGGCACCGCCACCCTCAAAGACGCCACCAGCGAAGCCATTCGCGACTGGGTGACCAACGTGGAGAGCACCCACTACATCCTGGGTTCAGTGGCCGGCCCGCACCCCTACCCCATGCTGGTGCGCGATTTCCACGCGGTGATCGGCGAAGAAGCCAAGCAGCAGTGCCAGGAGGCCTTCGGTCGCCTGCCCGATGTGCTGCTGGCTTGCGTGGGCGGCGGCTCCAATGCCATGGGCCTGTTCCATCCCTTCGTAGAGGACACCAGCGTGCGGCTGATCGGGGTGGAAGCGGCCGGTGAAGGGGTGAGCAGCGGTCGCCACGCCGCCACCATGACCGAGGGCCGCACCGGCGTGCTGCATGGCGCCATGAGCCTGCTGCTGCAAGACGACGAAGGCCAGGTGGTGGAAGCCCACTCGATCAGTGCCGGACTGGATTACCCCGGCGTGGGTCCAGAGCACAGCTACCTGCGGGAGATCGGCCGGGCTGAGTACGGCGCCGTGACCGATGAGGAGGCCCTCGAAGCGCTGCAGCGCCTGAGCCAGCTGGAGGGGATCATTCCTGCGCTGGAAACCGCCCACGCCTTTGCCTGGCTGGAAACCCTCTGCCCCACCCTGGCCCCCGGCACCGAGGTGGTGATCAACCTCTCCGGCCGGGGCGATAAGGATGTGAACACCGTGGCCGAACGCCTGGCCGACCAGCTCGGTGGCTGAGGCCGCAGTCAGCTCAGCAGGCGACTGAGGCTCTCCGCCACCGACTGCACCGCGGCGCGGGCGGTGGCGTAAGCCATGCGCATCGGCCCCACCAGGGCCACCTGGCCTTGGGCACCACTGCGCGAGTGGTAATCGGCCTGCACCACGGCACAGCCATCGAGGGCGGGGTTGGGATGCTCGCCGCTGATCCACACGCCACCGAGAGCCGCTGCATGCGAAGGGGAGAGCAGTTCATGGGGGCTCTGCTCCACCAGTTGCAGCAGGGGTCGCAGGCTGGTGGTTCGGCTGAATTCGGGCTGGGCCAGCAAACCTGTAAGCCCCGTGGTGAGGGCCCCTTCAGCCAGGCGGTTGCGCGCCCGGCTGTGGCTTTCAAGGGCTTGCTGCAGCGGGGCGCCAACGGCTTGCAGCTGGGAGGGCAGCACGCCCCAGGGAATGGCGGCCCCTGACGAGGATTGCAACTGCCCGTTGAGCCAGCGCTCCAGCGCTTCCAGCTGGCTGCCTGCCACCGGCGGCAGGCGCAGGTTGAGGCTGCTGCTGAGGGCAGCGCTCTCCACCAGAAACACCAGCAGCCGATCAGCGCTCACCACCAGGCGCAGGGCCTTGAGCTGGGGCTGGGGCCGCTGGGGTCGGGTGATCACGCTCAGCAGGCCGGTGAGATCAGCGAGGCGCCGGGCCAGATGCTGGAGCAGATCCTCCAGGGCCGCCCATTGCAGGCTGAGTTCGGCCAACTCCCGCTGGAGCTGCATAGCTGCAGCCCCTGGATCCGGCAGTAGGCAATCCACGTAATGGCGATAGCCCTTGGCGCTCGGCACCCGCCCGGCGGACGTGTGGGGCTGGGTGAGCAGGCCCTTCTGCTCGAGCGCTCCCATGGCGT
>JAYKHZ010000089.1:0-5012 GCA_035286165.1 Synechococcus sp.
CGAACTGATCGTGCGGGGGGTCTGCAGCCTGCGGCCCGGACTGGCCGGTCACAGCGAAAGCATCTCTGTGGTGAGCGTGATCGGTCGCTTCCTGGAACACTCGCGGGTGTTCTGGTTCGGCAATGGCAGCGCAGCGGAGGTGTTCATCGGCAGCGCCGACTGGATGAGCCGCAATCTCGATCGCCGCGTGGAGGCGGTCACACCGGTGGAAGACCTCCAGCTGCGCGAACGCTTGGAACAACTCATGCGCACCTATCTCAACGACAACCGGGATGCCTGGGACATGGACAGCAATGGACAGTTTCTGCAGCGGCGCCCCGAAGGGAAAGAACTTCAATCCCAGCTTGAACTGATGCACAGCTGGCGATCAGTTCAAGGCCAAGGGCTGTAGCGAGGTATCAAGCAACACAGGATTACAAATAATTCATACCCATTTGCAGAAAATAGGGGGCATTTTCTCAGAAATTGCAGCTGAATCTCATTTCAAGCAGAGCTGAAATTCACGATTTCCAGGCAACTCGAAGGAAATTCAGATTGTCTTTCTAAATACACCGATTCATTCCCGCACTGAGTGCTAAGTTCTGGCCAAATTAATAAGGAGGCCAGGGTGATGGGGACACCTCTGGAGAGCGGATCCGAGGCTTCTGGCCCAAGATCCGGTCCACGCACACAACGCTCCACAAGCCGTAGTGGCGGGCGTCTCAGCACCGATTCGATCGGCTGGTACCTCAGCAATATTGGCCGCGTTCCTTTACTCACAGCTGCTGAGGAAATTGAACTGGCCCATCAGGTCCAGCTCATGAAGCGTCTCTCTGAGATTTCTGCTGCTGATCGGACCCCCAAACAGCGCCAACAGATTCGTATGGGCACCCGTGCCCGCAGCCGGATGATGGCGGCCAATCTTCGGCTTGTTGTCAGCGTGGCAAAGAAATATCAGAACCAAGGTTTGGAACTTCTTGATCTAGTGCAAGAAGGTGCCATCGGACTTGAACGTGCTGTCGATAAATTTGATCCCGCAATGGGATACAAGTTTTCCACCTATGCCTATTGGTGGATTCGCCAAGGCATGACCCGGGCAATTGATAACAGTGCCCGCACCATTCGCCTGCCGATTCACATCAGCGAGAAGCTCTCCAAGATGCGCCGCATCACCCGGGAGTTGAGCCATCGATTCGGACGCCAACCCAACCGTCTTGAATTGGCCCACGCCATGGGGATGGAACCCGATGAACTGGAGGAACTGCTGAGCCAAAGCGCCCCCTGCGCCTCCCTTGATGCCCATGCCCGTGGCGATGAAGATCGCAGCACCCTGGGGGAATTGATCCCTGACCCCTCGAGCAGCGACTCGATGGAAAGCATGGATCGACGCATCCAAAAAGAGCACCTGGGCACCTGGATCACCCAGCTCAATGAGCGTGAGCAAAAGATCCTCAAATTGCGTTTCGGCCTCGAAGGCGCCGAACCTCTCACCCTCGCGGAGATTGGTCGCCAGATCAATGTGTCGCGCGAGCGGGTGCGCCAACTGGAAGCCAAAGCCATCTCCAAGCTCCGGGTGATCACCAACCAACAGCAGGCCGCCTGAGTTGAATCCTGGGTTCAGTCTTTTGCTCGCAGGGCTTTGGTTGGCTGTGGTGCTGGCCGGGGCCCTCGGTGCACGGCGCCTGTGGCCACAGCAGCGGGAGCTCAGCCGCAAAATCGTGCACATCGGCGCAGGTTTCACCGTGCCGCTGGCCTGGTGGTTGGAGATCCCCCGCCAGTTCGCTCTGCCAGCCGCTGCCCTCGCCACCCTGTTCGCCCTGATCAATCACCGCAGCCAACTGCTGCCAGCCGTTGAGGATGTGGATCGCCGCAGCGCCGGCACCATTGCCTACGGCCTCTCGATCACCCTGCTGGTGGCGCTGGGCTGGCCGCAGCAGGCGCAATTGATCAGTGCAGCAGTGCTGGTGATGGCCCTGGGTGATGGGATCGCCGGCCTCGTGGGGGCCAACCTGCCCTCCCAGCGCTGGCGGCTGTTCGGACAAACCAAATCACTGCTGGGCACTGCAGCGATGGCCATGGTGAGTCTGCTGGTGTTGGCCAGCCTGCTGCGGGGTGTTCCCTGGCCATCGCTGCTGGCCATCGCCGGTGCAGCCACAGCACTGGAGCAGCTCAGCTGGGGTGGTCTCGACAACCTCAGCGTTCCCCTCGGTGTGGCCCTGCTGGGCTTCAAGCTGGGAGCCTGAAGCCAGGCTGCACCCATTCACACCCGGAACATCTGCTCGCAGCGCTGCTGCCAATCGCGCTCATTGCCCAACCCGGCCACCAACAACTGATCCGCCGGAGCTGCTCCCAACAGCCGCTGCCACTGACGAATCAATTCCTCCCGCTCCAGCCAGCCCCTCAGGACAGCCTGATGCACCTGATCAGGTTCCCAACTGCGGGACTGCCCTGCCTGCTGGCCCCAGCTGAGCAAGCGATCGAGCTGGCAGGGGCGAAATCCCGCAAAGACCGGTCCACGGGGGTAGCGCTGCTCAAGCTCAAAAAGGTGCAAGGGATCGCTGATCCCGAAAAACTGCAACAGCAAGGCCATGGCGCGCCTCCCGGCGGTGGTTCGGAACCTAAGTGCCTGCTAGGGAGGGGTCGTATTTTCAGATACAGGAATTCAAATCAGCCGTCACACCGTGACCGGCACCGCAGCGGCCAGTTGCTGCAGCAGGGTTTCGGTTGTTGCCAGATCGATGCAGGCATCGGTGATGCTCTGGCCGTAGGTCAACTGACTGAGATCGGAGGGCAGCTTCTGATTGCCAGCCACGATGTTGCTCTCGAGCATCACCCCCAGAACTGAGCGGGACCCTGCCCGCACCTGGGCCGCCACCGATTCGAGCACCTCGCCCTGACGGCGGTAATCCTTCTTGGAATTGCCATGGCTGCAATCCACCATCACCCGATGGGGCAACCCTGCAGCCTGCAGTTGGACGGAAACCTCCGTGACCGCTTCCTGGTGGTAGTTGGTGGCACCGCCGCCGCCACGCAGCACCAGGTGACCATCGGGATTGCCGGTGGTGGAAATGATCGATGCATTGCCTTGGCGATTGATGCCAAGGAAATGGTGAGGACGCGCCGCTGCTTCCATGGCATTGATGGCCACAGTCACCCCACCATCGGTGCCGTTTTTAAAACCGATCGGCATCGAGAGCCCGGAGGCCATTTCCCGGTGGGTCTGGCTCTCGGTGGTGCGGGCGCCGATGGCTGTCCAGCTCACCAGATCAGCGATGTATTGGGGCACGATCGGATCCAGCAACTCGGTGGCCGCTGGCAAACCACGTTCGGCCAGGTGAAGCAGCAGACCGCGGGCCCGGCGCAACCCCGTGTTGATGTCGTAGCTGCCATCAAGCTGCGGGTCGTTGATCAAACCCTTCCAGCCAACGGTGGTGCGGGGCTTTTCGAAATACACCCGCATCACCACCTCAAGGCTGTCCATGAAGCGCTCGCGCATCAGCGCAATGGCACCGGCATACTCCTCAGCCGCGGCCACATCGTGCACCGAGCAGGGGCCGACGATCACCAACAGGCGTTGGTCCTCACCCCGCAAGATCTTTTTGATCCGCTCGCGCGTCTGACGCACCGTTTCAACACCGCGATCCGAGAGCGGCAAATCGCTATGCAGGATGGCCGGCGCCACCAGAGGCCGGGTCTCCACCACGTGTAAATCGGAGGTGGGGAACATGGTTGCGGGTGGGATGGGGCCATCACCCTAAAGGCGCATCCCGGCGGGGCTGACAATGGAAAGCCTTTAGCCCTTTCTCCGGACGAGCCAATGAGCGCCAGCACCGCAGCCGTGCCCACAGATCCTTCCACCTTTCTGCCCAGCTACCGAGCAGCCGCTGCAGAGCGTGAGGCCCTCGGGGTACCGCCGCTGCCGCTGGATGCTGGCCAAGCCCAGCTGCTCACCCAACTGCTGGAGGCACCGCCAGCTGGCGAGGAAGCGTTCCTGCTTGACCTACTGAGCGAACGGATTCCACCTGGGGTGGATGAGGCCGCCTATGTCAAAGCCGACTGGCTCAGCGCCGTGGCTGCCAACCAGCGCACCAGCCCCCTGGTGAACGCGCTGCAGGCCACCGAACTGCTGGCCACCATGATCGGCGGATACAACGTTGGTGCCCTGATCAAGCTGCTGAGCAGCAACGACAGCACCATCGCCGAGGCGGCCGCCACTGGCCTCAGCCGCACCCTGCTGGTGTACGACGCCTACAACGATGTTCTGGAGCTGGCCGCCAGCAACAGCTACGCCAAGCGCGTGATCGACAGCTGGGCCTCGGCCGAATGGTTCACCTCCAAGCCTGAGCTGCCAGAGGAGATCACCGTGACGGTGTTCAAGGTGGAGGGTGAAACCAACACCGACGACCTCTCCCCTGCCACCCACGCCACCACCCGCCCCGACATCCCCCTGCACGCCACCGCGATGCTGGAAACCCGCATGCCGGGCGGGCTTGAGCAACTGCAGGCCCTCAAGGCCAAGGGGCATCCAGTGGCCTACGTGGGTGATGTGGTGGGCACCGGCAGCTCCCGCAAATCAGCCATCAACTCCGTGCTGTGGCACACCGGCACCGACATCCCCCACGTGCCCAACAAACGCAGCGGCGGCGTGATCCTCGGCGGCAAAATCGCGCCGATCTTTTTCAACACCGCAGAAGACTCCGGTGCCCTGCCGATCGAATGCGACGTCACAGGTCTGAACAGCGGTGATGTGATCACCATCCGGCCCCATGCCGGCACGATTGAACGGGACGGCGAGGTGGTGGCTCGCTTTGAGCTCAAGCCCAGCACCATCAGTGATGAGGTGCGCGCCGGCGGCCGCATCCCCCTGCTGATCGGCCGCGCCCTCACCGACAAAGTGCGCGCCCAGCTGGGGTTGGCCCCCTCGGAGCTGTTCATCCGCCCCAGCGCCCCAGCCGCGAGCAGTAAGGGATTCACCCTGGCCCAGAAGATGGTGGGCAAAGCCTGTGGTCTCCCCGGTGTGCGCCCTGGCACCA
>JAYKHZ010000090.1:0-25884 GCA_035286165.1 Synechococcus sp.
GCTAGGGCTGCCCCAAGGCCAGCCCGCACATCCTCAGGATGGAGCTTGCCGTCGTGGTCGCTGTCGAGGGCATCAAACACCGCATCGCTGCCCAGCCATTCCTCACGGCTGATGCAGCCGTCACCATCGAGATCATTGAGTAGGAAGATCTCCTGGGCGGCGTGGGCGAAGGCGGCCCCCCCCTCGAGGATGGCCATGCGATGGGCCAGCTGGGCTTCAAGGGTTTCGATCGCCTTGGTGAATCCAGCGATGCCTTCGGCCAGCTTTTCGTGGGCCATCTGATCGTCGGCCATCATCTGCTCGAAGCGAGCCGCATCAATGCTCAGCTTCTCCTGGCTCGTGTTGGGGTTGGCCTGGTCGAGGCGTTGCTGCAGGTCGCCCTCCTGGCTGCGCAGTTGATCGAGCAGCTTGGGTGAAATGGTCAGCAGGTCGCAGCCGGCCAGCTCGATGATCTCGTCGATGTTGCGGAAACTGGCCCCCATCACCTCGGTGCTGTAGCCGTGGGCCTTGAAGTAATTGAAGATCTTGGTGACCGAGATCACGCCGGGATCCTCGGGGCCGGGGTAGCTGTCACGGCCGGTGGTCTTCTTGTACCAATCCAGGATTCGACCCACGAAGGGGGAGATCAGGGTCACCCCGGCTTCAGCGCAGGCCGCCGCCTGGGCGAAACCGAACAGCAGGGTCAGGTTGCAATGAATGCCGTCTTTCTCCAGCTGCTCTGCGGCTTTGATGCCCTCCCAGGTGGAGGCGATCTTGATCAGCACCCGATCCTTGCTGATGCCCGCAGCCTCATAGAGCCCGATCAGCTTGTGGGCTTTGGCGATGGTGGCTTCGGTGTCGTAGCTGAGGCGAGCATCCACTTCGGTGGAGACGCGGCCGGGCACGATTTTGAGGATCTCCTTGCCGAAGTTCACGCAGATCTCATCAAGCGCTTCGGTGACCACCTGTTCGGCCGGTGTCGTGGGTCCGATCAGCTGGCGTGAAGCCTTGAGGGTTTCATCGATGAGGTTCTGGTAGGCAGGGATCTGGGCTGCCGCCAGGATCAACGACGGGTTGGTGGTGGCATCCCGTGGTTTGAATTGATTGATGGCCTGCAGATCACCGGTGTCGGCAACCACCACGGTCATCTTGGAGAGCTGTTCAAGCAGGCTGGCCAAAGCATCAAACAGATAGATGAAATCAACGTAGCCACGCTGAACAGAACGGTTTGAAGCCTTGCTTAAACCTCAGCTTTCTCAGCTTTGGCGCGGGCGGCTGGGGGGGATCTTTTCGATCACCAGCAGGGCTTCAATGATGCTGCGGGCCACCGGTGCGGCCACCGTGGAGCCATAGGCATTCTCGCCCTGGGGTTCATCCACCAGCACCAGCACCACATAGCGCGGCTGGTCCACCGGCAGATGGGCCACAAAGCTGGTGATGCGCGCCCCAGGGATGTAAACGCCGTTGGCCGCCTTCTGGGCGGTGCCGGTTTTGCCGCCGATGCGGTAGCCCGCCACCCGGGCCGGTTGGCCGCTCCCCTTCTCCACCACACTCTCCATCCAGCCCAGCACCTGCTGACTCACCGCTGCATCGAGCACCCGCCGTTTGTGGCTGGTGGAGGGCCCGCCCAGATCACTGCCACTGCGCAGCCCACGGGTGATATGGGGGCTCACCAGGAAGCCACCGTTGCTGAACATGCCGTGGAGCTGCAGCAGTTTCAAAGGGGTGAGCGCCAGGCCCTGACCAAAAGCGGTGGTGGCCGGCTCGATGGCGTTGCCAAGGAAGGTGGAGCGGCGTTTGAGCTGGCCGCTGACGGCGCCGGGCAAATCCGTGTCCGGGGCATCCCCGATGCCCAGGGTGTTCAGCATCTCCCAGTAGAGGCTTGGTTCCAGTCGCTGCATGGCGCGCACCATGCCCACGTTGCTGGACACCTGCAGCACCTTGGCCATGCCAACCACGCCGTGGGCCACTTTGTCGTGGTTGTAGATCGGCCAGCCGCTGATCATCAGGCTGCCGCTGTCATGCACGGTGCTGTTGGGGTTGATCGCCTGCTTCTGCAGCGCGATGGCCAGATTGATGGGTTTGAACGTGGACCCGGGTTCGTAGAGGTCCTGCACCGCCCATTCCCGAAACAGTCCTGGTTTGAAGTCCCAGAAGCTGTTGGGGTCATAGGTGGGCACTGAGGTCAGGGCCAGCAGTTCACCGTTGTGGGCATCCATCACCAGGGCGGCCCCCCGCTTGGCGGACCATTGCTTTACCTGGCGGGCCAGTTCCATCTGGGCAACCCGCTGCAGCCGGGTGTCGAGCGTGAGCTGCAGGCGCAGGTCATCGCGGTGCATCTGCCCGGCACCGAGGCCATCGGGCAGTGGGGTGCCATCCCCCCCCTTGCGGATGCCCAGGGTGAGTTCCTGGCTTTGCAGCTGTTCGTCGAGGCTCTGCTCGAGGCCGGCCTGGGGCACCCGCTCCAGGTTGAGGAAGCCGAGCACGTTGGCGAACAGGGTTCCCTGGGGATAGGTCCGTTGGGGTCCGTGTTCGAAGTCGATCCCGTCGATGCCGAGGGCCTTGAGCCGGGCCGCCATGGTGGGCTCCACATTGCTCATCAGCCGAACGCCGGAGCGCTGCTGCCCCATGCGTTTCACCAGGGTGGAGGCATTCACCTGCAGCACGGGTGCCAGCTTGGCCGCCACCTCCTCGGGGCTGCGCCGCTCTTCCCCCCCATCCCCCATGAAGCGGAAGTAGCGGGGGTGGGCCCACACCGTGACCCGCTCTTCATCAACAGCCAGCAGCCGGCCCTGGCGATCCACGATCGTGCGGCGGCGCCCCAGGGGATTGCGGGTTTCGGTCTGGTAGCGGCGGGCCCGGGTTTCCAGGTTGCTGCCATCGATCACCTGCAGCCAGGCCATGCGCAGACTCAACCCACCGAGGCCCAGTGCCAACAGCACGGCCACGGTGATCAGGCGTGCATTGGGAACCGGGTGCAGCTGAAGCACCCGCAGCGACGACTTGGATCTGCGCTCAGTTCTTTTGGGAGCTGGCACGTTCAGTAACCGCTGGCGATCGATTCAAACTGCAAGGGTCTGCCGTTGTTTTCGCGCTTGACACTTGTTGGGGGGCTGGGCAGGAAGATCAGATCCTTGCTCTGGGTGGGAACCAGTTTTCCAGGCCGTGCCGCCGTGCTCAGGTAGTGCTGCTCGAGGGAGGAACGGCTCTCCATCACCCGGTGTTCCAGCTGTTGGGCGTCTTGCAGATCCCGGTAATCGCTGCTCCAGCGCCCCTGCCAGTGCAGGGTGAGCGCTGTGAGTCCGAGGGCGGCCACTCCGGTGGCCACCAGGGCGCCATCGGCGACGCGATGCAGGCGCACCAACCAGGGGGCCTGACGCTGCACCCGGCGAGCGGAGAGTGAGCCCTGCAGAAGTTCAAGCGAACGCTGCTGCCGTTGCACCCGGCGCTGGGCTACATGGGCGCGCCGTTCGCTGAGTTGGTGGCGGTGCTGTTGACCTCGGCCGATGTCTGCGCGATTGGGCAGAGGAACGGCAACCACTGAACAGATCCGCAAAGGGCTGCGCCAGTGAACCACTCGCCTTGGCCCGCCGCAAGACTCAGCTGCCCAGGAGCAGCAAATTCATGAAGGTGAGGCCGTTCCAGAGGCTGTGCATCAGCACGGTGCTGAACAGGCGGCCACTGCTCCAGCGCAACCAGCCCAGGCCCACCCCCAGGGCAAACAGGGGCGGCGCTTCGCTGAGGCTGAGGTGGGCCAGGGAAAACACCAGGGCGCTGCAGAGGATGCCGGCCAGCACGCCCCAACGGCGCGCCACCACGGGCATCAGTACCCCGCGGAACACCAGTTCCTCAAACAGCGGCGCCAGCACAGTGGCGGTGATGGCCAGCAAGCCCAGGGCCAGGCTGCTGCGGCCGTTCAACACCTCCTCCAGCAAGGGGTTGCTGCCGCCAGCTTGCGGCCAGAATCGGTCCACCAACCAACCGGAGAGCGCCACCAGGGGCAGGCTCAGCAGCAGACCGCGCAGGGCCTGGGGCCAGCACACCCAGCTGGGCCGCCATTGCAGCCAGCGGGCTGCACCGGCTGGCAGCTGACGCAGCAACAGAGCCAGCACCAGCAGCGCCGGCACGGCCGTGAGCCCATAGAGGATGAACACCTCAAGCGCACCCCGCAGCGCTGGGGCGAGCGTGAAGCCATTGAGCACAGTCCCCAGCAGTGGCAGGGCGATCAGCGGCATGGCCACGCCGCCCAACACCACAAATCCCCCTGCGATCACCAGCACGGCATCGGTGGGATTGAGCTCAGGACCCTGCAGCTCAGGGGCGGCAGGGTCACTACCGCGCCAGCGGCGCCAGAGCTGTTGCACCAGCAGCACAACGCCACCGAGCACCCCGAACAACGGCAGCAGATTCACCACCAGCAGCCTGCGGCTGGCTGCCGCCAGCGTGGCTGGATCCACGCAACGCTCGCTGGGTTGCTGCAGGGCTTCACAGGCCAACAGGCGGTAAGCGGGCCGCTGGGGCAGCGGTGGCAGCGCCTCGGCGCTGGGCTCTGGGGCCAGCAGGGCCTGGGTGAGGGGCTGGAGGTCCGCCGGACCACTGGTGAGCACGGTGTTCAGACGCCGGCGCGCCTGGGTGTCCTGGCCGAGCTGCTGTTCCAGCAAGGCCTGGGCCAGCAGGCTGTCGCTGCTGCCGGCCTCAGGGCTCTGCTGCAGGGCCTTCAGCAGCTTCTGTTCAGGGGGCGTGTCGCTGTCGTCAAACCAGACAGGGCTGCCATGGCGGTCAGCTAACAGTTCCAACTCCAGCTGCCGCTGCTCGAGGGCGTTCCCCACCGAGGGTCGATCCACGCTCTGCAGCAGCGACGCGACCCAGATCAACAGGGCCAAACCAAGACTCAGCAGGGCAAGCAGGCTCTGCAACGCTGTCGATCGTCGGCTCAACTCCCTGCTCGGCACCGCTGCTCATCCGCTCGGAGCATTGTCACCGGTGGCTGGGATCGTGGTGCGTACGATGAGCTCCCGAACCGCGAAGAGTCCCTTGGCCACGAGGATTTTGCTGGTGCGGCACGGCCTCAGCAGCTTCAATCTGGAGGGCCGCATTCAGGGCCGGGATGATGCATCTCAGCTCAGTGATGCCGGTGTTCAGCAGGCTGTGCAGCTGGGTGATGCCCTCAAGGATGTGCCCCTCACGGCCGCGTTCTGCTCGCCGCTGCAGCGGGCGCTGCGCACGGCTGAACTGGTGCTGGAACGTCAGGGCGGTGGTGTTGCCGCCCAGAGCACCGATCAGTTGCTGGAGGTGGATCTCAGCAGCTGGAGCGGTTTGAAGCGCGATGAGCTGGTGAACAGCCATCCCGAGCAGGAACAGCTCTGGCGCACGGCTCCAGCTGAGCTGCAGCTGCAGCGTTCCGATGGCAGCAGCTATTTCCCTGTGCGTGAGCTGCATGCGCAGGCGCAGGCGTTCTGGCAGGACCTGCAGCAGCGTTTCCCCCCTGAAGGGGACCACAGCGTTCTGGTGGTGGCCCACACGGGAATCCTGCGCTGTCTGCTGCTGGCGGCTCTGGGTCTGCCGGCCAGCCACTTCAACCGGTATCGCCTCAACAACGCGTCGCTCTCGGTGTTGAACCTGCGTCCAGGCGGTCAGGTGCAAATCGAGTCGCTCAATACCATCGCCCACCTCGGTGACACCCTGCCCAAGCGCACCGCTGGGCCCCGGGTGCTGTTGGTGCGCCATGGTGAAACCAACTGGAATCGCCAGGGCCGCTTCCAGGGGCAGATCGATATTCCGCTCAATGAGAGCGGCTGGGCTCAGGCCGAGGCGGCTGGTGGCTTTCTCCGTTCGGTGGCCCTCAATCGCGCCTACGCCAGCTCCATGTCCCGACCGCGGCAAACGGCTGAGGCGATCCTGCGCCAGCAGAGCGGGCCGGTGCCCATGACCAGCTGCCCAGGCTTGGTGGAGATTGGCCATGGCTCCTGGGAGGGCTGCCTGGAGGAGGAGATCCGCGCGGGCTGGCCCGATCTGTTGGCGGCCTGGCAGAAGGATCCCCACACCGTTGAAATGCCCGGTGAGGGGGGCGAGACGATCCAGCAGGTTTGGGATCGCTCCGTGGAGGCCTTTGGCCGGATCGTGGCGGGTCTCGACGACCACGAAACCGCCTTGGTGGTGGCCCACGATGCGGTGAACAAAACGATCCTCTGCCATCTGCTCGGCCTTGCCCCCAAAGACATCTGGGCCGTGAAGCAGGGCAATGGTGGCGTCAGCGTGATCGATTACGCACCTGGTGGCTCCGGTACGCCTGTGGTGGCCTGCCTCAACCTCACCAGCCACCTGGGTGGAGTGCTTGATCGCACGGCAGCCGGCGCTCTGTGAAACGACTGCTTCGGGGGGTGCAGCTGCTGCAGGCCCCTGGGTCAGCGCTGCAGCGCACCGATGTGTTGTTCGATGGCGGCACCCTGGTGGCGATGGGGGCCGATGCTGGGGCTGCTGCAGGCGCTGGAACTGAGGAGCAACAGGCGCCGCCCCAGTGGCTGCTGGCCCCCATGCTGGTGGATGCCCACAGCCACTTGGAGGATCCCCAGCAGGGCTCCGAGGACACCCTGGCCAGCCTGAGCGCCGATGCGCTGGCGGCTGGTTACGGCACGGTGGCCCTGCTGCCCCGTGCTTTGAGCTGGCGCGATCGCCCCGAGCGCTTGACCTTGCAAGCCCCTGCCGGGCTCAAACTGCTGCTCTGGGGGGCCATCACCACGGCCAGCGCTGGTGAGCAACTGGCGCCCTTGGGTGATCTGCTCAGCGCCGGTGCCATCGGGCTCAGTGATGGTGAGGCGCTACCGCCGCTGCCACTGCTGGAGCGGGTGCTGCAGCTGGGTGAAGCCGATGGGGCACCGCTGCTGGTGGCCCCTCGGGATCTGGCGCTCACCCAGGGGGGATTTGTGCGGGAGGGTGTGGACACCCTGCGGCTGGGCTGGCCTGCGGATCCCTACAGCAGCGAAGTGATGCCGCTGCACAGCCTGCTGGCTCTGGCGCAACGGGCCGCCAACCTGCGCTTGATGAATCTCTCCACTGCCGCGGCGGTGGAGCTGTTGCAGGCTGCGGCGGTGAAACCGGCTGCCAGTGTGTGCTGGTGGCACCTGTTGGCGGATCACAGTGGCTTGGACCCCTTGGCGGAGGGCTGGCGCCTGGTGCCATCGCTCGGCGGTCGTCACGACCGTGCCGCCTTGCGTGAGGCCCTGCGCAGCGGGTTGCTGCAGGCGGTGGCGGTGCACCACAGCCCCATCGACCATGAGGACCATCTCCTGCCCCTGGATCAGCGCCGCCCAGGGGTGGCGGGCTATCAGGCGGTGTTGCCAGCCCTGTATCAGTCCCTGGTGAAGGGGGATGGCTGGCAACTCGAGGAGCTGTGGCAGGTGCTCTGCTGGGGCCCTGCGGCCTTTCTGGGCTTGCAACCTGAGGTGGTGGAGCCAGGTGGTTGCCGTTGGCTGTTGTTTGACCCGGACGCCCCACATCAACCCCAGCGCGGCAGCCTGGCGGCCAACCAACCGCTGGCAATGGCGCCACTGCAGGGTCAGGTGCTGGCCACCGGGCCGGGCGGCTGGATCACAGAGCGCTGAAGCGATTGCAGCCCTTGGGGGGAATCACCCACCACCAGAACTGCCAGATGGGCTTGCCGCAATTGCGCCAGAAGCGCACGGTGGCCCGGCCGATGATGTCGTTGGTTGGCAGGAAATGGGTGCCCGGCCAGTAGCGGCCGTCCCAGCTGTTCTGGCGGTTGTCCCCCAACACCAGCACCGACTGCGGCGGCACCACGGCACGCAAGGGCGGACAGCCCCTGCCGTCGCTGGTGTCGCAGTACTTCGCCACGTAGGACTCATTGACAGCCTTGCCGTTCACCTTGAGGTGGCCGCTGGGGTCGATGTCCACCTCATCACCGGGGATGGCCACCACCCGTTTGATGAAGGCCTCGCAGGCTGGCTCCTGCATGCCGGGGATGAGCCCCACGAAGGGCAGATTCACCAGAAAGCAGCGCAAGGGATCCGGCCCGGAGCCGCTTTTCAGGGCTGGATCAAAGGCATGGGGCGCGCGGAACACCACCACTTCACCCCGGCGTGGGGCGCGGGTCCGGTAGGTGAGCTTCTCCACCAGCAGACGGTCCTGCAGCTGCAGTCCGGGCAGCATGGAACCGGAGGGGATGTAGCGGGCTTCCACCAGAAAGTGGCGAATGCCCAGGGCCGCCACCAGGGTCACCAAGAGAGAGGGCCAGAACCCCATTCCAGAGGGAGGGGTGCCTTTGGATTGCTCAGCCGCGCTCAAGGGTGAAGAAAAGAATCACATCACCTTAGGGGGATCTGCCCAGGCGTCACCTCTGTTGACTGAAGGCTTCAACCAGGGATGAAGGAGCGCAGTTTGCGGGCATCATCCCCGGCCCTGGCCTGCAGTTCGGCCGCGCTGCGGGCTTCGTCTGCCCTGGCCTGGGCTGCCAGGACATCGGCCTCAGAGAGGGAAAAGCCGGCGTCTGCTGCCAGCGCCAGAAAGGCGTCGAGGGTGAGCGGTTGCTGCAGTGCCTCGCTCAGCTGTTGATGCTCACGGGCGTGGGCCACAAACGCATCGAGATCGCTCAGGGCCATGGGCTCGTTCTGCAGGCGTCAACGTTACCCAGCTTCCTAGCCTGCAGCTGGACACGCGCCTGGGGCTGCATGGTTCAACCGCGCTGGCTGCGGCCATTGCAGTGGCGTGATGCCTTCGCAGCGCCGATGCGCGCGCGCCGTTGGGATCAATTCGTGGCCCTCTGGGCCAGCCTCAATCTGCTGCTGGTGGTGTTTGACATCACCTATGTGCCCCTGCGCAACTTCTGGTTGCAGCGGCGTCTCTATCCGCTGCCAGGGGTGCCCCTGGTGATCCCACTCACGGCACTGCCTGACATCACCCCTTGGGTGGATCCGCTCAAGGGGATCGAAGCCCATCGCGACACACTGCAGTACCAGCGCCACTGGGAGCAGCTGGATGCCCAGCTGTTGCGTCAGCCGCCGCAGGCTCCCCGCAGCCGGGCCCTGCTGCAGCAGCAGGTGGTGCTGACCCAGAGGATGATCGATGAGAACCCGTTCCTGCTCAGCGATCAGTCGGGCACGTTGGAGCGCATCAAAAATCTCCTGCGCCGCCATGCCGGCCCTGAGCAGGATTCGGCCCGTGATGCAGCAGCTGTGGTGCTCTCCCCCGCGTGGTTGCAGCATCACCCCTGGGTGCAGGAACGCCAGTTCTGGGAGCGCAAGGTGCTGCCCTTGGTGGCCACCAATTACTGGCGCTCCATTGATGAAAACGGGCGGCCCACCAATCGCTTCTGGCGCGTGGATCTGCTTTGGTTCCAGAGCGTGTTCGCCCTCGACATTCTGCTGAAACTGCTGGCGATGAAGCGCCGGCGCTCCGGCATGTCGTGGCGAGATGTGCTGCTCAGGCGTTGGTACGACCTGCCTTTGCTGTTGCCGTTCTGGCGCCTCAGCCGAGTGGTGCCTGTGGTGGTGCGGCTGCGCAGCAGTGGTTTGGTGGATGCCGAACCGGTGCGGGCGGTGGTGAGCCGCGGGGTTGTCACCCTGCTGGCGGTGGAGTTGATCGAGGTGCTGGCGCTGCAGCTGCTCGATGGGGTGCAGGGGTTGGTGCGCTCGCCCCGTTTGGCTGAACGCCTGAGGGGGTTATCCCGCCCGCCCCAGCTCGAGGCTGCTGATGCCAGCAATGCTCCTCGCCTTGGGGAAGCTGAACAGTTGATCCGGCTCTGGCTGCCGTTGGTGCTGGGCCGGGTGTTACCACGCCTGGAGCCTGAACTGCAAGATCTGCTGGCCCACACCCTGCAACGCAGCTTGGAAGCCACGGCCTTTCCCGTGGCTCTGCAGCAGCTCAAGCCACTGTTGTTGATGGAGCGGCAACTCAGTCGTCAGCTCGCTGGAGGAATGGTGGATGGGGTGCTGGATCTCTCGCGGGGAACCGCCAATGAGATGAATCAGAGCGACCGCCAGGGCAGGGATTTATTGCAACGCACCGTGGAAGCCTTCTGGCGCGAATTGGCCGAAGTCATGAATGAAGGGGAAGCGCTCGGGCGCAGCCAGGAATTGGTCTGCGCCCTGATTGAGCAACTCAAACGCACCTATCTCACCGGCGTGAACCAGGCCGGCGTTGAAGGGCTGATGGATGAACTGGACCGAATCAGCGACGACCGTTCGGCAGCAGAGCCTTGATGGCACCCACCAGGCTGTTGGAACCACTGCCAGCACCATCGGAGGGGCGGGTGCGCACGGTGACATCACCATTCACGCTGGTGCGGCAGCTGAGGCGATAGCTGGCGGGGCGATCAGCCAGGTACACCTCTTCCACATCCGAGCGGGGGGACAGGTTCTGCATGCCCTCAACCACTTCCATCACGCAGGTGCCGCACTGACCAACGCCACCGCAGTTGTTGAGGTTGTTCAAGCCCTTGTAGGGATTAACGCCGGCGTCCAGAGCTGCCTTACGAAGATTTGCTCCCTCGATGCAACCGACTTGCTGGCCTTCCTGCTCAAAACGGATGGTGGGCACGGCGGTTGGGGGTAACAGGCGCCGACCAACTTAACCGGCAAAGGGCGGTTTGTTGTGGTTTTGCTTCAGGAATGATGCGCTGCCTAACATCGAGCCAGCTGGCAACGCTGATGCCATGGCGACAAGTCCCGTCAGGACCTCCCATGACGACGAGGCTCAGCGCCGGATTCCCGGTTACGCCAGCTTGGCGCGCCTGGCTGTGTCCATGGTGGCGGGCTTCTCCAGTGTTGAGGCTGAGGGCTCCACGGTTCTTGTGGTGGGCTGTGGAACGGGTGCGGAACTGGCCGAAGCCATGGCCCAGCGGCCTGATTGGGCGCTGACTGCTGTGGATCCCGCTGCCGAGATGCTGACTGAGGCGCAGCGCCGTCTTGGTGATGCAGCAGAGGCTGTGCGCTGGATTGAAGGCCCTGCGCAGGCGGTGGCAGGTGAAGGTTGTTTTGGCGCAGCGATTGCCGTGTTGGTGCTGCAGGAGTTGGCGGATGACGGCAGCAAATTGGAGTTTTTATCGGCCCTGGCACGCCTGTTGAAACCCGGTGCGCCCCTGGTGCTGGTGGATCTGATGGGTGGGGGAAGCGGTTTGCAGGGGGCGCTGGATCAGCAGTTTCAACAGGCTTTGCAGCGCTTTCAGCGCAGCAGCGGCGTGCCGCAAACCGCAGCCACAGAAGCCGATTTGCACCCAATCGGAGAGGCGCGTCGCCTGGCGTTGCTCGATGCGGCTGGTTTCAGTGATCCGCTTCGGTTTTATCAGGCTCTTCAGGTGGAGGGGGTGCTTGTTCAGCGGCGGCGTTGATGCAGCAGCTGATGTGATCGTGCACCGGTTGGCCCTCCAGCCAGCCTTGAATTTCAGTCATTCGCCCATCCATGCCGCGATGGGTGCGGAAGAATTCGGCGATGTCTTCCAGCTGCTGAGCTGAAAGCTGCCCGAGATTGCTCATCCGATCCAGGTGGGGATCGTGGGCGGGCACACACAGCAGTTTGGCGTCATAGAACTGCTGATCAATCACCTGCAGCAGCCCAATCGGCCTTGCCAGGATCAGGCATCCCGGGAAGGTGGGTTCCTCCATCACCACCATGGCGTCGAGGGGAGAGCCATCTTCCGCCAGGGTGTTGGGCACAAAGCCGTAGTCGAAGGGGTATTGCACCGATGGATGCAGCACCCGATCGAGGGCCATCAACCCCGGGGCTGGGAGGTATTCGTATTTATTGCGGCCGCCAGCGGGAACCTCCACCACCACATGGATCAAACCGGGTGATGGCTGAGCTGGGATGGCGCGAAGGTCCACAGATCAGGGTTGGCGGATGATTGAGCCAGTCCATGAGGGTGCTGCCATCGGGTAGAGCGGCATCAGGGTGTCTGCAAGGACAACGCTCAATGGCACGAAAAGCGTGGCCACACCAATGCAGAGCCCGGTGAGTCGTGTGAGGGGACGGGACGAGCCCGGACTGTGGGGGTCGTCGCTGTTATTGATGCCTGACTCGTTTCCAGTGTCATCACTCCTCGTGGCGAGGGGGGACAGCTGGGATGGGGCAGGGGTCATGGATGGGGTACGGGGACAACCCGGTCAGCAGTGCTGACGCGCCGGCACCACAAAGGGTGGCCGGGGGCTGTCCATATCATGGCACTGCTGATGGGTTATGGGCGCAATTGCAATCTCTGCGTCAAGCGGCGCGCTGATTGGCGTTATCGCGATCGAGGCGCGGGGTGAGCTCGGTGGCTGGTTCCACAGCACTGCCGGCAAGCAGGGAGCGGATTTCGCGCAGCTCTTCGAGAATCGTGCTCAGCAGCTGCTGGGTGGCTGAGTAAGGGGAGTTCAGAACCTCAACAGTGACTTCCTTGATTCGCAACACGTCGCGGGCGAAGCGAGCCACCTCGTTGGGGTGAAACATCAACGCTTCTTTTTGATCGCTTCTGTACTCAGGATTGAGCTTTCTTGGGTTGAAAGGAGGATTTAAATTACGGGGATCTGTGTTGGTGTAGCGATACACAGAGGCGCGTGAACGATTCAACGCACGCTGAACCTCGTCAATACCGATCAGGCCTTCAGCACTTTCGGTATCAGGTGTTCCAACAGTTTCGGTTGCATCGCTGTTGTAACCCATTGGAGGCGTGGCAACCATGAGACAGCTGTTGGACGGACGGGACTTGGCAGACCTTAGCAGATGTTTTTCTTCCATCCTTAAATAATTTCCGCGCTGTGGAGCTTGTGGAAGCGTCCCACTGAGATTGAAAATTTATTCCTTGTGCCAATTCCTAAGGTGATAGGTTCCGCCTTCTGGTTTTTCTCTGCTTTCGATGCGGGTCTCCGCTCTGTTGTTGGTGACGCTTCGCGACGATCCCGCTGAAGCTGAGATTCCTTCCCATCGGCTGTTGCTGCGCGCTGGTTACATCCGACGGGTGGCCTCCGGCATCTATGCCTATCTGCCGCTGATGTGGCGTGTGCTTCGCAAGGTGTCGGCCATCGTCCGCGAGGAGATGGACGCCACCGGCGCCCTGGAAACCCTCTTGCCCCAGCTGCAGCCAGCGGAGCTCTGGCAGCGCAGCGGTCGTTGGGCCGGCTACACCGATGGGGAGGGGATCATGTTCCACCTCCAGGATCGACAGGAGCGCTCCCTGGGTCTGGGCCCCACCCATGAAGAAGTGGTCACTTACCTGGCTGGTGACATGTTGCGCTCCTACCGGCAGCTGCCGGTGAGCCTCTATCAAATACAGACCAAATTTCGCGATGAGATTCGTCCCCGCTTCGGCTTGATGCGGGGGCGGGAATTCATCATGAAAGATGCCTATTCCTTCCATGCCAATGAGGCGGATCTAGGCAAAACCTTTGCGGTGATGGAGCAAGCCTATGGCCGCATCTTCCGCCGTTGTGGTCTCCAGGCCCTGGCGGTGGAGGCCGATAGCGGCGCCATCGGAGGCTCAGCCAGCAAGGAATTCATGGTCACGGCCGCGGCTGGTGAAGACCTGATCCTCAGCAGTGGCGACGGCAGCTACGCCGCCAACCAGGAGCGTGCGGAGTCGGTCCCCCAGCCAACTGAGCCCCTGTTGATCGAGGAGTGCAGCCTGATCGATACCCCAGCGCAAGGGTCGATCGAGGCGTTGGTGGAGGGCCATGGCTTCCATCCCTCCCAGATCCTCAAGGTGGTGCTGCTGGTGGCTCGCTTTGCTGAAGGGCGTGCCCAGCCGCTGCTGGTGAGCTTGCGCGGTGATCAGCAGCTCAATGAGGTGAAGCTCAGCAATGTTCTCAATGCAGCCCATGCCGGCGAGTGGGGAGAGCTGCTGTCGCTGCAGCCGCTCGAGGCCACCGAGCTGGCCGAAGCGAGCCTGTTGCCGCTCGGTTTCATTGGCCCGGACCTCGCCGATGCGGTGCTGACTGGCAGTCCAGCGCTGCAGCCCAGCTTCCTGCGCCTGGCCGATCACACGGCCCTGGCTCTGGATCGCTTCGTGTGTGGCGCCAACCAGCTGGACCGGCACCGCTTGGCCGCCGCTTGGGGGGAGGGTGAGCTGGTGGCTCCCCCCGCTCACGATCTGCGCTGTGCCCTCGAGGGGGATCGCTGCAGCCACGACCCCGAGCAGACCCTGCAGGCCAGCCGCGGCATTGAGGTGGGCCACATCTTCCAACTGGGCCGCAAGTATTCCGAAGCGCTGGAAGCCCGGTTCACCAATGAACAGGGTCGCGATGAACCGCTGTGGATGGGCTGTTACGGCATCGGTGTGTCGCGCTTGGCCCAGGCCGCCGTGGAGCAGCACCACGACAGCGCCGGCATTGTTTGGCCAGTGCCCATCGCCCCCTTTGAGGTGGTGGTGGTGATTGCCAGCACCAAGGAGGCGCAGCAGGTGGAGCTGGCGGAGCGCCTCTATGGCGAGCTGCAGCAGGCCGGCGTTGAGGTGCTGCTGGATGACCGCAATGAGCGGGCGGGGGTGAAGTTCAAAGATGCCGAACTGCTGGGCATTCCATGGCGTTTGGTGGTGGGTCGTGGCGCCGCCAATGGCGTGGTGGAGCTGGTGGAGCGCTCCGGTGGCCACAAGCAGGAGGGGGCACCCCAGGCCCTGGTGCCGCATCTGTTGGAGCGACTGCAGCAGCAACGCCTGGGCCGATGAACCTAGGCCGCTGCTGGCGCCTGCTGTTGCCCGCGCTGCTGCTGGCTGTGGGGGGCTGCAACCGCCCCTGGGAGCAGCAGGGGGATCGCCAGGTGTGGGTGCAGCCGCCCAGGGCTGATGTGGCCTTGGCGGGCACGCGTCGCCAGGTTCAAGTGCCCGTGAGCATTCGTGAGGCTGGCGGACTTTCTCTGCAGCTGGTGGTGGAGCTGGAGTGTGATCCGCAGCGCCCTGACACCGCTGTGATCAGCCTCACCCGCCTGCGGCGCGCCGACGCCTTGCTCGGGGTCGCTCAGGCGGATCCGTCCCTGGAGCGCAGCTGGGGAGGGGGCGGCCAAGGGGTGCCGCCCCTGTGGTTACGGCGGTTGGCACGGCAGCACTGCGCCACGGCTCTGCCGCCCGCCTGGAGCAACCCCTAAAGTCCAAGTCTCATCAGCTGATACGAGGTTCCTTTGATGGCAGCGCTGCGTAACTTCTGTCGCTCTGTGTTGCGTCGGGGCCTGGCCCTGTTTCTTGGGGCTGCGCTGATGTTTGGTCTCAGCGCCTGCTCCGGGACCCCCACCGGTTTGACCGGCTCCTATGTGGATGACACCGTCAGCGTTGCTGACGCCCTGCTGGCCACCATCGCCCCTGCGGACGGCGCCAGCAGCACGAGTGAGCAGCAGCAGCAGGCGCGGGCTCTGATCACCGATTACATCTCCCTCTACCGCCCCAACAACAGTGTGAATGGCCTGGCCTCATTCACCACCATGCAAACCGCGCTCAATTCTCTGGCGGGCCACTACGCCAGTTACAACAACCGGCCGCTGCCTGATGCTCTGAAAACCCGCCTGGAGAAGGAATTGCGCAAGGCGGAGATCAGCGTGGTGCGTGGCAGCTGATTGTGAATCGATCGCCTCACTTTTGACGATCGGTGGGGCGATATGTAACTCTCTTAGATTGTGTTGATTGCGGCCCTGAGTCGCCCCTGCTTCTTTGGCAAACGTAGTCGTCATCGGTGCTCAATGGGGTGACGAGGGCAAGGGAAAAATCACCGATCTGCTGAGCCGGTCCGCTGACGTCGTCGTTCGCTATCAAGGCGGCGTCAATGCAGGACACACCATCGTTGTGGATGGTCAGGTGCTCAAGCTGCATCTGATTCCCTCCGGCATCCTCTACCCCGACACCACCTGCCTGATTGGTTCAGGCACGGTGGTTGATCCCAAGATTTTGATTGGCGAGCTGGAAATGCTCGCCAGCAATGGCATTGATGCCAGCGGCCTCAAGGTGGCCTCCACCGCCCACGTGACCCTGCCCTATCACCGCCTGCTGGATCAGGCGATGGAGCAGGCCCGTGGCAACAGCCGCATCGGCACAACCGGCCGCGGCATCGGCCCCACCTATTCCGATAAGGCCGAGCGCAGTGGTCTGCGCATGATCGATCTGCTCGATGAGCAGCTGCTGCGTGAGCGACTGGCTGCCCCCCTGGCTGCAAAGAACCAGCTGCTGGAGAAGATCCATGGCATCGAGCCCCTCGATGCTGAGGAGGTCATTGCCGAGTACGCCGCCTACGGCAAGCGCTTAGCCCCCCACGTGGTGGATTGCACCCGGGCCATCCACGATGCGGCCCGCGCCCGGAAAAACATTCTGTTTGAGGGCGCCCAGGGCACCCTGCTTGACCTCGATCACGGCACCTACCCCTACGTCACCTCCTCCAACCCGGTGGCCGGTGGTGCCTGCATCGGTGCTGGCGTGGGGCCCACCCTGATCGACCGGGTGATCGGTGTGGCCAAGGCCTACACCACCCGGGTGGGCGAGGGACCCTTCCCCACCGAGCTGGAGGGAAGCCTCTCGGACCACCTCTGTGATCGTGGCGGTGAATACGGCACCACCACCGGCCGGCGTCGCCGTTGCGGTTGGTTTGATGGCGTGATTGGCCGTTATGCCGTTGAGGTGAATGGCCTCGATTGTTTGGCGATCACCAAACTTGATGTGCTCGACGAGCTCGCCGAGATCCAGGTGTGTGTGGCCTACGAACTCGATGGCAAGAAGGTGGATCATTTCCCCAGCAGCGCCTCTGAGTTCGCCCGCTGCAAGCCCGTGTTCCGCACCCTGCCCGGCTGGCAAACCTCCACAGCGGATTGCCGCAGCCTCGACGATCTTCCCGAGAAGGCGATGGAGTATCTCCGTTTCCTCGCTGATCTGATGGAAGTGCCGATCGCGATTGTTTCCCTCGGTGCAAGCCGCGATCAAACCATCGTGGTGGAAGATCCCATCCACGGCCCCAAACGAGCTCTCCTCAGCGCATGACCTCCAGCCCAACGCCCCTCGATGTCGTTGCCATCGGCAATGCCATCGTTGACGTCCTTGTGCAGAGCGACGACCAGTTCCTCAGCAGCCATGGTCTGACCAAGGGCACCATGGCCCTGGTGGATCAAGAGCAGGCTGAAAGTCTCTACAGCGCCATGGGACCTGGGGTGGAATCCTCCGGTGGCTCAGCGGCCAACACCTTGGCTGCCATTGCCCAACTCGGGGGCAAGGCTGGGTTCATCGGCCGGGTGCGCAACGATCAACTCGGCGGCATCTTTGCCCACGATCTGCGTGCCACCGGTGCGCTGTTCGACACCCCTCCAGCAACGGAAGGCCCCTCCACGGCTCGCTGCATGATTCTGGTGAGCCCCGATGCCGAGCGCACCATGTGCACCTTTCTGGGCACATCGGTGAACCTTGATTCCGATGATGTGGACCTGGCCATGGTCCGCCGCGCCAAGGTGCTGTATCTCGAGGGTTATCTCTGGGATGCGGAGCCAGCTAAGCGCGCGTTTCTTGCAGCGGCAGCAGAGGTGCGTGCCCACGGCGGTGAGGTGGCCCTGAGTTTGTCGGATCCCTTCTGCGTGGATCGCCACCGCGACAGCTTCTTGGAGCTGGTGCAGAACCACGTCGACATCCTCTTTGCCAACGAGGCGGAGATCACCAGCCTTTATCAGTGCGACAGCTTTGATGAGGCGGTCGCTCAGGTGCGTCAGCATTGCCGCCTGGCCTGCCTCACCCGCAGCGGTGAAGGCTCCTTGGTGCTTGCCGGCGACAGCAGTCACACGGTGGAACCCTTCCGCCTCGGGGAGCTGGTGGACACCACCGGTGCCGGTGACAGCTATGCCGCCGGTTTCCTGTATGGCTACACCCAGGGCTTGCCCCCAGAGCAGTGCGGCCAGCTCGGCTCCCTGATTGCCGGGCAGGTGGTCACCCAGATGGGTCCCCGGTCTCAGGTGCCGCTGCAGCAGTTGGTGCGCCAGCATCTGCCAGCGCTGATGGCGGCCTGAGCTGCTCGCCCATCCAGACGCCATAGCCGGCTGAAGGATCAGCCGGCCAGCTCAGCCACTGGGGCAGTTCGTAGCTATGGCGATGATGCACCGCTTGCTCCAGTTCGCTGAGCAGGGCTGCTTGGCTCTTGATCAGCAGTTGCACCTCTGCGTCATCGCAGAGCTGGCCCTCCCAGCGATACAGCGATTGGACCGGTAGCAGGCTGATGCAGGCCGCCAGTCCGTCTTCCAGCAATGAGCGGGCCAGGGCTGAGGCCAGCTCCAGATTGGCCTCGGTGGTCAGGGCCAGCACAGCCCGACCTGGGGGTGGTGTCATCAGCGTTGCGCAGCCCTCTGAATCCTCACCCGGGGTTGCCGATGTGGGCCAGCAACTGCGCTAGCGGCATCGCTGTGGTTGCCCGCTCCAGCGGCCGCTGCAGCAGCAGCAGCTTCAAGCCTTGGTGCGCGCAGATGGCATGCCATTGCTGCTCGGGTGGCCCTCCCGACTGGCGCGCCAGAACAGCGGTGATCCCCCAGCGCCGGCAGAGCGCCGCCTCCACCGAGCAGGTTGGATCCACCACCGGCTGGGGCCGCAGGCAGGCAATGCGCTCGGGGGGGAGTTCCAGTTCCAGGGCTCTGCTGAGGGCGGCTGGATTGGGCAGCAGGCGCACGGCATGGCCATCGGCCTGGCTCAGCTGCAGGGCCCGCTCCAGTTGCCGCGCCCCCAGGGCCAGCAACAGCTGCTCCCCCTGAAGGGGCTGCTGGGCCAGGGCCTCAAGGTTGGGCAGCACGGTGGCTCCAGCGGGGGCAATCAGCGGACGCTGCAAGCGCAGCAGCGGTTGCTTCACCGCGGCACAGGCCTGTTGGAGGGCTGGGTGCACCTGCTGGGCAAAGGGGTGGGCCGCATCGATCAACCATCGACAGGGCCAGCCCCGCAGTTGCTTCTGAAGCGCTTCTCCAGCCCCCAGGGGTCCCACCTGGCAGTGCAGCTGCGGGTGCTGGGGGTAGCTGCGGGTGGCGTCGCTGCTCACCACACTCACCCGCAGGTGCCAGCCTCGCTGCAGCAGGGTTCGGGCCAGTTCGGGGCCTTCCCCCGTGCCGCTCACAAGCCAGATGCGCCTGCAGGCATTAGTCATGGGGCTGGTTCCTCCGGCTGGTGTGGGGGAGGATGGTCGCCCCAGATGCACACAGGACGTGAATCACTGCCTGCTTGAGGTGGAGGTGCTTGAGGCTCCGACAGTCCGCTACACCCAGGACAACCAGATGCCCATCGCCGAGATGCAGGTGCGGATGGATGGGCTCCGCCCCGATGACCCCCCGGGACAGCTGAAGGTGGTGGGCTTCGGCAACCTGGCCCAGGATCTGCAGAACCGGGTTCAGGTGGGCCAGCGCCTGATGATCGAGGGCCGGCTTCGCATGAACACCGTGGCCCGTGCCGATGGCCTCAAGGAGAAGAAGGTGGAATTCACCCTCTCGCGGCTGCACCCCCTCGGCGCCGGTGGTGGTGCCCCTGCCCCTGCGGCAGCCCCTGCTCGCCAGCCCGCTGCTGCTGCAGCGGCGCCAGCCCAGGCCCAACCCCAGCCTGAAATGGCCAGCTGGAACACCGGGCCCCTGGTGGATCTGCCCGAGGACGAAATCCCCTTCTGATGGCCATGGGGGCATGCCGGGCGAGCCTCAGCGTTCGCTGAGCTGCTCAGCGGCCCTCTCCAGCAGTTGACCCAGCTCCCGTTCCAGGGCAGCAAGATCGAGGCGCTGCTCCGGCCAGCGCCCCTCATCGAGTTGGCGCAGCAACCAGCGGCGGTCTTGCTGAAGCTGGTCGAGCAGTTGCTCGGCGGTGGCTTCTGATTCGCTCATCAGCTCGCGTTGAATGCCCGCATCTTCGCGCCCCCTGCGGGAAGATGGCGCCATGAAGGATCTGTTCTCCCCGGGCTCTCTGCTCACCGTGGCCGGCGCGGTGCTCACCGTGATCGGCTCGGTGGCCTATGCCACCGATTCCCCCAATCTCAGTCTCCCCACGATCTTTTACGGGATCCCCATCTTTTTGGGTGGCCTGGCATTGAAATCCTCGGAGCTGCCCCCAGCGAAGCGGCTCACCCCCCCCAGCCAGTTCAACGAGCTGCGTCAGACCACAGCCACGGCCGAGCAGGTCAAATTGCTCAAGGATGTGGTGCGCTGGCGCTACGGCCAGAAAGCCCATCTCGAAAGCTCCCTGGAGTCGCTCAAGCTTTGGGATGAGGAGAATCCCCCCCAGCTCGAGAGCATTGCGGAGTACGACCACAGCAACCGTTATGCCCTGCGGTTGCGCTTCCGCCTGGCCGCTGTGCCGCTGGAGCGCTGGCAGGAGCGCCAGGAGCGCCTGGGCCGGTTCTTCGGGCCGGGACTGGAGGCGGCCCTGGAGGATGGGGAGCCCGGGTGTGTTGATCTCTGTCTGCGCCAGCCATGTCAGTAGAGCCATCCATCAATCCCAATGACGCCCTGCGGGTGGAAGTGCTGAGCGAAGCGCTGCCCTACATCCAGCGCTTCTGTGGTCGCCGGGTGGTGATCAAGTACGGCGGTGCCGCGATGGTCCGCGAAGACCTGCGCGATGCCGTTTTCCGCGATGTGGCCCTGCTGGCTTCGGTGGGGGTGGAACCTGTGGTGGTCCACGGCGGTGGCCCCGAGATCAACCAGTGGCTGAGTCGCCTCTCCATTGAGCCGGTGTTTCAGGAGGGGCTGCGGGTCACCGACCCCGACACCATGGATGTGGTGGAGATGGTGTTGGTGGGCCGGGTCAACAAGCAGATCGTGAACGGCCTCAACCGGGTGGGCGGCCGGGCTGTGGGCCTCAGCGGTGCTGATGGCGGTTTGGTGCGTGCCCGCGTGCATGGTGATGGTTCCCTCGGCCTGGTGGGGGATGTGGCCCAGGTGGATCCCGCTGTCATCGTGCCCCTGCTGGAGCAGGGCTACATCCCGGTGATCTCCAGCGTGGCCCCCAACCAGGAGGGCCAGCCCTACAACATCAATGCCGACACGGTTGCCGGTGAGCTGGCTGCCGCGCTGGGTGCCGAAAAGCTGATCCTGCTGACCGACACCCCCGGGATCCTGCGCGATCGTGAGGATTCGGCTTCGCTGATTCATCAGCTCACCCTCTCCCAGGCCCGGGATCTGATTGATGAGGGGATCGTGGCCGGTGGCATGGTGCCGAAAACCCAGTGCTGCATCCGCGCCCTGGCTCAGGGGGTGCATGCCGCCCACATCCTCGATGGGCGCGTGCCCCATGCGCTGTTGCTGGAGGTGTTCACCAATTCCGGCATCGGCACGATGGTGCTGGGCAGCTCGCGCGCTTGAGCGATGGCGGAGCTTGTGAACCAGGCGATGGCCCGTGGGCGCCGCGCCCTTGAACGCGGTGATTACCGCCAGGTGTTGCAGCTGCTGGAACCCGTGGCGGAACAGCTTCCGGTGGGGCTGCGTCAGGGGGGTGAAGTGCGCCTGCTCCTGGCCACGGCCCATCAGGGGCTCGGCCAGGAGGAACGGGCGATCAGCTGCAGCCGGGCTGCAGCCAAATGCACCGACACCGAGTTGCGCAAGCAGGCCCAGGCCATGTTGGAGGTGCTGGAGGCTCCTCAATTGCAATTGCCGGCTGATCGCCTCGTTCAATTGCCCCAGCTGGGGCAGATGCCCTCTTTGGAGGGCATGGCCAAAGGGGGAGCCAGCCGCCGCCGCCGGCGTCAGCCGGCCCCACCACCACCACCACCGGTGGGCCCCACCCGCTCACCGCTGGGCTTTGCTGCCCTGGCCGTGGCCCTGTTGCTTGGGCTCACGTTTCTGCTGGGCGGCTGTGTGCGGGTGGAAACCGAGTTTGATTTCATCGCCCCGGGGCGGGTGCGGGTGCAGCAGCAGTGGCTGAATACCGCCATGGCCTCAGAGGCGCTGCCCAATGCCAGCGACCTGTTGTTGGCTCCGGACTTGGAGCCCTGGTTGCAGCAGCAGGTGAACGGGGTGGCGGAGTTATTGGGTGAAGCCGTACCTGCCCCCGAGCTGGAGTGGCGCGAACGCAATTGGTTGCTCGGAGTTCAGCAGCATCTGCAGCTGGCCTGGGACCTTTCTCGGGTGGCACCGGTGCCTGGGTTGGAGCTGGCGCTGCAGCTGCGCCCCTTCGAGCCGGGGGCGGTGCATCAGGCGCAGCCGGCCCCTGAAGTCACCTCTGCCCACGGCCTGCAGTGGCAGCCACAGCCTGGCCAGCGCAATCAGTTGGAACTGCGCTGCTGGCGCTGGCATCCCCTCGGGGTGGGAGCTGCTGTTGTGCTGCTGTTGCTGCTGATCACCCAGCTGTTTGCCCGCCTGCTGCGGGCGGCCTAAAGCTCCTGGGGATCCGGATCAATGGCCAAATGCACCGAACGGTGCAACAGGGCCCGCAACTCCGCCTCCGCTGGCAGGGGCAGCGGGCTGTTGGTTGGTCCTTGCAGCAGCAGTTGCCAGCGGCTGAGCCCGGCCACTTTGGCTCTGGCCGCGGGGGCGGGGCCGATGGCACACCAGCCTGCCTGCTGCAGCTGTGCGCGCACGTGTTCCAGCAAGGCGGTGGCTGAGCTGGCGGTGATGCTGGCCTGGGGACCAGCAAAGCGCAGCAGGCAGGCACGGCTGTAGGGCACCAGCCCAGCGGCGGCTCGCATGCTGTTTTCTTCGTCTAAGAAGCGCTCGTAGCGCCCATCGATCAGGTGGCGAATCACCCGGTGATCCGGGCTGTAGGTCTGCACCAGCACTTCGCCAGGCTGCTCACCACGGCCCGCGCGGCCGGCCAGCTGCAACAGCAGCTGCAGGCTTTGTTCAGCGGCGCGCACATCGGGGCGATGCAGCAGGCCATCAGCTGCGAGCACAGCGGCCAGGGTCACCTGGGGAAGGTCCATGCCCTTGGCCAGCATCTGCGTGCCCACCAGCACATCCGCGTCGCCAGCGGCAAAGCGATCCAGCAGCCGCTGGTGCCCATCGCGGCCGCGGGTGCTGTCGCGGTCAAAGCGCAGCAACCTCAGCCCTTCCAGTTCCTCTTCGAGGGTGTCGATCACCCGCTGGGTGCCCGCACCAAAGGGTTTGAAGGCTGTTGAGCCGCAGTGGCGACAGCGCTGTTCCATCTCTTCGCGGTGGTCGCACCAATGGCAGCGCAGCCAGCTGCGGCCCTCACGGCTGCGGTGCACGGTGAGGGAGACATCGCAATGGGGGCATTGCACCGCTTCGCCGCAACTGCGGCAGCTCAGAAAGGTGCTGTAGCCCCGCCGCGGCACGAGGACCACCGCCTGTTCCCCCCGCTCGGGCAAGCGTTGCAGGCGATCCAGCAGTGGGCGGCTGAGCAGGCGGCGATGGCCCTCGGCCAGCTCCTGGCGCATGTCCACCAGGCGCACCGGTGGCAAGGGGCGTGCGGCGATGCGTTCACTCAGGCGCAGCAGGCCAAGGCTGGGTTGCGCTCCCTGGGTGAGCAGCCAACTCTCCAGGCTGGGGGTGGCACTGCCCAGGATCAGGCGACACCCCTGCAGGCGCTGACGCATCAAGGCCACATCGCGGGCGTGGTAGCAGGGCATGGGAGCTTCCTGCTTGTAGGAGCTGTCGTGTTCCTCATCCAGCACGATCAGTCCCAGCTGGGCCAGGGGCAGGAAGATCGCGGAGCGGGTGCCCACCACCAGGCAGGGCGCGCCGCTGCGGCAGCGGCGCCAGGCGCGGATGCGCTCCCCTTCACTCATGCCGGAGTGAAAACTCACCACCACCTCACCAAAGCGGCGGCGGCAGCGCTCCTGGAGCTGGGGGATCAGGCCGATCTCGGGGGTGAGCATCAGTACGCTTTGCCCCCGTTGCAGGGGTTCTTCGCAGCAGCGCAGATACACCTCGGTCTTGCCGGAGCCCGTGACCCCCCAGAGCAACCAGGCCGGTTGTTGCGGCGCATCAGCGAGCTGTTGCAGCGCCTGCTGCTGCTGGCTGCTCAGTGCTGGTGGGCTCTCATGCCGCTGCACCGCGGCGGGTGCTGTGGCATCGCCCTGCAGCAGCTTTGTCTCCAGCTTCAGCAAGCCCCGCTGCTCCACGGCTTTCACCACAGCGCGGCTGTGGCCGCTGGATTCCAGCTGGCTCAAGGGGAGGGGGCCGTGGCGCTGCAGGTGCTCCAGCACCTGCAGCTGTCTGGCGGTGAGGGGTCTCTCCTCGCCCCCTAGGGATGCATTGGTTTGCAGGCTGGCCACCAGCTGGCGTCGCCCGTGGCTGCCGCCACTGCGTTTCTGGCCCAGCCAGCCCCCCGGCAAGGCGGCCTTGAGCACCTGGAACGGTGCGGTGTGGCAGTGGAGCGCCACCTGCTGCAGCAGCGCTTGCCAGTGCTGATCCACCGCGGCGGTTTCAAGCCGCTGCAACACCGGTTCGAGCGACATCCCAGGGGGAGCTGCGCTCGATTCGGCGCTCACCAGGCCGGTGTGCAGCCGGCCCCGCAGCCGCACCTGCACCAGATCGCCGGGCTGCAGATCAGGAATACCGCTGGCGTCGTAACTGAGGAGCCGGCCTTCTCGGCCAGCTTCCACCCAAACGCTCACCGCGTGTGCCACTTGTCGTCAATCGCCTCAGCGAAGTGGCAAATCACTATCGTCCTCCCTCTGAAGTGATGTTGCAGAACACCAACCCATTTCTTAAGATGGACAGGTTGGGCTGCTTAGCAGTCGCCGGACCAAGGCAGAAATCCGGCCAGCGGGAAGACTTGAGGAGCTCTTGCTCCTGGTCTGCGATCACCCCTGACAATCCTGTCTTTGCTGTCGACCATCTTGAGGGTTTGACCCACCTGCACTGAACGCCATATCCGTTAAACGGTTCTGATCCCTTAGCTCTCCCGCTTTCCCTGTTCCTGACGGCTTTGCGGCCATGGGAGCTCCCATACGTCTGCTTTTGATCGCATGCCTGCTGCATCCTCCAAGTCGAGTGGTGGTGTCCTCGAAATCGTTTCCGCCTCTGGCCAGGACGGTCAGACCAAGGAAGTGAAGCTCAAGCCAGCGGCCAAGGCCACGGCGAGCAAGGCCAAGCCCACCAAGGCGGCAGCGGCGAAGACCACAACCAAATCAGCAGCGGCCAAAACCACCAAGGCCAAGACCACCAAGGCAGCAGCGGCAAAGACCACAACCAAATCAGCAGCAGCCAAAACCACCAAGGCCAAGACCTCCAAGACTGCAGCGGCAAAGACCGCCACCAAATCAGCAGCAGCCAAAACCACCAAGGCCAAGACCACCAAAGCGGCAGCAGCCAAGGCCAGCGACGCCACCGCAACACCCGATGCCGTGGTGGCGGTATCCACCGCGGTGGCCAAGGACGGCAAAGCCGCCAAGCTGCCCAGCATCAAGATCGGGCCGAAGGGCGTTTACACCGAAGACTCCATTCGGGTGTATCTGCAGGAGATCGGTCGCATCCGCTTGCTGCGTCCGGATGAAGAGATTGAGCTGGCCCGCAAGATCGCCGACCTGCTGCATCTCGAAGAACTGGCGGATCAGTTCGAAGAGGATCACGGCAAATATCCCGACAACAAAGAGTGGGCCGCTCTGGTGGAGATGCCCCCCATCAAGTTCCGTCGCCGCCTGATGCTGGGCCGGCGGGCCAAGGAAAAGATGGTGCAGTCCAACCTGCGCCTGGTGGTGTCGATCGCCAAGAAGTACATGAACCGGGGCCTGAGCTTCCAGGATCTGATTCAAGAAGGCAGCCTCGGCTTGATCCGTGCTGCGGAGAAGTTCGACCACGAAAAGGGTTACAAGTTCTCCACTTACGCCACCTGGTGGATCCGTCAGGCCATCACCCGCGCCATTGCCGATCAGTCGCGCACCATTCGCCTGCCGGTGCACCTCTACGAAACGATCTCCCGCATCAAAAAGACCACCAAGGTGCTGTCTCAGGAGTTTGGCCGTAAGCCCACTGAGGAGGAGATCGCTGAATCGATGGAGATGACCATCGAGAAGCTGCGTTTCATCGCCAAATCAGCCCAGCTGCCGATTTCCCTGG